>JBEEJT010000105.1:0-9137 GCA_041169085.1 Pseudomonadota bacterium | reverse complement strand
GCTGGCCTTCTCGCCGGGCGCTCAGGGAGAGGCGCCCACCCTTGCGGGAGGGCTCCAGACCGTGGTGGATGGCGTTTTCCAGCAAGGGCTGCACGATCAGCGGGGGCACGCGGACATCGCCCAGCTCGTCGGGCAGGTGCACGTCGGCTTGCAGGCGCGAGCCCATGCGGATGGCCATCAGGGCGAGGTAGTCCTCTGCACGTGCGAACTCCTGGCGCAGCGTGTGTTCGGTGCGCTGGCTGGCTTGCAGGGTGGATCGCAAGAAGGCGATGAGCCGCTGCAACATGTCTTGCGCCTTGCCCGGGTGCGCCCCGATCAAGGCGTGCAGGTTGGCCAGCGTGTTGAACAGCATGTGGGGCTCCAGCTGGGCCTGCAGGCGTTGCAGCTGGGCTTCCAGCGCCTGGCGCTGGGCCGCATCGGCGCGCCTTTGTTGGGCCATCAGGCGCACGCGCAGCCAGTCGATGGTGAAAGTGCCCAAGGCCAGGCTGAGCGACAGCACCAGGCACAGGCCCCAGCCTGGCGGGGGCACGTCGGCCAGCCAGCTGGCGGACAAGGGGTGCAGGGCGGCGCGGGCCGTGAACAGGCCCAATGCCGTGGCGGGCAAGACGCAGGCCAGGCCTGTGCTCAGCAGCAGGCGCCAGGACAACAGGCCGTAGACGCCGCTGTCGTCGTAGCGGGCGCGGGCGTCGGGCACCAGGCGCCAGCGGCGGCGCACCAGCGTCAGCCAGCACATGCCCACCAGCAGCCAGCACCAGTAGCCCAGGCTCAAGGTGTGGGTCAGGGTGACCAGCAGCGACCAGCCTGCAGGCCCCAGGGCCTGGCCATCGAGCCAGCGCACCAGCCACAGGAACACCCCCACGGCCACGCTCCACAGCACGTGCACACGGCCCGTCTGCGGGATCGAGCCGTACATGGTCAGCTCGCGCGGGTAGTCACGCCAGCGGCTGTCTTGGGGCGGCGGTGTCTGGCTCATCGGGGCAACCATTGTCGCAAGCCACCCAGCGTGCGCGACCAGTCCGGCGACATCAAGGGCACGAAGGCGACGATGAGCAGCGCCAGCGCCATGACGCCGGCCGGCAGCAGCCAATGCTCGTGCCGAGACCACCAGCCCACGGGGTGGGCGTCGGGTGCGTCGGTCCCCGGGGCCGAAGGCGATGCGTTGGGCTCGGGGGGGGCCATCAGGCCGACCACCTGTTTGGCGAGCAACTGGTTGAGTGCGACGGGGGGCAGCAGGTAGCCCAGCTCGAACGCCACGAGCACCACCATCCAGAAATGGATGGGGCTGATGCCGCTGGCGTAGGCCACCGGGGCCAGCGTGCCCGACACCAGCAGCACGGCGCCGAGGGGCTCCAGCAGCAGGCCCATGGCCACCAGCATCAGCGCCAGCACGGCCACCGCTTCGGTGGGGGTGTCGAGCTGCAGCGGCAGCCGGCTCAGCCAGGCAGAGCGCTCGATCGCCCCGCCCAGGGCCTGAGACATCAGGATCAGGTAGATGTAGCCCCCGAAGTGCAGCGCCGTTTCCTGGGTGGCCACGCGCACCGAGCCCGTGAAGGTCATGGCGCGGCGCATGGGGCGGGCGATGGCGCGGTCGTCGAGCCCGATGCCCTGGCTGCGCATGAGCTGGTCAAAGGCCACCACCAGCAACATCATCACGGGCACGATCTGCGCGGCCGACGATTCGGTGATCGAGGTGCCGAGCGCCACGGTGTAGAAGCCCGCCACCGCCATCATCAAGGCGAGTTGCGACCACAGCGGCGGCAGCTGGCGCAGGGCCCGACGCCAGTCTTCCAACACGGCGGGGCCCGCCACGGGGAGGGGGCGGCCCTGGCGGCGGGCCAGCAGGCCCAGGTGCCAGCGCCGCAGGTGAGACGCCATCAAGAACAACGTGGAGGTCAGCACGAACACCGGCACCCCCCAACTGAACAGCTCGTCGCTGGTGACTTCCTTGTTGACGGCGGCGATCGACAAGATGACCAGGCTGGGGTTGAGCACCACCCCCAGCGATCCCGACATCGCGGTGGCCCCCAGCGCATAGGTGTGGCTCCCACCCGCCACGCGGATCTCGTTGTAGATCAGGGCGCCTGCGGCCATCACGAAGGCGCCAGAGCCGCCGGTGTAAGCCGTGGGCAGGGCGGCCGCCAGCAAAACCATGTAGGTGAGGGTCTCCGGCGAGAGGCCCAGCGGGCGCACCATGTTCATGAACATGTCGACCATGCGCGTTTGCTTGAGCAGCATGCCGCTCCAGATGAACAGCGCCAGGTGCAGGGTGACCGCCGGGATCTCGGTCAGCGCGTTGAGGTGGATGGCCAGGCCCGATGGGTGGTCCAGCACCAGGAAGGACAAGCCCGCCAGGATGGCCATGCCCGACCCCAGCGGCATGGCCCGCCAGGCCCGGCGCCACTGGCCTGGGGGCAAGGGCAGCGCCGCAGCACGGTGCACCTGCCAGGCGCTGATCAGCATCACCAGGGCTTGCAAGCCGATCCAGGCCCATTGCTGCTGAGGCCGCTCCAGCGGCACCCCGGTGTGTTCGGCCAGGCTCACGTAGTTCAGGCTGGACGCCAGCATCAGCAAGGCCGCCAACAGGTTGCTCAGGGCTTGCAACTGGTGGTCGCGCACCGTCGTGGGCGCTGAAAGGCTGATGTGCTTGCGCTGCACACAGGTGAGCAGCCAGGTGCTGGCCATGAGCAGCAGCACCAGCAAGTCACGCTGTTCGCTGCCAAAGCGGAAAAGCCCGAAGAAGCCCCGCTCGATGGCGATGTAGAGGCGCACTTCGTCGGTGGTGGTGGCCAGCAGCTTGGCGTAACGCTCGTGCTGCTCCACACATTGGCGCTTGGCAGCGGTGATCGAGGTCCGCAAGTCGGCCTCGGAGCGTGTGCCGGGGTCCAGGCCCAGTTCTCGCTCAAGTGCCAGGTCTTCGGCCGCGTGGGGCGCCGTCAGCTGGCGTTGCAGCTCGGCCTCGACGTCGAGCTTGGCGTTGCAGGTGGGGGCTTCGTTGGGGCCACGCAGCACGAAGTACTGAGCCTGGCTGCCGTACAGCGCCTGCCCCCACTGCAGGAAGCGGCTGTGCACCATCTCGCCGGTGCCGATCAACAGCACCATCAACAGCAACACCAGGGTGGGCAGGCTGGCGGCCCAGCTCCCGGTGAGCGGCTTGTTGACGAAAGGGCGGGGGGGCGAGGAGGCCAAGTATCAGGTCATGCCGGAACGAAGCCCATCCAGTGCTTGAAGAAGGCCAGCAGGTCAGGGTGGTGGGCCACCAGTTGAGGCCCCCAGCCCACGATCAGCAAGGCCAGCACCATGATGATGTTGGGCATGATCCAGCGCTCGTAGCGGCGGTAGAAGGACAAGTGTGCCACTTCCGCGTCGGCCTTGGCGATCACGTCGTCGCCCACCACGTGGCGTGCGAGCAGCTGGTTGAGCGCCACAGGCGGCATCAGGTAGCCCACTTCGAAGGACATCAACACCACCACCCAGAAGTGCACCGGGTCGATGCCGTTCTTGTAGGCAATGGGGGCCAGGGTGCCGGCGACCAGCAAGATGGCGCCCAGCGGCTCCATGAACATGCCCAGCACCACCAGCGTGGCCATGAGGAAGCCCATGCACACCTCGGGGCTGGAGAACATCACCGGGAAGGACTGGATGATCTCCGAGCGCTCGATCACACCGCCAATCGACTGCGACAGCAGGATGAGGAACATGTAGCTGCCCAGGTGCCCCACCGTCTCGTTGGTGGCGGTGCGCACGGCGGGCTCGAAGCGGGGCTCGCGCTGCATGACATAGGCCGCGGTCAGCCTGGGCTGGGCGATGCCGCGCACGGCCATGAACTTGTCGGCCGCCACAATCATCACCATGATGATGGGCATGATCGTGGGCGCCGTGTTCTCGTTGAGCGAAGTCTTGAGCACGCCCGTGAAGAACAGCAGCACCGCCGCCACCACCGCGATGTGCGGCAGGATGGGCGGGATCTGTTGCAGCATGATCGGCAGCGCTTCGGAAGGGCGAGCCACGCTCAGGGTGTGGCGCTCACGCCGCCACTGCGACACGATCAAGAACAGCACCGAGGTCAGCGCGAACACCCACAGGCCATAGTGGAACAGCTCGGAGCTGGTCACTTCCTTGTTGACGGCCACGATGGCCACCACCAGCAGCGAAGGCCGCAGCACCACGCCCAGCGAGCCGGCCATGGCCGTGGCCCCCAGAGCGAACTGGCTGGAGCCGCCCACGGCGCGCACCTCGTGGTAAATGATGGCGCCAGCGGCCATCACGAAAGCGCCAGAGCCACCGGTGTAAGCCGTGGGGATGGCGGCGCCCATCAGGATGAGGAAGGTCAGCGCTTCGGGCGACAGGCGCCATGGGCGCAGCAGGTTCATGAACAGGTCGACCAGGTGACTTTGCTTGAACAGCATGCCGCCCCAGATGAACAGCGCGAGCTGCAGCGGCAGGTTGGGCAGCTCCATCAGGGTGTTGATGTAGATGGCCAGGCCAGCGGGGTGACCATGCAGCATGAAATAGGCCCCGGCGAAGATGGCCATGTTGCCGGCCAGGGGGGCCGATTGCAGCGCGTGGGCCCAGGTGCCTTGGGGCACGCTGTCGTCGAACTTGGGTGGCCGCACGAGTTGCCACAGGCTGATGAGCACCATCAGCGCGAACATCCCGATCCAGGCGACGTGGTGCTGCGGGTTCTCCACGGCCAGGCCGGCACCGCGCACGATCTGGTAGTAGCTCACGGCCGACCACAGCATCACGCCGCCGGCGCCCAGGGTGGTCAGCGACTGCATGGTGTGGTCACGTCGGCTGGTGATCGGCACCAGGGAGATGTGCTCGTATTGCACGGTGGCCGCCAGGATCACCACGCCCATGAGCAGCAGCAGGATCATCGAGCGGTGTTCGGCCCCGAAGCGAAACAGGCCGAAGAAGCTGGTTTCCAACGTGCGGTAAGCGACCACCGCAGGCGTGATGTGGGCAGAAGCGTGCTCGAAGAAGGCGTGCTGGCTCTTGCAGATCGCCATCGAGTCAGAGATGGATTTGCGCAGCTGTTCGGGCGTGGGGCCGGTTTCTTCGCCAAACAGGTCGTCGACCGCGTCCTTCTTGGTGGCGGCCAGCTCGGCCTGGCGCGCGGCCACGGCCTGCTCCAGGTTCAGGTTGGGGTTGCAGGTGGGGCGTTCGGGGTCGGCCCGCAGAGCGTAGTACTGGACTTGCTTGTCGGCGTCGCCAAACAGCGCTTCACCGCCGGCCAGCAGGCGGCCATGCACCAGCTCACCCGTGCTGATGACCAGCACCAGCATCAGCAAGACGATGGTGGGCAGGCTGACCAGCCATTCCGTGGGCGTGCGGCCCAGGAACTGGAAGCCCGCGTGTTCGGGTGGGGCGGCGTGCGCGGTGGTGCTGTGGCTCAACGGGGTCTCCTCGGCGGGCGTGCTGCGTGGCAACCCGGCTCTGTCTGATCAATGGCCGCGAATCTAGTGGCTTGGCAAGGGGTGCGGCATCCGGATGAGATGGTTGGTCGCTCAGGCTTCGCCAAATGCACGCTGGTGGCGCGAGTGGATGTTGCGTTGCGACAAGCGAAAAAAAAGCTGGACCACACGAGGTGGTCCAGCTTCGGACTTCGGCTTGGCTGAGGGTCAGCCAGGGGTCAGTGCATCCACGACACCAGCGGTTGCAGCCAGGTGAATTCCTTGACCGCCAGCGGGCCGAACGCCACGATGCCCAAGGCCAGCGACATCACCCACAGGGGCAACAGCCAGCGCTCGTTGCGGCGGTAGAAGCCCATGCCCGACACCTCGGCATCTGACTTGTCCATCTCGGCCTCGCCCACCACCTGTCGCGTGATCAGGTGGTTCAGCGCCACCGGCGGCAGCAGGTAGCCCAGCTCGAAGGCCACCAGCACCATCATCCAGAAGTGGACCGGGTCGATGCCGTTGTTGTAGGCCAGGGGGGCCAGCGTCGACGACACCAGCACGATGGCGCCGATGGGCTCCATCACCATGCCCAGCACGACCTTGGCCACCACCAGGAAGGCCATGGCGATCCAGATGTTGCCAAAGTGCTCAGGCGCCTGGTTCATGATTTCCGAGCGCTCGACCCAGCCGCCGATGGGCTGCGTGAACAGCATCAGGCAGACGTAGGCACCCACGTGTTCCACCGTTTCCTGGGTGGCCGAGCGGATGGCGCCCAGGGCCGTGGGTTCGCGGTGTGCGGCGTAGGCTGGTTGCGTGTGCTCGTTGGCTTCAGGCTTGGACGAAAGCGGCTTGACGTGCGAGTGGTCGTCGGGCTTGCGGGCCACGGCGGCACCCACCGGGCGGAAGGCTTGCGCTTGCTCGCGGGCCCACAGCTTGCGGTCGAAAGCCAGCACCAGGAGCATCAGCACGGGCAGGATGCTGGGCGCGGTGATTTCGTCGAAGGGGCTGTCCAGGACGTACTTGTAGAAGGCCAGGATGGCGGCCACCACCAGCACGAAGGGCACGACCTTCTTCATTTCGCGGAACATGGCCGGCACGGCCACGCTGGCCGGCGCGATGTCGGCCTTCTGGCCACGCTGCCAGCGGTGGAACTGCGAAGCCAGGAAGAACAGCGTCGAAGTCAGGGCGAACACATACAGGCCCCAGTGGAACAGCTGTTCCGACGTCACCTGACGGTTCAGCGCGGCGATGCCCACCACCAGCAAGCTGGGGCTGAGCACCACGCCCAGCGAGCCCGACATGGCGGTCGAAGCCAGCGCGTATTGGCTGGTGCCGCCCACGGCGCGGATCTCGTGGTACACGATGGCGCCCGCGGCGATCACGAACACGCTCGACACACCGGCGTAAGCGGTGGGCAGGCCCGCGGCCAGCAAGATGATGTAGGTCAGCATCTCTGGCGACAGCTTCCACGGCCGCAGGATGTTCATGAACAGGTCGACCAGTCGGCTTTGCTTGAACAGCATGCCGGCCCAGATGTGCAGCGCCAGGGCCAGCGGCAGGCTGACGATGTCAAGCACCTTGTTGGCGTAGATGGCCAGGCCAGCAGGGTGGTCGTGGGAGATGAAGTAGATGCCCGACGAGATGCCCATGGTGGCGATCAGGGGCAGGCTTTGCAGGGCAGGCAGCCAGCTGCCACCAGCGGTGTCGCTTTCGTACTTGGGGCTCAGGATGCGCCACACGGAAGCCAGGGCCATGGCGCCCCACAGGCCGATCCAGCTCTTGTGCAGCAAGTCGTCCTCAGGGGTGACTTCCACGCCAGCGCCCAAGGCGATCTGGTAGTAGCGCACGGCCGAATACAACATCATCAGGCCCAGCACCAGCATCGACCAGGTCTGGACGTGGTAGTCCTTGCGGTAGCGCGGCGGACGCAGACAGATGTGGTGGTGGCCCACCGAGGTGTAGGCGGCGGTCAGGCCCAGCAAGGCCAGCAAGATCACGGCGCGGTTGTCGGCGCCGAACTGGAACAGGGCAAAGAAGGCCGTTTCCAGGGTGCGGTATGCCTTGACTTGCGGCGTGATGTGGCCGTCGACCAGGTTGAACAGCGCGTGTTGGTCCTTGCAGATCTTCAGCGTCGATTCCAGCGACTTGCGCTTGACGGCGGGGTCGAAGGCCTGTTCGCCGAACAGGTCGTCCATCACGTCCTTGGGCTGGCTGGACGCGCCCGATGCGGCTGCCTGGGCCTTGGCCAGCTCGGCATCGACGTTCATGTTGGCGTCGCACTCCGGCTTGGACGGGTCGGCGCGCAGCATGAAGTACTGCACATGGTTGACGTTGTCGCTGAACATGGCTTCGCCCAGCTTGAGTAACTGACCGTGAACCATTTCGCCAGTCGAAATGATCAGGATCAGCAGCAGCAAAGCCAGGGTGCCCAGTCGGGCGACGGTGCTGAACGCGCGTTGCGCAGCTGTAGGCGGGCGCTGTAGCGCCAGGGCGGATTGGGACACGCGGTGATCTCCTCTTCGGCTCACCAGGGTCGGGGCGACCTGGGGCCTCTGTTCGTGAAACAGGCGCGACCGTAATTTCCGTTTGTTACCAGGTCAATCAGGATCGGATGGAGCGCAGGAAACAGGCGCGATCTGCATCGTCAGGGCGTGGATGACAGGGTTGGTGGAAGCCCTAGGGGGGCTATTTCGGGGCAAAACAGTGCGGTAATTGTCATATTCGGTCGCCCCAAAAGCAGCGGCCCAGGGGCCCCGTCTGGTGGACGAGGCGACCTGGGCCGTGGGCCAGGCGAGGCCCGTTGGGCCTCTTGTGGCGGGGCTCAGCTCAGCTTGCCGTGGCAGTTCTTGAACTTCTGGCCACTGCCGCAAGGGCAAGGCTCGTTGCGGCCGACGTGGGCGTACTGGTCGCCATCGGCCGAAGCGGCATCGGTGGCGACCGATCCGTCTTCGTTCGGGTGGGTGTAGGTCACGTTGCCGAAGTGCTCGCCGTGCTCCTCGATGGCGTGGGCCGCCTGAGCGGCTTCTTCCTGGGTGCGGATCTGGACGGTCATCAGCACGCGGGTCACGTCCATCTTGACCACGTCGAGCATCTGGCCGAACAGCTCGAAGGCTTCGCGCTTGTATTCCTGCTTGGGGTTCTTCTGGGCGTAGCCGCGCAGGTGGATGCCCTGGCGCAGGTAGTCCAGCGCCGCCAGGTGCTCACGCCAGTGGCTGTCGATCGATTGCAGCAGCACCATGCGCTCGAACGGCGCGAACTGCTCTTTGCCCACCTGGTCGGTCTTGGCCTGGTAGGCCGTGCCGGTGGCTTCCAGCACCTGGTTGAGCACGTCGGCGTCGTCGGCCTGCGACTGGGCTTGCACCCAGGCCACCAGGTCGATGTCCACCTGCCACTCTTCCTTGAGCACCTTTTGCAGCGTGGCCAGGTCCCACTGTTCTTCCAGGCTCTCGGCCGGCACGAAGGTGCGCACCACGTCGGTGATGGCGCCACGGCGCAGGTTGGCGATCGATTCGCCCACCTCGGTCGATTCGAGGATCTCGTTGCGTTGCTGGTAGATCACCTTGCGCTGGTCGTTCGACACATCGTCGTACTCGAGCAGCTGCTTGCGCATGTCGAAATTGTGGCCTTCGACCTTGCGCTGGGCGCTTTCGATCGAGCGGGTCACGATGCCGGCCTCGATGGCTTCGCCTTCGGGCATCTTCAGGCGGTCCATGATGGCGCGCACGCGGTCGCCCGCGA
>JBEEJT010000104.1:0-3241 GCA_041169085.1 Pseudomonadota bacterium | reverse complement strand
CTACATCCGCCGCAACTACGGCATGCTGATCGGCGAGCCGACGGCCGAAGTCATCAAGAAGAACATCGGCTCGGCCTTCCCCGGCTCCGAAGTCAAGGAGATGGAAGTCAAGGGCCGCAACCTCTCTGAAGGCGTGCCGCGCAGCTTCACCATCTCGTCCAACGAGATCCTCGAAGCCCTGACCGACCCGCTCAACCAGATCGTCTCGGCCGTGAAGAACGCGCTGGAACAGACCCCGCCCGAGCTGGGGGCCGACATCGCCGAGCGCGGCATGATGCTGACCGGCGGTGGCGCCCTGCTGCGCGACCTCGACCGCCTGCTGGCCGAAGAAACCGGCCTGCCGGTGCTGGTGGCCGAAGACCCGCTGACCTGCGTGGTGCGCGGTTGCGGCATGGCCCTCGAGCGCATGGAGCGCCTGGGCAGCATCTTCACGTCGGAGTGATCCGACGCTAGGCGTCTTTCATGCCGCTGGCCACGCTGGACCGCAGCCCGCCGCCCTTCTTCAAGCAAGGGCCGTCGGCGTTCACGCGTCTGCTGTTTTTTTCGGCGCTGGCGGTCTTCCTCATGGTGGCCGACGTGCGTTGGCGCATCACCCAGCCGGCGCGTGCCGTGGTGGCCACCGCGCTCCACCCTGTTGAACTGGTGCTCATGACGCCGGGCCACTGGCGCGACCAGGTGGGCCGCTACTTCGACGGCGTGGAACAAGCCGAGGCGGCGCGCACCCAGGCGCAAAAGCAGCTCACCGAGCAAGCGGGGCGCCTGATGCGTGTGCAACAGCTGGAGCGCGAAAACGCCCGCTTGCGCGAGCTGCTCGACTTGCGGCCCCGCGTCCAGGTCAAGTCGCTGACCGCCGAAGTGCTCTACGACTCGCCCGACCCCTACACCCGCAAGGTCGTCATCGACCAGGGCAGCCGCCATGGCGTGGAGCTGTCCGCGCCCGTGGTCGACGAAGTGGGGGTGTTGGGTCAGGTCACCCGCGTCTACCCACTGACGGCCGAAGTCACCCTGGTGACGGACCGCGACGCCGCGGTGCCCGTGGTCAACGTGCGCACCCAGCAGCGCGGGGTGGCGTATGGCCTGCCGCAGGCCCGAGGCATGGAGCTGCGCTTCATGGCCGCCAACGCCGACGTGCAGGTCGGCGACGAGTTGCAAACGTCTGGCCTCGACGGCGTCTACCCGCCCGGCTTGCCGGTGGCCAAGGTGGGTCAGGTGGACCGCCGCGCCGACTCGGCCTTTGCCCGCATCAGCCTGGTGCCCATGGCCCGCCCCGACAACGCCCGCCATGTGCTGCTGCTGGAGCCCACGGCCAAGCAACTGCCGGAGCGCCCGGCTGAAGCTGCCCAGGCCACGGCCTCGGCCGCCGAGGTGCCCAAGGGCCACAAGCGCAAAGACAGCAAGGACGCCAAAGACGGCGCCAAGGACAGCAAGGGGGCCAAGCCATGATGCCGCGCGGCAGCGAACTGCTGCTCCCCGTCAACCCGCTGTTCATCTGGTTCTCGCTGGCCGTGGCCCTGATGCTCAACATGCTGCCGTGGGGCCGGGTGGCCGCCATGCCCGACTTCCTGGCCGTGGCGGTGGTGTTCTGGAACGTGCACCAGCCGCGCCGCGTGGGCGTGGGCGTGGCCTTCACCCTGGGGCTGTTGATGGACGTGCACCAGGGCGCCTTGCTGGGCCAGCACGCGCTGGCCTACACGCTGCTGAGCTTCTTTGCCATCACCGTCCACCGCCGCCTGCTGTGGTTCACGGTGCCCTCACAGGCCGTGCAGATCGTCCCCTTGTTCATCGCGGCCCACACGGTGTCGCTGGTGGTGCGCATGGTGGCGGGCGCGGGCTTTCCGGGGTGGTCGCTGGTGCTGGCGCCGTTGGCCGAAGCGCTGATGTGGCCGCTGGCCAACTTCATGCTGCTGGCGCCGCAACGCCGGCCGCCTGACCGCGACAAGAACCGGCCGCTGTGAGCCAGCCGGGCGTCACATGACCGAGATCAAGAACCTCGAACAGGAGCTCAGCCGCTTTCGGGCGCGCCTGTGGGCGGCTGCGGGGTTCGTGCTGTTTTGCTTCGGGCTGCTGGTCTTTCGGCTGGTCACGCTCCAGGTGGTGCGCCACCAGGAGCTGTCGCTGCAGGCCGAGAACAACCGCATCGCGGTGGTGCCCATCGTGCCCAACCGCGGCCTCATCGTCGACCGCAACGGCGTGGTGCTGGCCAACAACTACTCGGCCTACACGCTCGAGATCACGCCCTCCAAGGTGGACGACGTCGAAGCCACCATCGAGACGCTCTCGCACATCGTCGACATCCAGCCGCGCGACAGGCGCCGTTTCAAGCGCCTGCGCGAAGAGTCCAAGAGCTTCGAGTCCATCCCCATCCGCACCCGCCTGACCGACGAAGAGGTGGCGCGGTTCACCGCTCAGCGCTTCCGCTTCCCCGGGGTCGACATCCAGGCCCGCCTGTTCCGCCACTACCCCTATGGCGAGCTGGCCAGCCACGTGCTGGGCTACATCGGCCGCATCAACCAGCGCGAGGCGGCGGCCATTGAAGAATGGCCCGACGAGGACCAGGCCAACTACCGTGGCACCGAATACATCGGCAAGCTGGGCATCGAGCAAAGCTACGAGCGCGAGCTGCACGGCATCACCGGGGTGGAAGAGGTCGAGACCAGCGCGGGCGGCCGCGCCGTGCGCCGGTTGCGCTCTACCTCGGCCACGCCGGGCAACACGGTTCACCTGTCGATCGACATCAAGCTGCAAGGGCTGATCGAGCGCTTGTTTGGCGACCGCCGTGGCGCGCTGGTGGCCATCGACCCGCGCAACGGCGAGGTGCTGGCCTACGTCAGCCAGCCCAGCTACAACCTGAACCTGTTTGTCGATGGCATCGACCACGAGAGCTGGAAAGAGCTCAACGACTCGATCGACCGCCCCATGCTCAACCGGGCGCTGCGCGGCACCTACCCGCCGGGGTCGACCTTCAAGCCCTTCATGGCGATGGCCGCGCTCAGCACCGGCAAGCGCCGCGCCACCGACGTCATCAACGACAGCGGCTCCTTCATGTTCGGCAACCACCGCTTCCGCAGCCACGGCGACAGCGGGCTGGGCAGCGTGGACATGGTGCGGTCCATCGTGCTGTCGAGCAATGTGTATTACTACTCGCTGGCCAACGAGATGGGGGTCGACCTGATCCATGATCAGCTCGAGCCCTTCGGCTTCGGCCGCCGCACCGGCATCGACCTGGACGGCGAGGCCACCG
>JBEEJT010000103.1:0-2620 GCA_041169085.1 Pseudomonadota bacterium | reverse complement strand
AACTGGCCCGCCGCGAAGGCACCGATCTTTTCCTGAAGAGCGCCCGTCGCGCCATCGGCGACAAGTGCAAGTTTGAAGCCAAGCCGGGCCAGCACGGCCGCACCTCGGGTGCCCGCACGTCGGACTTCGGCCTGCAACTGCGCGAAAAGCAGAAGGTCAAGCGCATGTACGGTGTGCTGGAGAAGCAATTCCGCCGCTACTTCGCCGAAGCCGAGCGTCGCAAGGGCAACACCGGTGCCAACCTGCTGGTGCTGCTGGAATCGCGCCTGGACAACGTGGTGTACCGCATGGGTTACGCCTCCACCCGCGCTGAAGCCCGTCAGCTGGTCGGCCACAAGGGTGTGGTCGTGAACGGCCAGGTCGTGAACATCCCGTCGTACCTGGTGAAGACCGGTGACGTCATCGGCGTGCGCGAAAAGGCCAAGAAGCAAGTTCGCGTGCAAGAAGCTTACAAGCTGGCCGAGTCGATCGGCATGCCCGCCTGGGTGCAAGTGGACGGCGCCAAGCTGGAAGGCGTGTTCAAGAAGACCCCGGATCGCGACGAGTTCGGCTCCGACATCAACGAATCGCTGATCGTCGAACTGTATTCGCGTTGATGCGCGTGAAGGCTGCGCGGTGTGGGCATGTGCCCGTGCCCCGCAGCCTGAACTGTTTGTAGTTATCCCAAAAATGTGCCGGGTCGCAAGCCCCGGTGGTCCAGCAGCCTTATCGGTGTAACGAGCCGAGGGTATTGACAGGAAGACCTCATGCAAACGAATTTGCTGAAGCCCAAAGCCATCCAGGTGGAACCGCAAGGCGGTCACCGTGCCAAGGTCACGCTCGAGCCGTTCGAGCGTGGTTATGGCCACACCCTCGGCAACGCGCTGCGTCGCGTGCTGTTGTCGTCGATGGTCGGTTTCGCACCCACGGAAGTCACCATCGCTGGTGTGCTGCACGAGTACTCGTCGATCGACGGCGTGCAAGAAGACGTGGTCAACATCATGCTGAACCTCAAGGGCGTGGTGTTCCGCCTGCACAACCGTGACGAAGTCACGCTGGTGCTGCGCAAGGACGGCGAAGGCCCTGTCACGGCTGGCGACATCCAGACCCCGCACGACGTCGAGATCGTCAACCCGGGTCACGTGATCGCCCACCTGTCGCAAGGCGGCAAGCTGGACATGCAGATCAAGGTGGAAAAGGGCCGTGGCTATGTGCCTGGCAACATCCGCCGCTATGGCGAAGAGTCGAGCAAGGCGATTGGCCGCATCGTGCTGGACGCTTCGTTCTCGCCGGTCAAGCGCGTGAGCTACACGGTCGAAAGCGCCCGTGTGGAACAGCGCACTGACCTGGACAAGCTGGTCATGGAGATCGAGACCAACGGCGCGATCTCGCCTGAGGAAGCCATCCGCGCCTCGGCCAAGATCCTGGTGGAACAACTGGCTGTGTTCGCACAGCTGGAAGGCAGCGCCAGCGACATCTTCGATCAAGCCCCGAGCAAGTCGGCCACGAACTTCGATCCGATCCTGCTGCGTCCTGTGGACGAGCTGGAACTGACCGTGCGTTCGGCCAACTGCCTGAAGGCCGAAAACATCTACTACATCGGCGACCTGATCCAGCGCACCGAGACCGAGCTGCTCAAGACCCCGAACCTGGGTCGCAAGTCGCTCAACGAAATCAAGGAAGTGCTGGCCTCTCGTGGTCTGGCCCTGGGCTCGCGCCTGGAAGCCTGGCCGCCCCAAGGCCTGGACAAGCGCTGATACAATCCCACCCCCTACCGCCTTCGGCGGCCCCCTCAAGGGGGCGCAGCCGACGGACCAGCAAAGCTGGATCCGTGGCTGCCGCTGGATCTGGGTCCAGTGGCGCGGGAGGTGGAGCAAATTTTCCCAAAATGGGCAGTTCAATGAGCTGCCCGGTGCACCCGGCGGTACCTTCATCCGGCCGTCGGTTTTGATAAAGAAAGGTAAGCACCATGCGTCACGGCAACGGCCTCCGTAAACTGAACCGTACTTCGTCTCACCGCGCCGCCATGTTCCGCAACATGGCCAACTCGCTGATCGAGCACGAAGCCATCAAGACCACCGTGCCCAAGGCCAAGGAACTGCGTCGCATCGTCGAGCCGCTGATCACCCTGGCCAAGGAGCCCACGCTGGCCAACAAGCGTCTGGCCTTCGACCGCCTGCGCAACCGCGACAACGTGGTCAAGCTGTTCAACGTGCTGGGCCCGCGCTTTGCCAAGCGTCCCGGCGGCTACACCCGCATCCTGAAGATGGGCTTCCGCGTGGGCGACAACGCTCCGATGGCCTACATGGAGCTGGTGGAGCGCACCGAAGAAGCTGCTCCCGCAGCTGCTGAGTGATCTGCGGTGTAGCGCTGACTTCGGTCGGCGTCTGACCCGCGCACGATGACGCCCGCGACCGCAAGGTTGGCGGGCGTTTTCTTTT
Organism: Pseudomonadota bacterium; assembly: GCA_041169085.1. Classification (GTDB taxonomy): domain Bacteria; phylum Pseudomonadota; class Gammaproteobacteria; order Burkholderiales; family Burkholderiaceae_C; genus Aquabacterium. The sequence continues at coordinate 200 of JBEEJT010000103.1, read as the reverse complement.
GCACTTCTTGGTGCATGAGACGTGACAACTTGTCAAAGCCGCCAAATACGTGCTATAGTCTACGTCTTCCCTGTCGCGGGGTGGAGCAGTCTGGTAGCTCGTCGGGCTCATAACCCGAAGGTCGTTGGTTCAAATCCAGCCCCCGCAACCAAATCACCGGTGTCTGGCCAGGATGGGCCACGGCACACAGGGTGAACGGC
>JBEEJT010000102.1:0-31059 GCA_041169085.1 Pseudomonadota bacterium | reverse complement strand
TCGAGCGAGGGCTCGTGGCGATACACCCAATTCATCACTGTGATCAGGCGGCCGCCTTCGGGCACCGTGCCGGTCAGCGTGGGGTAGACCGGGTAACAGGCCGCCGGGTTGAGCACCACCTGGGTCTGCTTGAGCATGTCGCCCCATTCTTCGCCGTTGTTGGCCTTCTCGGCCAGGCGCAAGGCTTCCAGGCCGTTGCCAAAGAAGCTGTGCACCGAGCCGCACAGGTGGGGAAAGGTTTCCAGGTAATGGACCTTCTCCATGATCTGCCGGTCCATGACGGGCGGGAAGGCCAGCAGCTCTGCGCCATCGTCTTTGGCCAGGCGGTTGACGAGCTCGTTGAAGCGGGTGACCACCTCTTCGAAACCGGCGCCACGGCCAAAAGTGCCCAGCACGGCGGTGGGCACGATCAGGCCGTGTGCGGCCAGGCCATCAAACAGGGCCTTCGGGTCGAATGGGTCAGCTGAAAGGGTGCTCATACCGATGGGGAGGAGGGTGGAAGGCTGGGCGGCGTGGGGACGTCAAACGTCCTTGTACACCAGAAGCATGGAAGCGCTTTTGCCCAGCACGCGGTCGTTCGAAATCATCAGCGCGCCGGAAAGGGCGTCACGGTAGTGGCGGCTCAAGGCAAAAGGCGAGTCGTTCTTGTAGCCCAGGATGCCGACGATCTGCAGTGCTTTGTGAACGATCTGCGGCGCCATCTCGGAGCAGCCCACCTTCAGGTTGTTGAGCTTGAGCGCCCAAGCCATGGACAGCAGTTCTTCGTTGGCGTCGGGTTGGGAGGCCAAGTCGTCGAATTCCTGGGCCGCGCTGACCCAGTTGTGCTTCATGGCTTGCAAGGTCACCTGGGCTTCGGCCAGGCGATGGGCGGTTTGCGGCACGGTGCCCGGGTTCTTGCGGGCCTCGCCACGCACGAAGGTCGCGGCCTTGGACACCGCGTCAGCGGCGATGCCCCACCAAAGTGCCGACCACAGGATGTGCGAGTAAGGCACCATGGTTTCAGCCGCGATGTCGCCGTAAGGCACGGGCAGGATCTGTTCGATCGGGCCGCTGGAGACGAGGTCGAAGCCGGGGGAGCAAGTGCCCCGCATGCCCATGGTGTCCCAGGTCGTGGTCTGGGTGAGTTGGGCGTCTGCCTTGCGCACGAGCACCAGCAGTTGGTCGCTCTTGGGGGCGTCGGCGTCGCGGCGGCAGGTCACCAGGATGGCGTCGGCGTGCAGGCAATACGAGCCCGTGGTGGCTTGCTTGTCGAGACGGAAGCGCTCGCCATCGCGCTGGACGGCGCAAATGCTGGAGCGGGTGTCGCCAAAGGTGCCGACCTCCGAAGTGATGGACGCCAGCAAAGGCTGGTGGGCCACCATGTCACGCATGTACTGGTCAAGGAAGGCACTGCCACCCGTGTGCCGCACGATGCAAGCCGCCTGGCTGTAATGCATGGCCAGCACCATGCCGCTCGAAGCGCACGCACCCGCCAGCGTGGCGCACAACACACCCAACTCGTGGAGGTTCAGGCCGGCGCCGCCATGCGAGGTCGGCACGGGGGCGGACAGGACGCCGGCTTGTTTGAGCGCGTCGATGGCTTCCTGAGGGAACCGGGCCCGGGTGTCCACGTCGGCGGCGTGGGGGGCGGCCACGCGGGTGGCGATGTCTTTGACAGCCAGGCGCAAGGTTTCGAATGGGGTCGTCATGGGTGAGGCTCAACCAAAATGCGGTGCGTCTTCCAGCCCGTGGCCACGGCGGACCACAGGCAAGTGCGAGAAAATAATCGCTTGGGTGGCCAGCCAGGGCGCTCGCCCCCAAACTTGCGGGGGGTGCGCGCGCGCAGCTCGCCACAAATCGCTTGCGAAATCGTCGTCACGAGTATGCTGCCCCCAATTGGCCTGCAGGCTTGGATTTGATGTCATTCTCACCACATGGCGCATCTTGAAATGCCCGGAAATACGCCATGCATGGCCACCGGGGTGGATTTGGTCGACCTGGGTGAGATTAGGTGTGCATTGAGCACATTTGGTTCGCGCTACATCGATCGGTTGTTTTCTGGCGAAGAGCAACAGGCCTGGGCGAGTTCGATGCCAGAATTCCCGCTCACCTATTGCGCACTGGGTTTTGCGGTCAAAGAGGCCGTATTCAAAGTGCTCGACGCGCCGGATGAAGGCCTGGATTGGCGAGACATACGGGTTTCATTCAATGGGCCGTCGATCCAGGCCTTGAATTTGCACGGGCGCGTGGCAGACTGGGCAAGTTCAGCTGGCTTGAGCAACTGGCGGGTCAGCGGCAGTCTGGCTGGCGGCAAGGCCGTGGCCATGGTCTGCGCCAGCCGTTTGAAGCAGGGTTGACCAGCTCTTGGTTTTTGAGACGAATATCAGCTTCACGACACATGGACATCCAGCAAATTGACGAACAAATCCGGGCTGTTTTGAAGGCGCAAGCGCGCCTCAGCAAAGACGCCCTGGCCTTGGGCGAGGAAGATGACCTCTACCAGGCCGGCATGACTTCTCATGCGAGCGTCAATGTGATGCTCGGGTTGGAAGGTGCCTTCGACGTCGAATTCCCGGACCACATGCTCAAGCGCAACGTTTTCACCTCGATCGCCAGCATCCGTGCGGCCGTCGTGGAGTTGACGGGCAGCTGAGCGGCAATGGCGGCAAGCCTGGCTGTTCGTTGGGGGGCGTTGGCGCGGCCTTTGGTGCACGGCTGGCGCCTTGGCGGTTTGCCGGCCGGCAGCGCGGCCACCCCAGCCGACATCGAAGCCCAAGCGGAGTGGCTGGCCTTGGCTGCGCCCATGCCTGTGGCGGCGGCCTTGGCTCAAGCCGGACAGGCCCACCCGGAAGGCGGGCTCGACAGCCTGGATTGGGTGTACCAATGTACCTTGCCCCTCCTGGATGAACCCGAAGAACAGGGCGACGGTGCCTGGTCACTCGCTTGGGCCGCCATGCCGCCGCTGACCGAGGTCTGGCTGGACGATGTCCGGCTGGCGCAAAGCGACAGCGAGTTCCTGCCGGGCGCGGTCGCTTTGGGCGCGACGGGCGAGGTGGCCGAGCGAACCCTGACCTTGGTGTGCCGCTCGCTGGACCGTGCCTGCCTGATCAAGCGACCCCGACCGGCCTGGAAGGCGCCCATGGTGCGCCACCAGCAGTTGCGGTGGTGGCGCAGCAGCCTGTTTGGCCGTTGCCCCAGCTGGACGCCGGATGTGCCGGCCATCGGCCCGTTGGGCCCCCTCACTTTGCAGACCCCTGGGCCTTTGCAGTGGACAACGTGGGTTTGCCAGCCGCGCTGGCGAGATGGCCGCGGCCTGTTGCGCGTCCGCGCGATGGGGCAATTGCGCCCTGGCGTGGGTCTCCTGGGCGGCGCACTGACGCTGCAGGGCCCTGAGGGGCGCACCGTCCGCCACGATTTGCCCGTGACATTGCTGGACGGGGGTCAGGTGCGTGTGGACGTGGACCTGGCGCTGGCCTTGGGCGATGTGGCGCCCTGGTGGCCGCACACCCACGGCCAACCCGCCTGTCATGCGGCCCAGGTGGCTTGGCAGCTGGACGACGGCCGGACCTTGACCCAGCCCTTGGCGCCGCTGGCTTTTCGAGAAGCCAGGCTGGACACGGCCCAGGGCGAATTCAACCTGCACATCCAGGGCTTGCCAGTGTTTTGCCGTGGGGTGAACCTGCTGCCGCCCGAGCCCAAGCTGACGGACCTCGACGAGGCGGCCTGGCGGCAAGCCTTGCAGCCCTATGTGGACGCTGGCATGAACATGGTTCGCCTGCCCGGCAACACGCGCTATGGCAGCGAAGCGTTTTATCGAAGTTGCGACGCACTGGGGCTCATGGTCTGGCAGGACTTCATGTTCTCCAACCTGGACTACCCCGTGGGTGACGAGGCCTTTGACGCGCTGGTCAAGGCCGAAGTGCTGGCCCAGGTCGAGCGGCTGAGCGGCCACGGCAGCCTGGTGGTCTGGTGTGGCAACAGCGAGGTGTCTCAGCAGGCCTTGATGTACGCCGCGCCCCGTGAGCGCTGGTTTCCCGCGCTGTTCCATGAGCTCATGCCTGCGTGGCTGAGCGAGGCAGAGGCCGATGTGCCTTATTGGCCGTCCAGCGTCCACGGCGGTGGGCTGCCTTGCCGTGCCGATGTGGGCACCACGTCTTATTACGGGGTGGGCGTCTACTTGCGGGAGTTGAGCGACGCACGCCGCAGTGGCCTGCGTTTTGCCACCGAGTGTCTGGGCCTGGCCAACGAGCCCGATGCCCGTGTGCCGGGCGGGTGGGCCCCGCAGAACGCCGCCATCGGTGGCGATTTCGTCGCCGTGCGCGAGCATTACACCCGGCTGACCTCGCTGGCGTCGGCCGACGAGGTCCTGGACACGGCCACGCCGCGTGGCCATCGCCTGGCGTGCATCACGTCGGCCGAGGTCATGGCCGAAGCGTTCGAAGAGTGGCGACGTGACACATCGGCCTGTCGCGGTGCGCTGATCTGGTGGGGCCGCGACGTGCAGCCCGGCGCGGGCTTCGGCATCCTGGACCACCAGGGGCACCCCAAAACGCCTTGGCACGCCCTCAAGCGTGTGCTGCGGCCGCGGGCGTTGAGCTTCTCTGATGAGGGGGGTAATGGCCTGTTCGTTCACGCGGTCAACGAGACGCCTGAGGCCGTGGCCGGCCGTGTGCACCTGATGTTGCTGCGGGCCGATGGCAGCCGGGTGGACGAGGGCACCTTGCCCTTGCCCTTGAGCGTGGGGCCGTGGTCCAGCGGCTGCGTGGCGGCCGGGGACGCGTTTGACTGGTTCCTGGACCTGAATGCCGCCTACCGCTTTGGTCCACCGCCAGGCCACGTGTTGGTGGCGCGGTGGCTGGACGCCCAAGGCGTGTGCCAGGCTGAACACGTGGGCCTGCCTGCAGGTCGGCGTCTGCCTGCGGTGGCCGACCTGGGCTGGCAGGTGCAGGGGCCGCAGGCCAGGCCGGACGGCGGCATCGACGTGCGCGTGACGGCAGCGACCTTCGCGCAGTCCGTGATGGTGGTGGCGCCTGGCTGGGTGCCCAGCGACCAGGCCTTTCACCTTTTGCCCGGCGTGGCCAAGGTGCTCACGCTGCGACCCGCCACGTTGGGCGCACGCCCTGAGGCCCTGGCTGAGTTGCACGCCCTCAATGGCCCTCAGGTGGCAACCTGGCTTTGCCCAGCGCTGGCCGTTGGCCGCGGGGAGGCCCCATGAGTGGCGCCCAAGCCGTTTACCTCCAGGTGGGGCCCCATGTGGTGCCCCTGTGGCTGCACGCTGCCAAGGCAGCCACGCCCGCTGCGCTGGGTGTGGTGATGTGTCCGGCCTGGGGCAGGGAAGACGCCGCTGCCCATGCACCTTGGCGCGACTGGGCACAAGCCTTGAGTGACGCCGGTTACCCGGCGATCCGCCTCGATTACCCCGGCGAAGGCGACGCCAGCGGCCGCGCTGAAACCGACGCCAACCTCGACGACTGGTTGACGGCTGTGCGTGCGGCGGCAGACGCCCTGATGGCCCAAACAGGGGTGCAGCGTGTGTGCCTCATGGGCTTGCGTTGGGGGGCTGCGGTGGCGTGGCAGGCCGCGGTCGCACACCCCAATGTCGAGGCGGTGTTGGCGGTGGCTCCCGTGGTCAAGGGGCGTCAGATGGTGCGTGAACTGGCCGCTTTGCAGGCCGCTTCGTCTGGCGACGACCCTGCATTGACCCAGCTCGACTGCGCCCAGTCGGGCGGCCATGTCTTGCCCCAATCGGAGCTGGCGCGCTGGTCGATGGTCGACTTGGCCGCGCAAGTGCGCCAGCAAGGCGTGGGGGGGGTGCGCCACGTGGCCGTGCTCGACCGCGCAGACTTGCCGGTGGCCGATGGGTGGGGCCAGGCCCTGAGCGAAGCCGGTGTGGTGCTCAAATTGCAGCGCCTCGACGGCGCGGAGGCCATGTTGGGTGAGCCGCACCAGGCGTCGCTGCCGCCTGCCTGGCTGGAAGCCAGCTTGGCCTGGTTGTCCGCCTTGAGTGGTGAGCGCGCCTTGGCTGCGCAGGCGGCCCCCCGGGTGCCCGAGGCGGCCCTGAGCACTGAGGCGCTCCTGACCTGGTGCTCTGGCCTGGGCGCTGCGCCCGAAGCGGGTGAGGCCTTGGTGGAGCGCGTGTTGAGGCTGCCTGGCGGTGGGGCCGTGGGGGTGCTCTCGGCCAGGCCGGGCGCGGTGGCCTCGCACAGTGGCCGGGCGGTGCTCCTGCTCAACGCGGGCGCGATCCGCCACACGGGGCCCAACCGGATGTGGGTGGATTGGGCACGAGATTGGGCGGCCGCGGGCCACCTGGTCCTGCGCCTTGACCTGTGTGGCCTGGGGGAGAGCCCCACGCGAGCGGGGCGCACCTCCAACCAGGCCTACCCACACGACGCCGTGGCAGACGTGGCTGAAGCCGTGGCCTGGTTGCGTCGGCAAGCCGGCGTGCGGCGGGTCCTCGCGGGTGGCTTGTGCGCGGGGGGCTACCACGCGTTGACGGCGGTGCGCCGCGGCGTGCCCATCGACCAGGTGTTGATGATCAACCCCTTGGTGTACATGAACGCGGAGGGGCTCGACCTCAGCGGTGCGGCGCCCCCGGCCGAGCACAAGGTGCACACCGCCATGGCGGCCTACACCCGGGCGCTGCGGTCGCCAGCGGCCTGGCGCAAGGTGTTGCTGGGGCAGGCCGATCTGGGCATGGTGGCGCGCGTGGTGAGGCGTCGCCTGGTGGGGCGTTGCCAAAGCGCGTTGCGCGCATGCAGCCGATGGATGGGCTGGCGCTGGCACGACGACCTGGGGCGGGACATCGCCGAAGCCATGGACCGCCAGGTGACTTTCCACCTGCTGTTTTCAGAAGGCGACCCGGGGCTGGCCTTGCTGCGCGAAGAATTGGGGCAAGGCATGGCCAAGCTCAGTCAGCGGCCGGGTTGGCACTGTGAGGTGCTGCCGCCTGCCGACCACACCTTCACGCGTTGGTCTGATCGCCAAGTCTTGACGGCCAAAGTGGCGGCCATCCTGAGCGCGCCTGCCTGAGCGCAGCCTTTCGCGGTAACATCGCGCCCGCCTTGCTGGCGGCCCGCGTCGGCCTCAGCACTCGTCCGAACGCCATTGGCCACCCTTGGGTGCGCCTGAGACCTCCCGTGTCCGACACCCCCGTCCCCGCCCAGGCTGATTTGCGCTGGCGCGCCTGCGTGGCGCCCATGCTCGATTGGACCGATCGCCACTGCCGCTACTTTCACCGTTTGTTGAGTCGCCACGCGCGCCTCTACACCGAGATGGTGACCACGGGCGCCTTGCTCCATGGCGACCAGGGGCGTCACCTCGACTTCAACGAGCAAGAGCACGCCGTGGCCTTGCAGTTGGGCGGCAGTGAGCCAGACGACCTGGCTGCGTGTGCGCGCCTGGCCTTGAAGTGGGGCTACGACGAAGTCAACCTCAACTGTGGGTGCCCCAGCGAGCGCGTGCAGCGCGGGGCCTTTGGCGCCTGCCTGATGAACGAGCCGCGCACCGTGGCCGATGGCGTCAAGGCCATGCTCGACGCGGTGGGCGGGCACGACGTGATGCCCATCACCGTCAAGCACCGCATCGGCATCGACCAGACCGAGTCCTACGATTTCGTGCGCGATTTCGTGGGCACGGTGGCCGACGCGGGTTGCGAGGTGTTCATCGCTCACGCGCGAAACGCCTGGCTCAAGGGTTTGAGCCCGAAGGAAAACCGCGAAGTCCCGCCTTTGCGTTACGCGGTGGTGCACCAACTCAAGCGCGACTTCCCGCAACTCACCTTCGTGATCAACGGTGGGTTGGCCGACAACGACACTTGCCTGGCCCAGTTGCAGCCCGGCGCCGTGCTGCCGGGTGTGACGCTGGACGGCGTCATGGTGGGGCGTGCCGCTTACCACACGCCCTGGCTGCTGTCCCAGTGGGACGAGCTGTTCTTTGGCGAGGCCCCGGCCACGCTCACGCGCGAACAAGCAGAGGCGGCGATGGTGGCCTATGTCGAGGCCGAAGTGGCGCGCACGGCAGGCCGTGGCGTGGCGGCGGTGCGCTGGCACATGGTCATGCGCCATGTGCTGGGCTTGTACAACGGGTTGTCGGGTGCCCGTCGTTGGCGCCAGGTCTGGTCCGACCACCGCCTCAAAACCTTGCCCGCCAGCGAAGTGATGCGCCTGGCGCATCAGCGCCCAGGGCAGGGCGACTGAGCCAGGTCAGTGCCAAAGCAAAGGGGCCCCGAGGGGCCCCTTGTCGTGCATGACCGCTGAGGCGATCAGACGCGCTTCTTGTACTCGTGGGTACGGGTGTCGATTTCGATCTTGTCGCCGTTTTCAACGAACAGCGGGACCGAGATTTCGAAGCCGGTGCCGACGATGCGAGCAGGCTTCATCACCTTGCCCGAAGTGTCGCCCTTGACGGCGGGTTCGGTTTCGATTTCGCGCACGACGGAGGTGGGCAGTTCGACCGAGATGGCGCGGCCGTCGTAAAACACCACTTCCACGGGCATGGCGTCTTGCAGGTAGCTGATGGCGTCGCCCATGTTCTCAGCTTCCACTTCGAACTGGTTGTATTCGGCGTCCATGAAGGCGTACATCGGGTCGGCGAAGTAGGAGTAGGTGCACTCCTTCTTGTCGAGGATGATCTGGTCCATCTTGTCGTCGGCCTTGAACACCACTTCGGCGCCAGCGCCGTTCAGCAGGTTCTTCATCTTCATGCGCACGGTGGCGGCGCCGCGGCCACCACGGCTGTATTCGGTCTTGAGCACGACCATCGGGTCCTTGCCCTGCATGATCACGTTGCCAGCGCGGATTTCTTGAGCGAGTTTCATGTGAGGTCCCCGTTGAATCGGGCGTTGAATCGAGCGTTCCGGTTTCCCGAAGCTTCCTGGGCGCGGCCAGCCGTCCTTGGAACTCGTCGGAACTCCTGGGGACGTGACAGTGCGCAAAACCTCGGATTCTACCCTGAGGTGTTGACAAATGCCATCAGCTGGCTGCACAGATCCGATTGAGACGCCAAGGCGCTGGCCGACTGGTGTTGGGCGATGGCCCAGGGCGAGCCGTCGTCCCAGGCTGGCCAGGCCGCAGCGGCGGCTTCAGGGTGGGTCAGCCAGTCTTCCGCGCCCGGCAGGCCGTTCCAGAGGCGCCACCAGGGGCGCAATTGGGCTTGCAGTGCCGCCGGCCAGGGGGCCATCCAGCGGTCGAGGAAAGCGTCAAGCTTGTCGGCGTGCACCCCGTCATCCTGCTTGTAGAGCTGCCACAGGTGCGGCTGACCCGACCACAGCGCGCGCACAGCCGAGTCTTCGCCGCGCACCAAGCGCAGGTCGCAGGCGTCGAGCCAGGCGTCGAACTGGGCCTGGGGCCAATGGGGCAGGGGGTGCAGCGCCAAGCGCTGGGCGTGGGCGCTGGTGGCCTGCCAGGCGAGCGCCAGGTCGGTGGCGCCACCTGGCGCCAGCCAGACTTGAACGGGGGGCGCCTCCGGGGCGGCAGGCTGGCGCGCCACCGACTCCAGGATGCAGGCCAGCGGCGAGTTGGGGTAGCAAAAGGCGAGCAACCACGGCGCCGCCGTTGGCGCATGAACGGGGGCGCCGGTGTGGGTGTTCAGCTCGTCGAGCAGGGCCTGGCGCAAGCTCATGAGTGCGTCAGCACGTTGGCGTGGCCAGCCCACCTGTGCTGCGGCGGCGGGCCAGGCCGAGCCCTCGGTGGGGCGCAGCAGCCCGCCTGTGCGCGGCGTGAAGCCGGGGTAAAAGAAACGCTTGGTGAGGCCGGCCCCTGGGCCGTTCCAGACGGGCGAAGGCAGGCCATGGCTGCGCTCCACATAGCTTTCGGCGCTCAGGTATTCGAGGTTCACCCATTGCAAGCCGGGCACCCCTTGCATGCGCTCGACAAAAGCGTCAGGCAAGTGGCAGCCAAAGGCCTCGATCACGACATCGCCCGGCGCACCGGTGCCGTCGCCCGGCATGGCCGGCTGTTCTGCGTCGGCCCAGGCCCGGATCTCCACGCCCTGTGGGGCGGTGCCACCTGGCGCCCAGGGCACCATCCAGGCCAGTGGCGCCACGTCGTCGATCCACAGCCTGACGGACTGGCCGCGCGACACCAGTTCGCGCACCAGCCGCCAGCACACGCCAGCGTCGCCATAGTTGTCGATCACCCGGCAGAAGATGTCCCATCGCATGCGCCGGATTATCGGGGCGCGCTGCGGTGACAATCGGGCCATGTCCGAGCAGAGCCCCACCTCTTCCACACCTGAGCCCACCGACGCCGACACCGAAGCCGCGCGCGAAGCGGTGTGGCAACGCCTGCTGACCGAAGTGGCCTCGCTGCCGGCATTGCCGGGCGTCTACCGCTACTTCGGCGACCAGGGCGAGGTGCTGTATGTGGGCAAGGCCCGCGACCTCAAGAAGCGGGTGTCGAGCTACTTTCACCGGCAGCACGGGGGCACCCGCATTGGCCACATGGTCGGTCGCATCGCGCGCATGGAAACGACGGTTGTGCGCACCGAGGCCGAGGCGCTGCTGCTGGAAAACAACCTCATCAAGACGCTCAACCCCCGCTACAACATCCTGTTTCGGGACGACAAGAGCTACCCCTACCTCAAGCTGGTCAGCCACGAGTTCCCGCGCATGGTCTATTACCGGGGTGGGGTGGACCGCAAGCATCGCTATTTCGGGCCCTTCCCCAATGCGTGGGCGGTGAAGGAGTCCATCCAGTTGCTGCAAAAGGTCTTCCTGCTGCGCACCTGTGAAGACGCGGTCTTCAATCACCGCAGCCGGCCCTGCCTGCTCTATCAGATCAAGCGGTGCAGCGGGCCGTGTGTGGGCCTGATTTCCCCCGACGACTACCGCCTGACGGTGGCCCAGGCTGAGCGCTTCCTCCTGGGCGACGCAGACGCGCTGCTGGCCGATTTGCAGGCCCGGATGATGGACCACGCCGAGCGCTTCGAATACGAGAAGGCTGCGGAAGTGCGCAACCAGATCAGCGCCTTGTCGGCCGTGTTGCACCAGCAGTCGGTGGACACGGTGATGGACAAGGACGTCGACGTGCTCGCCGTGCGCGTGGAAGGCGGTCGTGCGTGCGTGAACCTGGCCATGGTCCGAGGTGGGCGCCACCTGGGTGACCGCGCGCACTTCCCGGTGCACGTGCAGGAGCACCTGGCCCTGGCCAGCGACGAGGCGGATGGAGCCGATCACACGGCGGAGGCCATCGAATCGCGCGTGCTGGAAGCCTTTCTGGCGCAGCATTACATCGGTTCGGCCTTGCCTTCCATCTTGATCCTCAGCCATGCCGTCGAGCCGGCGTTGGTGGAGGCCTTGAGCGAACAAGCGGGTCGCAAGGTGCATGTGGTCTTGCAGCCGCGCGAACAGCGTCGCGTCTGGCTGGACATGGCGGAGCAGGGCGCTCGCCTGGCCTTGAGCCGGCTGCTGAGCGAAGAGGGCTCCCAGAAGGCCCGCACCCGCGCCTTGGTCGAGGCCTTGCAGATGGACACCGCCGGCCTGGAGGCCCGCGCCATGGGCCTGGCGTCCGAAGGCGACGCCGCAGGCGAGGGCGAGGCCGCGGAGCCCACAGCCGAGGCCGCCACGCCGGTGTCGGTGGGCGACTTCCTGGCCGAATTGCGCGTGGAGTGCTTCGACATCAGCCACACGGCAGGGGAAGCCACCCAGGCTTCTTGCGTGGTCTACGAAGGCCACAAGATGCAGTCCGGCCAGTACCGGCGCTTCAACATCACCGACATCACGCCTGGCGACGATTACGCTGCCATGCGCCAGGTGCTGACGCGCCGCTATGAACCGCTGAGCCGCCCGGCGTCGCCAGTGGCCGCCACCGGCAAGGCCGCACAACGCTTGCCTGATCTGGTCCTCGTTGACGGCGGCAAAGGGCAGGTGGCGATGGCCGCCGACGTGTTCACCCAATTGGGGTTGCCGCTGTCGGTCATCGTGGGGGTGGAGAAGGGCGAGGGCCGCAAAGTCGGGCTGGAAGAGCTGGTCTTTGCCGATGGGCGCCCCAAGCTGGCGCTGCCCGCCACCTCAGCGGCCTTGATGCTGGTCGCGCAGATCCGGGACGAGGCCCACCGCTTCGCCATCACGGGCATGCGGGCCAAACGCGCCAGCGTGCGCACGGGGCAGAGCAAATTGGAAGACATTGCGGGGGTGGGCCCCAAGCGCCGTGCCAAACTACTGCAACGCTTTGGAGGTGTGCGCGGTGTGGCGCGCGCCAGCGTCGAAGAGCTGGCCTCCGTGGACGGCATTTCTGAAGAACTTGCTCAGGAGATTTACCTTGCCCTACGTTGAATTCCCCTGCCTGGCCGCGCGCCAGCCCCGTGTTGCCATGCGCCATGGTTGGTGTGTGAGCCTGTTGGTGGCTGCTGTGCTGGCGGGCTGCGGCAGCGCGCCCACGACCCCCACCCCGATGGCACCGCCGCCGGCCCCCACCGCCCCGACCAAGCCCATGCCTGCGCCTTCGGCGCCGGCGCGCGAGTCGGCACCCACGCCCGCTGAGCCGGCGGGTGTCTTGCCCGCCCCGGCGCGTCCGCGCAACATGGACGACTTGCGGCTCCAGGCTGCCAAGCGCATGGTGGCAGCCAACCCGACCATCTCCTACATGGGCAAGCCGCCCGAATTGCTGCTGGCCATCCCTGTGATCAGCATCGAGCTGAACGGCGACGGCAGCGTCAAGGACATTTCCGTGCTGCGTCACCCCAGCCAGGCTTTGGACACGGAAAAGATCGCCCGCGACGCGATCTTGCGCGCTGCACCCTATGGCGACGTGAGCCAGTTGCCCAAGCCCTGGAAATTCACCGAGACCTTCCTGTTCAACAACGAAAGGAAGTTCAAGCCGATGACGCTCGACCGCAAGTGAGCGCGGTTTGAATCTGGGGCGAACACGCCACACCCTGATGGCGTGTTCGCTTCCCGCGGCTTGAGCCCTGCCGAACGGCCCATCTCGGGGCAAATGGCAGGCACAATGGGGCATGTTCTGGACCTTGCCCACCCTGCTGACCTGGGCCCGCATCGTGGCGATTCCCCTCATCGTGGGCGTCTTCTACCTGTCGTGGCCCATCCGGGAAATCAACAACCTGGCCTGTGGTTTGTTCATCCTGGTGGCCCTCACCGACTGGCTGGACGGCTGGTTGGCTCGCCGCCTCAACCAGACCTCATCGTTTGGGGCTTTTCTGGACCCGGTGGCCGACAAGTTCCTGGTGTGCGCTTCGCTGCTCATCCTGCTGGAGCTGGGGCGCGTCAGCGCTTTGGTGTCGCTGATCATCATCGGCCGCGAAATCGCGATTTCCGCATTGCGGGAGTGGATGGCCCAGATCGGCGCCTCTCGCAGCGTGGCCGTCCACATGCTGGGCAAGTTGAAAACGGCCGCGCAAATGCTGGCCATTGTTTTCCTGCTGTACGACGGCCCCCTGGTGGCCGGCCTGCACAGCCTGGACATTGGCCACTGGCTCATCTACATCGCCTGTGGCTTGACCATCTGGTCGATGGTCTATTACCTGCAGAAGTCCCTGCCGGACATCCGGGCCAAGGCGCGCTGACTGGGGGTGTTTCCCCCTGGGCACAGCGCCCCGGCCGCTTTCGGCCTTCGGAATAGAATACCGGCTCCAAGAATGTGTCGGGTGCTTAGCTCAGTTGGTAGAGCGGCGCCCTTACAAGGCGTAGGTCGGGGGTTCGAACCCCTCAGCACCCACCACCGATGCAAGGATGAAGGCGAACCTGGGTTCGCCTTTGTTCCATGTTGACCTCGGGGTCCTCGCGGCCCCATTCACTGGCGTTGCCATGTTTGATTTTGTTCGCAAGCACACGCGCGTCCTCCAGGGCGCCCTCGTGGTCCTGATCCTGCCGTCCTTCGTGGTGTTCGGCATCCAGGGCTATTCGAAGTTCGCCAGCGACGACGGCGTGGTCGCCAAGGTCAATGGGCAAAAGATCAGCCAGGCCGAATGGGACAACGCCCACCGCAACATGGTGGACCGCATGCGGGCCGAGCACCCGGAAGCCGACCCCAAGGCCTTTGACACGCCCGAGTTGCGCAAGCAGTCGCTGGACGCCCTGATCCGCCAGTACGTGGTGGCGCAGGCCGCACGCGACCAGAACCTGGCGCCGCCCATGACACGCATTGTTCGCGTGTTCAGCACCCAACCTGAGTTCGCCGCCTTCCGCAACGAAAACGGCTCGCTCAACGAGAAGGCCCTCGAAGCCCGAGGCATGAGCGCTGACCGCCTGGGCGATTTGCTGCGCCAGGAGCTGACGCTGGGCCAGGTGCTCAATGGCGTGCAAGCCACCAGCGCCGCTTCGCAGTGGGCCAACCAGCGTGCCGTGGAAAGCCTGTTCCAGGTGCGCGACGTGCAGTGGACCAAGGTCGACCCGAAGCAGTTCGTCGCCACACTCAACCCCACCGAAGCCCAGCTCAAGGCCTATTACAACGACCCGGCCAACAGCGACATGCTGATGTCGCCTGAACAGGCCGATGTGCAGTACCTCGTGCTGGACGTCGATGCCCTGAAGTCGCGCGTCTCGGTGTCGGAAGAAGACCTCAAGCGCAGCTACCAGGAAAACCTCAAGCTCTACACCCAGCCCGAAGAGCGCCGCGCCAGCCACATCCTCGTGAAGGTGGAAAAGAGCGCGTCGGAGGCTGACCGCAAGGCCGCCCGCGCCAAGATCGACGGTTTGCTGGCCCAGGCCCGCAAGGCCCCCGCTCAGTTCGCCGAACTGGCCAAGAAGAATTCGGACGACCCGGGCTCGGCCGCCAATGGGGGCGATCTGGAGTTCTTCACGCGTGGCGCCATGGTGCCGCCGTTTGAAGACGCGACCTTCAAGCTCAAGCAAGGCGACATCAGCGACGTGGTTGAAACCGATTTCGGCTACCACATCATCATGTTGACCGGCGTGCGCGGTGGCCAGGCGCAGCCTTTCGAGGCCGTGCGCGCCCGCATCGAAGAAGATGCCCGCAAGCAACTGGCACAAAAGCAGTACGCCGAAGCTGCCGAGAAGTTCACCAACGCCGTCTACGAGCAAAGCGACAGCCTCAAGCCCGCTGCGGACGAGCTCAAGCTGACGCTGCAAACGCAATCGGGCGTGTTGGCCCAGCCGGGCCGCAAGGACCAAGGCCTGTTCTCGAACCCGCGCCTGCTGGCCGCCTTGTTCGACGCCAACAACCGCGGCAAGGGCCGCAACACGGAAGCGACCGAGGCCGGCACGAACAAGCTGGTGTCGGCGCGCATCGTGAGCTACCACCCGGCTGCCCGTCGCCCGTTCGAACAGGTGCAGGCCGAGCTGAAGGCCAAGTGGGTCATGGCCGAAGCCGCCAAGGCCGCGAAGGCCGAAGCCGAGAAGCTCTCTGGCGCCTGGAAGAAGGGTGGCGACGACAGCAAGATGCCGTTGGCCATGCCGATGTCGCGTCGAACGATGTTCAACCAGCCGCCGGAAGTGCTGGACGCCGTCATGCGCGTGCCTGAAAAGCAATTGCCGGCCATTTTGACGGTGGACCTGGGCGCCGAAGGTGCGGCCGTGGTCAAGGTCAACAAGATCTTGCCGCTCGAAATCACGCCGCAAGAGATGGCCGACACCGCAGGTCAGTTCGGTGGTTACTGGGGCAAGGTGGAGGCCGACGCCTATTTGCGTTCGCTCAAGCGCCGCTACAAGGTCGAGTTGCTCAACGACGCCTTGAAGCTCGACGACCAGCTCAAGGGCAAGCCCACGGCAGAAGCCGGCAAGGCCAAGGCGGGTTGACGCGCAGGGGCGTCGGCGTGGGCTGGCGCCTGTCTGCAACTGTGTAGAGAATTTGAAGAAATCTTGAACACAGCTCAGATTGACGCAAAAAACATCGTATACTTTATGTCTCTTCTGCGGTGGCTGTAGCTCAGTTGGTAGAGTCCCAGATTGTGATTCTGGTCGTCGTGGGTTCGAGTCCCATCAGCCACCCCACTCGATAAAAAAATCCCCCTCGCGGTTGCCCGCCAGGGGGATTTTGCTTTTGGGCGCGCCACTCGCATGCTGAACGCCTGGGGGCGTTTGGTGGCGCCTCGCGGCGCCCCGGCTCAAGCCATCAAGTTGAATGCGGCGGTGGCCACGCCACTGACCACGGTGCCGATCGCCATCCAGCGGAACGATTGGGGGCTGAAGAACAGGGTGTAGACCCAACCCTTGTAGCCCACGCCGATGAAGCGCGACAGCACCTGCGCGCCGTTCCGCAAGAACACGAAATAGAGCAGGCCGCACCACAGCGCCACTTGCAGGCCCAAGGCCTGGAACTTCTGCGGATTGGACCAGGTCAGGAACACCGGGCTGGGTGCTTGCGCCGCTTGCTGTTGCAAGACCCACAGCACCAGCATTGGCAGCAAGACGGAGCTGCCCATGGCGACGGTGAAGGTGTTGACCTCGTTGCGGGTGAAGGCCCCTTGGGACACGTGAGGTTGCAGCCGACGCCAGATGAACAGGCTGTTGACCACGCCACACCACAAACCACACAGGAGCCAGAAATGCTGAAGGAACACGTAGATACCCAAGTTGTCGACAGTCGCGACAACCATAGGCGAGCCGGCGTGCGCAAACAAGGCGCAAACACCCTGAGCCGAGCCGCCAGGCCCCTTGAAAAGGGGGCGGCCATGCGGCTGGGCGGGTGGTTCAGTTGATCAGGCTCAGCGCGTGGCGCCTGGGGTCACATCCAGCAGTTCCACTTCGAAGATCAGCGCCGATCCGGGCTTGATCTTGTTGCCCATCTTGCGGTCGCCGTAGGCCAGGCTGGGCGGGATGAACAGCTTCCAGCGGTCGCCCACCTTCATGAGCTGCAGGGCTTCGGTCCAACCGGCGATCACCTGGTCCACGGCGAAAGTCGTCGGTTTGTTGCGCAACACGGAGCTGTCGAAGACGTCGCCATTGATCAGCGTGCCGTGGTACTGCACCTGCACGGTGTCGTTCAACTTGGGGCTGGGCCCCTGGCCCGACTTCAGCACCTCGTATTGCAAGCCGTCGGGCAGGGTCACCACGCCGGGGCGCTTGCCATTGGCTTCCAGGTATTGGCGAGAGGCTTCTGCATTGCTGGCGGCCTGGGTGCGCGTGCGGTTGAACTGCCAGGCGTCGATGGCCGCCTGGTGCTCGCTCTCCGGCAAAGCCGCGGTTTTGCGCGCATAGGCGTCGCGCAGGCCCTTGACCACGGCCTCGATGTCCAGGTCATTGGCTTCGTTTTGCAGGTTGGCGCCGAAGCGGTAACCCGCCACGTAGCCGGCTTTGCGCGCGTCGGTGTCCAACTTCACGGCAGGTTCTGCCGCCTGGGCAAGTGGCGCAGCCAGCAGGGCCAGGGCCATCCAGATCTTCTTCATGGGGTTCCTCAAGGGTCAGCGTTGGTTTTCGACTTCTTCCCAAGCGGCATTGACCTGGTTGACCCAGGCGAGTTGCCGCTGTTCGTAGTCGTCGTTGCTCTCGTCTTTCAAGGGCGGCACGCCGGCGAGCGCGCCCGCGAACACCTTGCCGTAAGCGGTGATGGCCTGTTTGAGCTTGGCCTTTTTCACCGTCTTGAGCACCCGGTGCATGGCCTGGTCCGTGCGGGGCTTCAGGGCACGCAGGCAGGCTGCATAGTCGCTGGCTTCCTCTTGGGGCTCGCCCGCGTCGGCGTGCACCTTGGCCAGGGCTTTGGCCACCTTGCATTGCGCCAGGCCCACCTGGGTGGCCGCACGATATTGGTCCACGGGGGAGCGGGGGTCTCCGGCGGGGTTGACCTCCTGGGCGTGGGCCATGGGGTTCGCCAGCAGGGCGAAGGTCACGGCGGCGAGCCGCACCAGGGATCGGGCGTTTGACGACATGGGCAGACACTGAAATGCGAGGCGCCCAGGGTAAGCTGATTGCGCGTTTGACGGCACCTGTTTTCCCCGTGGGTGTGCCGCGCTTTCACCCCGATGTACACGATGATGAACTTTGACCCGATCTGGGCCCTGTCTTTCAATGGTGGGGCGCAAGTGCTGGTGTCGTCCCTGTTGGGCACCTTCATGCTCATCCCCATGCAGCCATGGGGCAAGGGCTTGCTCAAGCACCTCAACATGAAGTCGCTGTTGGCCACGCACCTGGACTGGTACATGTTGGCGTTCATGCAATGGGGGGCGGCCTTCCTGATGTGGCGCTGGCCGTTGCTGCAAGACCCGATGCTGGCGGCCTTGCTGATGTTCGGTGGCTGGGCCAACCCGTTGCCTTACCTGCTGCGCGGCTTTGGCATCAACGCCTTCGTGATGGGCGGAGGCTGGCTGCAGCGCGGGTTTGCTTCGCTGGCCGGGTTGAGCGTGGCCGCCATCTTGTGGGTCTGGGCCGCGCTGCTGTGGCGCTTGTGGGGCGCTGCAGGCTGATGCGTTGGCGGTCAGCCAGACCGCCCCTGCCGCGGCTCAACCAGCGATTTCGGGCTCCACCAGCAGGGCCAGCAATTGAAGCGACTCTTGCCACCCCAGGTAACAGGCTTCGGTGGGGATCACGCTCGGAATGCCCTCTTGGCGGATGCTCAGTTCCACACCGCAAGAAACGGCTTTGATCCGCACGGTGGTTTGCATGCGACCTGGCAGGTTCGCATCGTCAAAGCTGGCCGTGTAGACCAGCTTTTCGTTGGGCACCAATTCCAGGTATTCGCCACCGAACGAATGGCTGTGCCCCGTCGTGAAGTTGGTGAACGACATCTGGTAGCGCCCGCCCACGCGGGCGTCCAGTTGCTGCACCTTGCCCGTGAAGCCGTGAGGGGGCAGCCATTTGGCCCATGCATCAGCGTCAAGGAAGGCCCGATAGAGACGGTCCGGTTGGGTGCGCAAGACTCGGTGCAGTTCAACGGCGTGGGTGCTCATGGCTGGCGTGGCGGCGGGTCAGTGGAAGGGGCATTGTGCACCTGCAGCCTGTCATGCTGAACCACGTGGAAGCCTTCTGATTCGTACGGGCGCACGAACAGGGCGGTGATGGTCATGAAGGTGGCCTCGTCGAGTTGGTGCGACCCTTCCGGGCGCGCCAGGTTGCGCTGGGCGATGCGACTCAAGCACAAGCTGTTGCTGGCGGGCAGGTGGTGCAAGGTGTGCGCCACCTTGGCTTGCTCGAACAACGAGCGATACCACAAGCGGCCTTGGACGGTGTTGGCTGGGAAGTCGAGCACCACCGATTGACGGCTGAGGAGATCGATCACCAAAGGCGCCACCACCTTCTGGATGCGTTTCGCGTAGACGAGGTAATCGTTGAAGTCGCGCAATTCTTCAGGGTAAAGCCGTGCCAGCCAGACGTCTTCGCACAGCAAGGTGGCGTCATGTTGCCGGGCCAGTGACAACGCAAGCGTGCTTTTGCCTGCGCCTGCTTTGCCGCACATGAAATGCAGTCGGTGGGGTGTGGCCATGTACGGTTGGCTCTGAAGTGGGGGAGGTGCCTGGGGGGGGCTGACGGCGCGATCAGAGCAAGCGGGTGCCGAGTGGGACCTCGTGCTCAGGGACACACAACGTGACCTCGCCCTGAGCGTTGTGGAAGCCCGTGACCAAGCATTCGGACATGATGGGCCCGATTTGCTTGGGCGGGAAGTTGACCACGGCGACCACCAGTTTGCCGATCAGGTCCGCGGGTTGGTACAGCGCCGTGATTTGCGCACTCGACTTGCGAACACCGATGTCGGGCCCGAAGTCGATTTGCAACTTGTAGGCCGGCTTGCGGGCCTCTGCAAACACGTCGGCCGAAATGACGCGGCCCACGCGGAGCTCGACCTTGGTGAAATCGTTCCAATCGATGGTGTGCATGGCGGCTCTGGATGGGGAGGTGCGAGGCAGTCTGAACGTCAGGCTTGCCCTGCGGCGTGCTCGGATTTGTGCACGTCTCGCCACAAGAGCATGTCGGTGACACGGGCGGCCTTGGCGTCGTCAAACCCCAGTTGTGTGGACCTGCTGCTGGGGTTGGTCCAGGTGCCAAACAGGATGTCCCAGATCGGCAGCCCGTAGTTCTCTGCGTGGTGATCGAGCTGGTGGTGGACCGTGTGCATTTCCGGGCGCTGCACCCAGTAGCCCAGCCAGGTGGGCGTCGCCACATCGCTGTGGACGAACAGGTCAAAGACCCCGGTGATCAACAGTGCGATGCCCGCAGCCAGCGGTGACGCGCCCAGGACGACGTAGCTTGAGAATGAACTGATGACGACGGCCGCGGCGGAATCCAGCGGGTGCGCGTAAAACGCCGTGAGGGCTTCCACGCGTTTGGCGCTGTGGTGGAGTTGATGGAACACGCGCCACAACAGGTCGGACGCATGGGTGAGCCGGTGCCACCAATAGAACACGAAGCTGGTGAGCAGGAAGCTGAGGCCCCCGACGACCACGACAGGCAGGTCGGCCGCCTCCGGGATCAGCGCGTGGCGCTGGATCTGCGAGCCGAACAGGTAGCCGACCAGCAAGGTGGTGGCCATCGTCGCCAGGCCCAAGGACGTGGACAGGATGAGCCAACGGCGGTTGCAGTTGTTCCTGGATGCCGGCGCGATCACCTCACGGCAGAAGATGCCAACGAACAGGAGGGCCAGCAGTGGGTAGGCGTAAAACTCCGTCATGGTTCACCGCTGGGCTGGAGGTGACTGTTCGGCGTCGGCGGTGACCATCGCAGCAGGGCCAGCGGCGCGGAAGTTGTAGGCCCGCTCGACCTTGGCGATGCGCAACTCAAACCCTTCGTACCAATCGCTCTTGCCCAGCGCCTGGGCTTGCAGGTGGGTGGCTTGTGCCTTCCAGCGGGCGATCGAATCCAGGTCTTGCCAATAGGAAACGGTGATGCCAAAGCCCGATGCATCGCGGGCGAACTCGGCGCCCAGAAAGCCTGGCTGTTGCGCTGCGAGCTTGTCCAGCAAGTCGGCCATCTCGGTGTAACCGTTGTCTCGGGCCGTGCGCTGAGACGCGAAGATGACCGAGTAATAGGGTGGTTGAGGGGTGTGGGCGAAGCGCTTGTCTGACATGTTTCCTCCTGATATGGTTTGGGCCTGAATTCTGGCTGGATTGTGCATGGTGCGTTCAGGTCAGGCGCTTGTGCATGACCGTGGCCGTGGCAGGGCACAGCGACTGGAACTGGGCCGATTGCCGGATGCTCGCTGCGCCAGCCGACTTTGCATATTGCGCTGCAGTTCGATGGGCGTGCACACCTGACTCACTCCCGGCAGGTCAACAGGTAGTTGACGGTGGCTGACATGGCGAGCGCTTGATCCTGGGTGTAAGTCTCCAGCTTGCACGTGACGACGCCAAAGCGCTTGCCTGGCTTGGGTGGGCTGGTGCCCACGACCGTGACCTGAACGCGCAAGGCATTGGGCAAGGTGACTGGGCGGTGCCAACGCACGGCAGCCATGTCCGAGGCGCCAGTCATGGTGGTGTGCCCGATGAAGCCGTCGACCACCATCGATGCGGTGAGCGACAGCGTGTGCAGCCCGCTGGCGATGAGCTCGCCAAACATCGATGCCTTCGCCTTGTCGGGGTCCAGGTGAAAGGGGAGGCGGTCGAACTCCTGGCAGAAGCGCAAGGAATCGGCCTCCGTGATGGGGCGAGGCCCCAGCGCATGTGTCTCGCCTATCGTGATGTCGTGGAAGTCGCGAGTCATGTGGGTAGAGCGGTGTGCCATGCCGATGGGCTTGTCTTCACCCCGCCAGGGCTGGCGTTGATGGGCTTGGGTTGGCGTGAACTTGTCTTGGCCAGCTTGGCGGGACTGCGCGCACAGCATAAGCAGCACAGCCGCCTCCAGCAACATCCAAACAGCGGATGTGCGAGTCGCTCACGCCACCGGTGCGCAGGCGCTTCGCCTCTTCTTCGCGAGCGTGCCCCATTGGTACACGCTTTCCATGATGAGCTTTCACTTCCCGCTGAGGACGCTCATGGTGTGAACCTGCGGGCAATCCAGTGGGTTGTCGATGCGCCATGAAGCCTGCTTCACAGTGACCTCCGGGTGCCTGAGTGAGGGATAAGTGCGTACTTGTCGGGCGCCAAACTAATCGTGGTCACCCATGCGCATATGGACCCCGGAGCTGTAGCGTAACAGTTGCGCAGCATGCTGCAAAGTGGCGCCCAGGACTTTGAGTCTTCCGTTTGAGTGCCTGCGCGGGAGGGCATCCCTTCGGGCCTGGGGCAGTCAGGCGTTGGATGACCAGGGGCCTTCGACGAAGTACGCTTCACCGTCCCCCGGCCAGGGTGGCATGGTGATGGCCACGGCGGTCAAGGGCTCGTCAGCCATCGCGCGAAACTGGAAGTGTGTGCCGACGGGGATGGTGATGCAAACGCCGGGCACCAAGTCCACTGTCTCTTGCCGTGAGCCTTGCTTGCGCCACATCTGGCCTCGACCTGACAGCACAAACCAAATTTCTTCGACCGTGTGATGCGCAACAGCCTTGGCCACTTGGCCTGGCCCGAGTGTGAAATGGGCCATGCCGCCTGCGCCCAAGCCGAGCAACACCCGAACCTCGGAGCCGTCCGGGGCCAGGACGGTGGGTTGGCCGGGCAAGGTCATCGTCGCAAAGTCGTTCATGTGGCGATCCTGTCGGGCTGTCGCCTCAGGCTCAAAGTCGGGCGGTCTCATGGCGCTGAAGGCAAAGGGTCTGGGGCGCCCTCGGGGTGGTCCGCCAAGCCGGGGAGGGTGGGCCACCAGTTGGCCCTGGATGCCGTGTGAGCCTGGAACGCCAGCGTTGCGGCAACCGGTTCACGCAGCAAGCCCGCGCGGATGCGCAGGACCCCAGGCAAGGCAGCGCGTTGGCTGTAGATTGGCGAGCCGCAGACCTTGCAAAACGCCCGGATCTTCCCAGGCGAAGATTCGAAAGGCTGCAACAAGTCTTGCCCTTGCTCGAACGTCACCGCATGGGCATCCACAGGGATGTTGGTGGCCACCGGTCCTCCCTGGGCCTGGCGACACTGGCTGCAGTGGCAAACCTGAATGGCTTGCAATGGCCCGTCAATGTGGAAGCGGATGCCCCCACACAGGCACGCCCCCTGGTGTCGGATGTTCATGGGTGTCGGATGGCTGGATGGTTGACTTTGGGCTCGCTTGTGATGCGAGGCAGATCCTGCGGTGTCAATAACTGACCCCGATGCCCAGGGTCAGCTTGGGGTGATGGAAGGCGCCTTGCGGGAACATCAACCCAGCGCGAAGGAAGGCGATCTGCGCTTCGCCACCATAGTAAGTCGTGTGCGCATCGGACAGGAGTGGCTCTTGTCGTGTCTGCCAGCGAGCCAGCTCGAACGTGCCCCAGCCATAGCCGCTGGGGGTGAAGTCACTGCGCCAACCCACGAATTGCTTGCTGCCCTTCGAGCCGAACTCGCCGCCGGCCACCCAGGACAGGCCGTTCTTGTAGGGCAGGGCAACGCCCAGCCGAGCGGACAAACCCAAGGGGGCCTGTGCCCAGACGCCGAGGGTTGAATATTGCAGTACCAGCGGCATGTCTGCGCCTATGGCGTGGCCGGCCAGCATGGCGGTGGCCAACGCCCACCACGATGAACGTGGCAGTCGGCGTTCATGGCAATGGAGGATATTGTTCCTTGCCTGAAGGGCGTGAACAGGTTGGGCTGAATTCGACGGGGCCACGTGAGAACTTGAGTGGGGGGGCAAACGGACAAGGGCTTGACGCCGCTTCTGGCGCTCAGACCCAGCGCCGCACCTGAAGCGCATAGCGCTGAAATTCATCTCCGAAACGAAGCCGAAGCGCGCCTTCTTCCGGCTGAATTTGAAAGCGATTCATGTAAGCGATGAACAGCGGGAGGACCGCAGGCGCGAGCAAATTGGAGAGCCATGCCGCCCACCCGATCAAGGCCAGGAAGAAGCCCAGGTACATCGGGTTGCGGGAATAGCGATAGATGCCGCTGGCGACCAGGGACGATGCGCGTTCGGGCGTGAAGGGATTCACGGTTGTTTGGCTCCGCTTGAAAGCGACCACGCCTGCCATGGCCACGCCAGCGCCAGCCAAAGCGCACAGCACGGCGACCCATTTCAAGGCCGGGAGCGAGACACCGACAGGTGCCAGGTGCGCGATCAAGCCCATGGCGCAGGCTGAGATCAGCACGACGGCCACCGGTGGGATGCGAAGTTCAAGTGAATTCACCCTGATTGTCGACGGCCTTGAGCCGACGCATTTTGTTTGGCTCAAGCATGCCACAGCGCGCCGGAACACCCAAGCCCAAGCGGTAAGAAGGGCTTCGGTGTCTGGTGTGATGTTTCAGGCTTGGAGGGCGCGTGGCGAATCACGCAGCCACGGTTGGCATCGATCCACTCGGTGCCAGCCTGTTGATCGGGGTAGCCAGGCGCGGCCGCAGCCTGAAGCCTGACGGCCTCGTTCAGGGCTTTTCCGCAATGGCCTTCAAGGCCGCCAGCCCCTCTTCGTATTTGCTGCCCACCATCGTCTCCATGCTGAAAAACAGGCCCATGAGCTTGGACAGGAATGGGCTGGGGCCGAACATGGCCTGAGTCACCAGCGTGGCATCGCCTTGTGGCTTGAAGGTGAACTGAACGGTGTTGTGGGCCTCAAATGGGGTGATGAAATCCAGCTTCAGCGTGATTTGCGTGGGCGCCATGGATTCGGTGATCTCCATGCGGCCTCGCCCGACGTCTTTGTTCCCATTCCACTCGTAGATGGCCCCCTGACCTTGGGGCGCGCCGCTGTAGCTGCGTTGCAGCTTGGCATCGACCTTCTCCCAAGGAGACCACTGCTCCCAATGGCGAAAATTGTTGACCAGCGGAAAAATGGCCGCGGGTGAGCTGCGGATGAGCACGGATCGTTCGATGCGGAAATGGTCGGGGCGGGTGGATGCATAAAGCAACGTGGCGCCGACGAGCACAAGAATGGCAATGGCTGCAGACTTGAGCATCATGGTTCTCCCAGAAAGTGACATCTCAATGGTCGGTGGCGCCAGCAGCGCCGCAGTGAATGATGCACCCAACGCCAGGCTTGTCCGGCGTGGCCATGCACAGCGCGGAGGTCTTCAACTCAGGAAGCGAGAAGGCTGAAGGCATGGTCAGCGTGAGCATTCGCGTTGAACGACAGCCCAGCCGTTCGCATGAGGCTTGTTCACGTGGCGTGAACAAAGAGGGGCAGGAACGCCCATGGCCTGCGCCTGCGGTGGTCGTGTTCTTGGCTGCCTGGCGCCCGCCGCAACGGTCTGACTACCGCCGACGGGGCGGAAGTCCAGTTGGACAAGCAGCAAGGCCTGTCTTCAGGTGCGAGGCAATGAGTGGGGCGATTGCTTCGGCAAAAGCCTTTCCGAGATCATGCTTGCCCCCCGGAATGACGTGCAGAACAGCTTGTGGAAGCAGCGACGCAAGACGTTCGCCGACAGCCACCGGACTGATTGGGTCAGCGTCCCCCCAAAGCAGCAAAGACGGCACGTTGATCGAAGGGAGGGTGTTGGTCAGGTCGAGCCTGAGTTCGGCAAACCAGCGAGGCAGTGAAGGATTGGCCTCAAGGAAGGCGGGGCGCCAGTCTTGGGCAGCCAAATCTTGGAGGTCGATGCCGCCAGAGGTCACCGTGAGCACCAGGTGCGTGACCAACTCTGCTCGCCGGCTTGCAGCCTGCAGTGCGATCACGCCTCCCATCGATTGGGCAATGATGGCGGTTGGCTGGTCAATTTCAGCAACGACCTTCTCAACGAGATCATCGATGCCCGCCACTGAGGGATCGTGCCGGGTTGGCCCAAAGCCTGGCCATCCGAAATGAACTTGCGACGATGGGTGGCGAAGTGATGCCGCTAAGGGCGTCCAGAAATCGATGTCGCCAGAGGCGCCCGGCAGGAAGAGCAACTTGGTGGGGGCATTCACGATCAGTGCTTTGGCAGGCCTGGCGCCCTGCGTGTGCGGCAACGGAAGAGGGGCGTGTGGAGCTTCAGCATGATGGCCTCGGCATGTTGGCCCACTCCTGCACGCTGGGGCGTTGCCACTGCACTTGAACGTAGTGCAACAGGCGTGGAGGCACCGAGTCGCCCGCCGAGACCAAGCGGTTGAGCATGAGCGCCAAGTCAGTGTCAGCAATGCACCATTGGCCAAACAGCGACTGCTGCCCATCGGGAATCAGCTTCTCTGCCGCGCTGATCAGCTTGTTGGCAGCCTCGATGCCAGCTGCCGACAGAGCCTGAACATGCTGCCGCAGGAAGATGACTTCGGTCGGTCGCTCTTGGCGGAGTGCCATGAGATCGCTTCGCAGCCATGCTTGAATCTCGCGGGCTTTGGCGCGTTGCTGGACGTTGTCTGGATAGACCGGCACGTCAGGAAACTGGTCGTTGAGGTACTCGCAAATGGCCGAGGACTCAGACAACGAGAAGCCATCATCCAGGATTGACGGCACACGAAGCGTGGTTGACACCCGGCCATAAGCCTCGGAAAGGTGTGCCTTGCCTGACAAATCGATCAGCACGCGCTCGAATGGAATGCCCTTCTCACAGAGCGCAACAAAAGCCGACATGGCGTATGGGGACAGGTGGTTCGAGTCGACGAAGAGTTGCATGTGCGATTCCGTTTGATTTCCTTGGCTCCAATGCTACGTTGTAGCGCAATGGGGTCAGCGAGTGAATGGCGCTGACAAAGGGCATGGCCTGTGTTGACGGGTGCTTGACAAACCTGTTGGACATGCTTTGAAGAGCCCAATCAGTTCGCCAAGCTGCGCAAAGTGCATTGTGCTGAAGGGCCTGGATATTCGGAGCCGGAGCGCAAAGCGCACAGGTGCCGCAGCAGGCCATGAGTAAGCGTCCGGCGAACCCATCTTGACGAGCCGGGCGGTGTCAGTTGCCGTTGACCTCGTCGATGATCTCATCGTGTTCGTAGAACCTGCCGATGGCCTTGTCGAGTCGCTTGAGCATAGCGCTCAGCGTTTCGCCGTCCCTGCGAACGAGCGAGGCCACCGTGTTGTGGCGGTCCGCAGCGGTTGCGGCGCACTCGATGGGATGGATCGCACCAATGGTGATGTCTCCGCCATCAGTGAACCGCCCCGGGTTTCGCGGAGGCCAGTTGGTTTAAGTCAGGCGGTCGCGGCCTGACCAGCGCGTTGTTGGTGGTAGTTTGCCTCGAACTCAGCGGGCGGGACATTGCCCAGCGGCCCCATCAATCGATGGTGGTTGAACCAAGAGACCCATTCCAGCGTGGCCAGTTCGACCGCCTGTTTGGTCTTCCACGGACCACGGCGGTGGATGACCTCGGCCTTGTACAAGCCGTTGATGGTCTCGGCCAAGGCGTTGTCATAGCTGTCGCCCTTGGAGCCCACTGAAGGCTCGATCCCGGCTTCGGCCAGTCGCTCGCTGTAGCGAATGGAGAGGTATTGCGAGCCCCTATCGGAATGATGGATCAGACCATCTTCCTCGGACGGCTTGCGGTCATACAAGGCCTGCTCCAGCGCATCCAGCACGAAGTGCTGTGTGCATGGAACTGCTCTGGCGCCAGCCCACGATGCGACGGCTGAACACGTCAATGACGAAGGCCACATAGACCCAGCCTTGCCAGGTCGAGACGTAGGTGAAGTCCGAGACCCACAGCTTATTGGGCCGATCAGCCCGGAACTGCCGGTTGACGCGATCAAGCGGGCACGGAGCCTTCGGATCAGCAATGGTGGTGCGCTGTGCCTTGCCTCTGCGCACGCCCTGCAAGCCTTGCAGGCGCATCAGCCGCTCGACGGTGCACCGCGCCACAGTGACACCTTCGCGCTTGAGTTGCAGCCAGACCTTGTCGGCACCGTAGACCTGCAGATTGGCTTGCCACACACGTTGAACCTGCGGCGCCAGCTGCGCATCGCGCTGAGCACGCTGCGAGCGCAGGGCTGGTTGCCGCTGACGTGCAGCATGAAGCCAATACGCGGATGGGGCGATCTGCAAGACACGGCAGATCGACTCGACCCCAAACTGCTGGCGGTGCTGATCGACGAAGGTCTTCAGGACTTGATGCGGCGGTCGAGTTCCGCCTGGGCGAAAAACGCGCTGGCCAGCTTCAGGATCTCGTTAGCCTTGCGCAGTTCGCGGTTCTCTCGTTCCAGGTCTTTGATGCGTTGGGCATCCGCCGTCGAGACGCCATCGCGCTCGCCTGCATCGACTTCGTGCTGGCGCACCCAGGTGTGCAATGTCTGCGGCACGCAGCCGATCTGTATTGACCCAGTGAATTCCTGCTCAGGTGTTAACGTTGAAGGAAACGACGATGAGCACCCTGATGGAAGACGACATCAAGCGCTGGACAGCCAAGCGCAAGACGGCCCTGGTCCTGGACATCATCCAGGGCAAGACCACGATCTCGGAGGCCAGTCGGGCCTTCGATCTCAACCCATCTGAGGTTGAACAGTGGGTCGATGAAGGCAAGCGCGGCATGGAAAACGCATTGCGCACCAAGCCCCTGGAAGTCAAAGAGCAGTACGAGAAGCAACTGCGAGAACTGCAGGAGGCCTATGGCGAAGCCATGTTGGAGCTGCGTGCCAGAAAAAAGCTGGCTTCCCTGCTGGGCAACGAGGACGAGAAATGATCCTCAGCCTTCAGCAGGGATTGGCTGAGGATGGCGTCAAGGTCAGCCTGGTCAAGCTGTGCCAGTGGTTCGAGATGCCTCGGCGCACGGTGTACTACCGCAGCACCAAGGCCGCGCCCAAGGTTCAGGAGCACCTGGTCAAGCCCATCAAGGCGATGATCGAAGAGAACCCATCGTTTGGGTACCGCACGGTGGCGCACTTGCTCGGGTTCAACAAGAACACCGTGCAGCGCATCTTCCAGCTCAAGGGTTGGCAGGTGCGCAAACGCCCGGTGGGCTTCAGGCCTCGCATCCAGGCGCTGCCTTCTGTGGCCAAGGCGCCCGATGAGCGTTGGGCCACGGACCTGTGCCGCGTGTGGGCTGGCCGCGATGGCTGGTGTGCACTGGCCTTGGTGATCGATTGCTACAGCCGGGAATTGCTGGGCTGGCACCTGAGCCGCAGCGGCCGATCCAAGACCGCAGAGGCGGCCTTGGAGCAGGCCTTGATTGCCCGCTACGGCTGCCTGGGCAAGGTCAAGCAGCCGTTCTTGCTGAGATCCGACAACGGCCTGGTGTTCACCAGCCGCAGCTACACGGCACTGGTCAAGGGCTACGGGCTGCAGCAGGAGTTCATCACGCCATACAGTCCTGAGCAGAACGGCATGGTTGAGCGCGTGATCAGAACGCTCAAAGACCAATGCGTGCACCGCCACCGGTTCGAAACCCTGCAGCACGCCAGCCGCGTGATCGGCGATTGGATCCGCTTTTACAACGAGGAACGCCCTCACCAGGCCCTCGGCATGAAGACCCCTGCTGAGGCTTATGCTTTAGCAGCCTGACCTGTGCAGAAACCGCTGGGTCAATACACCACGGCACAAAACCTGACGCTGGACGCCTTTGGCCCACTAGATTAAAAGCGCCGCCACCAGGAGTACGCCCCCAAGCCATCCGAGAATCAGTCGACTACGAAAGATCCACGCCAGTAGGCCTTTTGTTTCGCCGGTGAGCGCATCCTTCTGCTTGGCCGCAATTTCGTCTCTGTTTGCTCCCCCGTAGATCAAGAGAAGGGTGGGAGCAACTGCCCATGCCAAGCAGATTAGACCTAAAGAGAAAGTCAGTAGTTGCATGGTTTTTGTATTGCGCCTAACGCCCAAGGTAAGCGGCGCCGAAAGGAGCGCAGCGAGTGGAGGGCACCAACAAAGCCCATGAAAATGGCGAGGCCATGGGCTTTGTTGGCGTCCGCTTGACCGTAATGTTAGGCCACGGTCTTGTTTGCATTTGGTTTTACGCTGCGTTGACTGGCAAAGCCTTCAAAGCGTGGATCCAGCTTGCATTGAACAAATGCCTCTAGAAGATTGAGTGCGTTGGCCCCCGTGGCGGCATTAAGTAAAATGTTTACCCGATATGTGTTCTGCTTGATCCATTCGCCTATGTTAGACGAATCAATCGAGTCGGGTAGAGAAAACTCGGTTTTTGCGCCTAGTAGTGACCTGGCCAGTGTACTTGGAGCACTATCTGGCTGGTAGTGTTGACTCGTATACCTTGCTTTGCTTTTGGGGCCTGCTTTGCCGACTTTTAGGCAGCGCTCACTTGTGCAATAAACATAAACGGCAGTCTTGCCGTCAGGCAGGTTTCTTGGGGGCTGATGAGGTGCAGGATGGATCTCAGCAACTAGATCGCTTTCCGATAGCGAAAGCCCGGCAATCTGGGCGACTGCTCGAAATTCGGCAATAAGTTGTTCTGCGTCGATCATATGGAGTGGCCTAACGCCAGAGGTAAGCGGCGCCGGAAGGAGCGCAGCGAGTGGAGGGCACCAACAAGGCCCATGAGAATGGCGAAGCCATGGGCCTTGTTGGCGTCCGCTTGACCGAATTGTTAGGCCACACACGGTTGCCCGCGGTGCCTCGATGTGCCAAAATGGAACCGTTTTGGTTGCATTGAGGGCCTTTCATGCCTACCTCCCTGACTTTGAAGAACATCCCGGACGCTGTGTACGAGCGGCTGAAAGCTGCTGCTGAGCTCCACCGCCGTAGCTTGAACAGCGAGGCCATCGTGTGCCTGGAGTCGGTGCTGCTGCCCGCACGAGTGGCGCCCAGCGACAGGCTGGCGCGCGCCCGCGAACTTCGCGCAAGCTTGCCACCAGTGCAGTTCACTGCGAAGGACATTGACGCAGCCAAGCGAGCGGGGCGCAAGTGATCGTTGTTGACAGCAACATCCTGGCGTACCTGTACTTGCCTGGGGAGTTCACTGCTGCAGCGGAAGCGCTGTTGGAGCGAGAGCCAGAATGGGCCGCGCCGCCACTGTGGCGCAGCGAGTTCCGCAACATTCTGGCCGGCTACGTGCGCCGCAAGATGCTGAGCTTCGAGCAAGCCTGCAGCCTTCAGGCTGAGGCTGAATCCTTGTTGGAGGGATTCGAATTCGAGGTGCATTCTCGGGAAGTTATGGAATTGGTGCGCGACAGTGAATGCTCAGCCTATGACTGCGAATTCGTTGCCCTGGCCGAACGTTTGGGTGCCAAATTGGTGACCATGGACAAGAAGGTACTCAAGGCATTTCCGAAACGCGCCGTTTCTCTTGTGGCCTAACGCCCGAGTTAAGGGGCGCCCCGCTCGGAATATCCGAAGCGCTGCGAAAGATCGGGCGTCCCCTTGAACGAACGGTTAGGCTGGTGCCGAAGTGCTTGATTGGAGAACACTTTT
>JBEEJT010000101.1:0-2729 GCA_041169085.1 Pseudomonadota bacterium | reverse complement strand
GCACGACTTGCAACTCACCGCGCAGCGACTGCGCCGGGAAGCTGCGCTGCACCAAATCTTGGGCATGCACAGGGG
This sequence comes from Pseudomonadota bacterium, assembly GCA_041169085.1. Classification (GTDB taxonomy): domain Bacteria; phylum Pseudomonadota; class Gammaproteobacteria; order Burkholderiales; family Burkholderiaceae_C; genus Aquabacterium. The sequence goes on along the minus strand of JBEEJT010000101.1, from coordinate 2,654 downwards.
CTTGAAGGAGGGCCAGGAAGAGCAGGTTCCAACCGGCAAGATGGGCAACACAGCGGGGCATGGTTTCAATCCAGGGGCTGCGAGAGTGCTTGACAAAGCAAACGGCCCGAGAGGTTGAGTCTCGGGCCGATCTATTTTGGTGGCGCTTCAGGGATTCGAACCCCGGACCTGCGGATTATGATTCCGTCGCTCTAACCGGCTGAGCTAAAGCGCCATCGAGACCAAGAGTATATGCCGGTTTTTGGGTGTTTGGCAAGCGATTCGAAAAAAGTTGCGGTGTGGCGGTTGGCGCACACGCGGCCGCTCGCGACCACTCGCGCCGCGCAACATCTCGCCCCTTGAAAGCCGCCGGGGTGTCCCCATCTGCGCCGCACACGGCCGCAGCGCGTGCTGCGCCCCTCAACCCGAAACCTAGACCTGCCTGTCCCCGCCATGAGCAAGCAAACCCATTCCTTCCAGGCCGAAGTCAAGCAGCTGCTGCACCTCGTCACGCACTCGCTGTACTCCAACAAGGAAATCTTCCTGCGCGAGTTGATCTCCAACGCCTCTGACGCGTGCGACAAGCTGCGCTTCGAAGCGCTCGACCACGCCAGCTATTACGAAGACACGCCCAACCTCGAAGTGCGCGTGCTGTTCGACAAGGAAGCCCGCACCCTCACCATCCGTGACAACGGCATCGGCATGAGCGCGCAAGAAGCCATCGACCACCTGGGCACCATCGCCAAGTCGGGCACCAAGGAGTTCATGGGCCGCCTCTCCGGCGACCAGCAAAAGGACGCCCAACTCATCGGCCAGTTCGGCGTGGGCTTCTACAGCGGCTACATCGTGGCCGACAAGATCACCGTCGAGACCCGCCGCGCCGGTGCCGCGCCCGAAGAGGGTGTGCGCTGGATCAGCGAAGGCACGGGTGACTTCGAAGTCGAAGCCATCACCAAGCCCACCCGGGGCACCGACATCGTCTTGCACCTGCGTGAAGGCGAAGACGAGTTCCTCAGCCGCTGGAAGGTGCGCGGCATCGTGGCCAAGTATTCCGACCACATCTCGCTGCCCATCCTCATGCAAAAGGAAGAATGGGACGCCGAGAAGGGCGAGCAAGTGCTGTTGGACGAGTGGGAAACCGTCAACCAGGCCGCCGCGCTGTGGACGCGCAGCAAGGGCGACATTTCTGATGAGCAGTACACCGAGTTCTACAAGCAGATCAGCCACGACAGCGAAGCGCCGCTGGCCCACACGCACAACCGCGTGGAAGGCCGCAGCGAATACACCCAGCTGCTGTACGTGCCGGGCAAGGCGCCTTACGACATCTGGAACCGCGACAAGCACGGCGGGCTCAAGCTCTACGTCAAGCGTGTGTTCATCATGGACGACGCCGAAGCGCTGTTGCCCAACTACCTGCGCTTCGTCAAGGGGGTGATCGATTCGGCCGATCTGCCGCTCAACGTGAGCCGCGAGATCTTGCAGGAAAGCCGCGACGTGAAGGCGATCCGCGAAGGTGTGACCAAGCGCGTGCTGTCCATGCTCGAAGACATGGCTGGCCACGATGAGCAAGCCATGCGCGACAAGTACAAGACCTTCTGGGGCGAGTTCGGGCAGGTGCTCAAGGAAGGGGTGGGGGAAGACTTCGCCAACCGCGAGCGCCTCGCCAAGCTGCTGCGCTTTGCTTCCACGCACGACGAATCGGGGGAGCCCAGCGTGTCGCTGGCCGACTACGTGTCGCGCATGAAGGAAGGCCAGGAGGCCATCTATGTGATCACCGCCGACACGCTGGCTGCGGCCAAGCACAGCCCGCAACTCGAAATCTTCAAGAAGAAGGGCATCGAGGTGCTGCTGTTGACCGACCGTGTCGACGAGTGGCTGCTCTCCCACCTCTACGAGTTCGAAGGCAAGCCGCTGCAAAGCGTGGCCAAGGGCGCCGTGGACCTGGGCAAGCTGCAAGACGAAGAGGAAAAGAAGAAGGCCGAAGAAGCCGCTGAGCAGTGCAAGCCGCTGCTGGAGCGCTTGCAGGCTTCGCTGGCCGAACGCGCCAGCGCGGTGCGCGTCACGACCCGTCTCGTCGATTCACCGGCCTGCCTGGTGGTGGGTGAGGGCGATGTGTCCGGCCACTTGGCCCGTCTGCTGAAGCAAGCCGGACAGGCTGCGCCTGAGGTCAAGCCCGTGCTGGAGGTCAACCCCGAGCACGCGCTGGTCAAAAAGCTCGACACCAGCGAGCACTTCGACGACCTGGCCCACATCCTGTTCGATCAGGCCTTGCTGGCCGAAGGCGGTCAGCTGGAAGACCCGGCGGCCTATGTGCGCCGTGTGAACGCCTTGTTGGCCACCGCAGCGGTGTGAGGCCGCGGCCGCCTGCGTGCCGCTCAGGCGCGCAGGTTGGCCGGCAGGTCGTCGTCTTCGAGCGGGCCTTGGCCCGGCCGGGGCGAGCCTGGGGTGTCGAAGCGGCTGTCCGTGGCGAAGAACGAGTCTTGTGAGAAGCTCGATTCGGCCCAGCGGGCGGCGCGCTCTGCGCGGCGTTGCTTGAGCTTGCGCGCCAGCTCGTGGCCTGCGTCGTGCAGGGCCGGGTTGTTGTCGGGCTGGCCCTGGCCCAGTGCAGGCAGGGCCACCGCGGCGCTGTCCTGGCCCAACACCCACGCCGCGATCAGGCTGGGCTGCGGCCACTG
>JBEEJT010000100.1:0-4593 GCA_041169085.1 Pseudomonadota bacterium | reverse complement strand
GATATCAAGATGAAGATGAAGACATTGGCGATGACAGCGGCAATTGCTGCCTTGGCGTGTTCGGCGGTGCAGGCTCAGACGGCAGCCAGCAGTTTTCAGGGTTTCAGCCTGGGGCTCAATGCGGGGATGATTTCCTCGACCACCGAGATCACCTCTGGCACGAATGTCGTCGACGGTTTGGGTCACACCTCGGCCGTAGGTTCGCTGCAAGGCGCGTACAGCTGGGCCGCGGGCGACCGTGGTGTGCTGTCGGTCGGCGCGACATACAACCTCAATGACGTGGATGGCGGCGAGTTGCGCACCACTGCCGGCGTGCGCACTGCGCTGTACAAGGCCCGTGATGCCTATTCGGTGTATTTCGAGCCTGGCTACCTGCTGACCGATAAAACCCTGGCGTTCGCCACGCTGGGTTATGAAGCCGCCACCGCCCGGGCAGAAGACGGTGCCGGTGTGGTGGTCAAGCAGGACATTCAGGGTGCTGGCTACGGCTTTGGTTTGCGCACCATGCTGGACAAGAACCTGTACGTGCAAGTTGCCGTCAAGCAGGTGTACTACGACAGCGAGCGCTTCCCCGGTGACACCGCAGACTTCAAGACCCGCGCCACCTTGGGGTCGGTGGGCGTGGGCTACAAGTTCTGAGGTGCTAGTTGCGGGCGTGGCTGATCTGCAAGGTCTCCAGGCCCTGAAGCTTGCGCAGCTGGCGCGACAGGTCGAACAGTGAGCTGGGGTGGGGGTTGCTCTTGAGTGCCACCATCACAAACTGCCACTGATAGGCCCCGTCCCGGTGGCAGATGTTGAGCGATCCCTCTGCCACCATATAGCCCCATTGGCGGATGGTTTGCTTCAGGTCTTCATCCTGCGGCTCCACCCCCGGCTCGAAGCCCAGCACCACGCCCATCGCTCGGCGCGAGGGCAAGCGTGCTTCGAGCTTGGGCCCCCACATCATCAGCGAAGCCGACAGCACCGACAACAAAATGGCGGCACCGAAAAAGCCAATGCCGACCAGCACGCCGATGGCTGACGAGGCCCAGATGGACGCAGCCGTGGTGAGGCCGCTGATGTTCAGGCCTTCTTTCATGATCACGCCAGCGCCCAGAAAGCCCACGCCGGTGACGATGCCCTGCACCACGCGCGTGGGGTCGACCAGCGCGGGCACCGGTCCGCCGGAGCCTCCCCACCAGTAGCCCGGGTAGCCAGCAAACACAGTGAGTGCCGCCGACGCCATGCAGACGATGCCATAGGTGCGCATGCCTGCGGCGCGACCATGGTAGGAGCGCTCGTAGCCCACCAGTAGACCCAGCAGCAAGGCCCCGAGCAGGTTGAAAAAAACCAGCAGATTGACCTCGAGGGCCGGCAGGGACCAGAACGAGGCCAGGTAGTTCGGACTGAAAGTCGTCATGTCGATGCTTCCATGAAAAAAGGCCGTCTGCCCGGCTTCCCCCGGGCAAACGGCCTCGCATCGTAGACCAGTTTTGCGGTGTCAGGCCAGCAATGCATTCACCCGCTTGACGTAAGCCGCCGGGTCGGCTGGCAAGCCGCCTTCAGCCAGCAGGGCCTGGTCAAACAGGATGTGGGCCAGGTCATTGAAGTGCACTGAGCCGTCGAGCTTCTTGACCAGTGCGTGGTCGGCGTTGACCTCCAGCACCGGCTTGACTTCGGGCGCCGCCTGGCCGGCCTGCTTGAGCATGCGGGCCAGCTGGGTGCTCATGCCGTGGTCCTGTACCACCAGGCAGGCGGGGCTGTCCACCAGCCGGGTGGTCACGCGCACGTCTTCAGCCTTCTCCTTGAGGGCTTCCTTCAGCTTGGCCAGCAGGGGCTTGAAGGCCTCTGCGGCTTCTTCTGCCGCCTTCTTTTCAGCTTCGTCCTGCAGGCTGCCCAGGTCGACAGCGCCCTTGGCCACGCTTTGCAGCGGGGTGCCATCAAACTCATGCACATAGTTCAGGGCCCACTCGTCCACACGGTCGGTCATCAACAGCACCTCGATGCCCTTTTTCTTGAAGACTTCGAGCTGCGGGCTGTTCTTGGCAGCGGCCAGGGTGTCGGCGGTGATGTAGTAGATGGCCTCCTGGCCCTCCTTCATGCGGGCCTTGTAGTCGGCGAAGCTCACGCTCACCGTGTCGGTGGTGCTGGAGGCAAAGCGCAGCAGCTTGGCAATGCGGTCTTTGTTGGCAAAGTCTTCGCCCAGACCTTCTTTGAGCACAGCACCAAATTCGCCGTAGAACTTGGTGTATTTGCCTGCGGCCTCGGCAGCGGCGGCTTTTTCCTCGTCGCTCAGCACATCGGTCACGCCGTCGGCAGATGCCGGGGCGGGCTGGTCGTGCTTGGCCATGTCTTCCAGCATGCCCAGTACACGCTTGGTGCAGCCCTCGCGGATGGCTTTCACGTCGCGGCTTTCTTGCAGGAGCTCGCGGCTCACGTTCAGGGGCAGATCGGCAGAGTCCACCACGCCCTTCACAAAGCGCAGGTAGCTGGGCAGCAGGGCCTCGGCGTCGTCCATGATGAAGACACGCTTCACATACAGCTTCAGGCCGCCCTTGCGGTCGCGGTTCCACAGGTCCATGGGCGCCTTGGACGGGATGTACAGCAGCTGCGTGTACTCGGTGCTGCCTTCCACCCGGTTGTGGGTGTGGGCCAGCGGTGCCTCGAAGTCGTGGCTGATCTGCTTGTAGAAGTCGGTGTACTGCTCGGGCGTGATGTCTTTTTTGGCGCGGCTCCAGATGGCGCTGGCCTTGTTGATGGTTTCCCATTCACCGGTCTTGACCATGGCGCCGGGCTGGCGGCCGCCGTTTTCGTCGCTGGGGTTGATCAGCTCGCCGTCTTTCCATTCTTCCTTCTCCATCAGGATGGGCAGGCTGATGTGGTCGGAGTACTTGTTGATGACGCTCTTGAGCTTCCAGGCGCTGGCGTAGTCCAGGGCATCTTCGCGCAGGTGCAGGATGACGCTGGTGCCGCGTTGGGCGCGGGAGATGCTTTCCACCTCAAAAGCGCCGCCACCGCTGGCACCGCCATCGCTGATCCAGCGCACGGCCTGGTCGGCGCTCAGGCCAGCACGGCGGGATTCGACCGTGATCTTGTCGGCCACGATGAAGCCTGAGTAAAAGCCCACGCCGAATTGGCCGATCAGCTGCGCATCGGCCTTCTGGTCGCCGCTGAGCTTACTGAAAAAGTCCTTGGTGCCGCTCTTGGCAATGGTGCCCAGGTTGTCGATGGCTTCCTGCTGGCTTAGACCAATGCCGTTGTCGGTGATGGTCAGGGTCTTGGCATCCTTGTCGAAGGAGACGCGAACCTCCAGGTTGGGCGCGTCCTCGTACAAGGCGTTGTTGTTGATGGCTTCAAAACGCAGCTTGTCGCAAGCGTCCGAGGCATTGGAGATCAGCTCACGCAGAAAAATCTCTTTGTTGGAGTACAGCGAGTGCGTCACCAGGTGCAGCAACTGCGCGACTTCGGCCTGAAAGGCAAGGGTTTGCTTGGTCATGAATGTCAAATCTCGGTAAAAACGAATCCGCGCCAGGAGGCAGCGCGGTCTCGCCTTAAGTAAGGCTCAGGCGTCGGCTTTCAAGAGGCCTGTTGCTGGCCGTGTGCCCGGCGCCAGGCAGTCGAAACGCGGCAATCGCATGGATCAGTTCGGCTGCCTGGGCTTGCAGGCCATCGGCAACGCGCGCAGTTTCTTCGACCAGGGTGGCGTTTTGCTGCGTGGCCTGGTCCATCTGGGCCACGGCCTGGCCGACCTGGCTCATGCTGGTGGTTTGTTCGGTGGTGGCCACACAGATTTCGTCCACCAGGGCGTTGACCTGCTGGATGGAGGTGACCACGTCGGCCATGGTGCTGCCGGCCTGGCCGGCCAGCGCGGTACCACCCTCGACCCTACCCACGCTGTCGGCAATGAGGTGGCGGATCTGTTTGGCAGCCTCCGAGGAGCGCCCGGCCAGTGCCCGCACCTCGCTGGCCACCACGGCAAAGCCGCGCCCCTGCTCGCCCGCCCTGGCGGCCTCGACGGCGGCATTGAGCGCCAGGATGTTGGTCTGGAAGGCAATGCCGTCGATCACGCCCACGATGTCGTTGATACGGTGGGACGAGGCATTGAGCTCGCTCATCATGGCCACCACTTGCGTGACCATGGTGCCGCAGGACGTGGCCACATGGGTGGCAGAGTCTGACAGCGCATTGGCCTGGCGCGCGTTGTCGGCGTTGTGCTGAACCGCACCACCGAGCTGGTCCATGGTGGCCGAGGTTTCCTGCAAGGCACTGGCCTGCTCTTCAGTGCGACTGCTCAGGTCCTGGTTGGCCGCCGCCAGCTGGCTCGACACCGCACTGACCTGCTCGACCTGGTCGCGCACTCGGGTCACCGTGGCGCGCAGTTGCGCCTGCATGGTTGCCATGGCGTTCATCAGTTGGCCCACCTCGTCCTGGGCTGCACTGGTGCTCACCTGCTGGGTGAGGTCGCCGTCGGCAATCGCTTGCGCAGCCTGCGTGGCACTGCGCAGGGGGCGGATGATGCTGGTCGCAATCCACGCCGCTGCGGCAGTGCCCAGCACGATCACTGCCGCACAAATCGCCAGTGCTATCCAGCGCAGGTTCTGGGTATGCTGGCCG
>JBEEJT010000099.1:0-7817 GCA_041169085.1 Pseudomonadota bacterium | reverse complement strand
CCGACGGGAGGCCAGCAGGTAAAACAGGCCGAAAGCCACGAGGTAAGTCAAGCCGTACCAGTGCACCTTGAGGGGGCCCAGGTGCAGCGCAATGGGGTCAAATTGGGGGTGGGTCAGCATGGCGCGAACGATAACCCATGACAGCCTGCGGAACGCCCCACCCTGATACATTTGTACCCATGAATCCGAGCCACATCCAGTTGCTGGGCGCCGTGCTGTTTGCCATTGCGCTCGTTCACACGTTCTCGACCAAATTCTTCGAACGCCTGGCCCACGCCCGACCAGCCCACGCCGGTGTTTGGCACTTTCTGGCTGAAGTCGAGGTGGTGTTCGGCTTCTGGGCGCTGGTGCTGGTGCTGGGCATCTTTGCCATCGAGGGCAAACAAGCCGCGACGCACTATGTGGACACGCGCAATTTCACCGAACCCCTGTTCGTGTTCGCGATCATGGTGGCCGCGGCCAGCAAGCCGCTGATCCAGCTCGCCGCGACGGCCACGACCTTGCTCGTGCGCTTGTTGCCCCTGCCTGCGGCTTTGGGGCACACCTTCGTGGTGCTGTCGCTGGTGCCGCTGCTGGGTTCATTCATCACCGAGCCAGCCGCCATGACCCTGGCGGCCTTGTTGTTGCGCGACGGGGCGTTGCAGAGCCAACTGCGTGAACGCACCAAGTATGTGCTGCTGGGCACCTTGTTCGTGAACGTGTCCATTGGCGGCACGCTCACGCCATATGCGGCGCCCCCTGTGCTGATGGTGGCAGCCGCCTGGGGGTGGGACTTGACCCACATGATGGCGCACTTCGGCTGGAAGGCCGCCCTGGCCGTCATGGTCAACGCGGTGTTGGCCGTGTGGTGGAGCCGGCGTGACCTGCAGACCCAGTCGGTGTCGGTCACCAGCACCGAGCCCCTGGCACCCCTGCCCATCCTGGTGATGCACCTGCTCTTCCTCTCCGGCATCGTGGTGTTCGCCCACCACCCTGCGGTGTTCATGGGGCTGTTCCTGTTCTTCCTGGGCTTCACCCACGCCTACGAGCGCTACCAATCGCCGCTGGTGCTGCGCGAAGGCCTGCTGGTGGCCTTCTTCCTGGCGGGCCTCGTGGTGCTGGGCGGTCAGCAGCAGTGGTGGCTGGAGCCCTTGCTCATGAGCATGAGCGCCGATGCGGTGTATTTCGGCGCGACGGCACTGACGGCCATCACCGACAACGCCGCCCTCACCTACCTGGGCTCTTTGGTGCCAGGCTTGAGCGACGATTTCAAGTACGCCCTGGTGGCCGGCGCCGTGACCGGTGGCGGCCTCACGGTGATCGCCAACGCCCCCAACCCCGCTGGCGCCTCGATCTTGCGAGAACGCTTCCAGGATGGGGCCATTGCGGCCGGCGGCCTGCTGATGGGGGCCTTGGCACCCACGCTGGTGGCATTGGTCGCCTTCAAGTTCCTGGGCCAGTGAGCCTCAAAAAAAATGGCCCCGGGCATGCCTCGGGGCCATGTGCAACCCCGGCGCGAGTGCCCGGGGACCGGTCTTGACACTGGCATTATATTTGCACAAACAGATCACAGTTCGGCCAAGGGGGTTTTCGCCGCCCCCACGTCGGCCTGCTGGCCCAGGGCGCCAATCAACTGCCCCAGATCTGCATGCAACCTCGCCAACACGTCGCCATCCATCTGGGCCAGCACATCGGCCAACACCCCGCTGACCGGGCCAGGCACTTTCTGGAGGATTTGCCTGCCTTGTGGCGTGACCGTCAGGCAGACCTGACGCCGGTCGGCGTCTGCCCGCCTCGACAACAACAAGCCCTTTTGAACCAGGCCACGCACCAGGTTGCTGGCCGTGGACTGGTGGATGTCCATCGCTTCGGCCAAGTCGCCCATGCCCATGTCCGGTTGAGCGGCCACGGCACTGAGCGCCCAGAGTTGGGCGCCCCCCACACCGGTCTGCTTTTCAACCTCGTGGAAATGGGCGCGCACCGCACCAAAAATCACCCGGAATTGCCGCAACACCGCCTTGGACTGTGCGCTGCCCTGGCCTTGAGGCCCTGAACCGTCTGCTTCGTTCACACCTGCACCATGCATGTCGATCTGCCAGGCACCTTGCCCGAGCGCCTCTCCCGTGAATTATCAGACTGGCGGCAATGGCTGGCCAGGCTGGTGGTGATGAGCCACGCTGTCGCCGCCAGTTTGCTGGTGCTGACCTTGACCTGGCTGAGCGAGCACGCACTGGGCCTGTTCTTTGATCTCCAGCGCAAATGGTTCTGGCTGCCCCTGCTGTGGACACCGGCCATCACGGTGCTCGTGGTCTGGCTGACCAGGCGTTTGGCCATGGGCGCCGCAGGCTCCGGCATCCCCCAGGTGATGGCCGCGCAAGACCCACGCACCCCGCCCCACCAGGTGGGCTTGTTCGTGTCGGTCAAGCTGTCGCTGGCCAAGGTGCTGCTGACGGCGGGCGGCCTGCTGGCGGGCTTGTCCACGGGGCGAGAAGGCCCTTCCGTGCAGATCGCCGCCGGGGTGATGCACCACGCCCGGCGTTGGCTGCCTCAGCGCTCAGGCATACCGGAGCGTGGCTTGCTGGTGGCCGGGGGCGCGGCCGGGATCGCTGCGGCCTTCAACACGCCGTTGGGCGGCGTGATGTTCGCCATCGAAGAGTTGTCTCGCAGGCCTGAAGAGCGTGCCAGCGGCCTGCTGATCGCGGCCATCGTGGTGTCTGGCCTGGTGGCCGTGTCCATGCATGGCAATGCGGCTTACTTTGGCACCATCATGTCCAGCCCACTGGGGTGGCGCGACATCTGGTCGGTGGCGTTGATGGCCGTGGCCTGCGGGCTGCTGGGCGGGCTGTTTTCCCGTCTGATGCTGGATGCCCTGAGCGCTGGCCCCCGGTGGCTGCGACGGTGGCGGACCCAACACCCCTTGATGCTGGCGGGCGTCTGCGGCCTGGCGGTGGCGGTGATTGGTTTGGCCACCGCTGGTGCGACATTTGGCAGCGGCTACGCCCACACCAAGTCATTGCTCGAAGGCCAGAACGCCACCCACGGGCTCCACACCTTGATGCGCTTCATGGCCACCTGGCTGTCGAGCATCAGCGGGGTGCCTGGTGGCATCTTCGCCTCCAGCCTGGCCATCGGCGCCAGCGTGGGCCACGACATCGCGCAATGGACGGGACAGCATCAGCCCACGCTGATCGCCTTGGGGATGGCCGGCTTCCTGGCCGGCGTCACGCAAGCGCCGTTGACCGCGTTCATCATCGTGATGGAAATGGTCACCGGCCACGAGATGGTGCTCAGCCTCATGGCCTGCGCCATGGGGGCCAACATGGTGTCGCGGCTGGTCAGCCCTTCGTTGTATGGCTCGCTGGCGCTGATGCAGTTGAGTCGCCTGCCTGCGTCCACCCCGCACGAAGCGGCGCCGAGTTCCACCGCAAACAAGCCGTGAGAAACACAGTGAGGTCAGCGGGCGTGCCCAAGGCAAACCGGGCCGCGGTCCCCCCTCCGTCGGGCATGCCCACCTTGATCGTCACCCAGTCTTCGCGTTGCTGCTCGAAGACCGGCTCGTCGTTGACATCGTCGCCAGCAAAGCAGGCATGCGCCACGCCGAAGTGACGCTGCAGCAGGTCCACGGCATCGGCCTTGTCCGGGGCATCCAACGCCGTGACGTTGAACACCATCTTGCCTTCAAACACCTTGAGCCGCCCCGCCCATGAAGCGCAGGCCTCATGGGCCAGCGAATGCGCCAAGGCGCGCTGCTGAGCCAATCGGTAGTGCAAGGCCAGCGACGCCCCCTTGTCTTCGATGGTCACGCCCGCTGCACGCAGGCGCTCACCCAACGGGCCGGCCATGTCCTGACGAAAGCCATCCAGGGCCACAACAAGTTCATCAGGCGCCACTGGCGAGCCCAGCGCAGGCGCCCAGGGCGACTCGGCACCGTGGCTGCCCACCACGGCATCAGGCTCAAAGCCCAGGCGAGGCCGCACATCGGCCACCGCACGTCCGGTGACGATGGCCACGGGATGGTGCCGCTGCAACAGTGTCAAGGCCCGCACCGCAGAGGGCGAAGGCCTGGCCATGTCGGGACGGGCCACGATGGGCGCCAAGGTGCCATCGAAGTCAAAGGCCAGCAAGCAAGGCTGCGACAGCCATAGACGCATGACCTCTGAGGCCACGCGGCCCAACGCATGTGGGGTCATGGGCGTCAAGGTCATGCCTGGCGCTCCTTGAGGCGGGCCTCGATGCGGGCGCGCAAGCGCAAGTTGGCGGTGTCGGTGAGCATGTGGCCAGCCCAGCGGTAGATGTTGTGTTCGCGGACCACCATGCGCAGGCTGGCCATGCGTTCACGTTGTTCGGTGGCGGGCATGGTCAAGGCGAGGTGCAAGGCGTCGGCGCTTTCTTCGACGTGGTAGGGGTTGACGATCAGGGCCTCGGTGAGTTCGCGTGCGGCGCCGGCAAAGGCGCTGAGCACCAGCACGCCTTGTTCGTCGTCACGGCAGGACACGAATTCTTTGGAGACCAGGTTCATGCCGTCGTGCAAGCTGGTGACGATGCAGATGTCGCAGCCTCGGTAGTAGTGCACCAACTGCTCGGGCTCATGGTGTTCGGCCAGCAGGATGACGGGCGCGATGCCTGCCACGTTGAACCGCGCATTGATGCGCTCGGTCACCCGGTGGATGCGGGCCTGGAACTCCCGGTATTCATCCAACTGCGACCGCGTGGGCGCGGCCACTTGAACCAGGCTCACGCGGCCTCGCCACTCGGGGCGCTTCTCCAGCAAGCGTTCCAGCGCATACAAGCGCTCCAAAATGCCCTTGGTGTAATCAAAGCGATCGACCCCCAGGATGATGCGGTGGCCGGGGGGCAAGCCCAGCGCCGCGCGCATGTCGGCGCGGCACGACGACACATCAGGCCAGGACTTCACCTCTTCGTCGCTGGGCCAACGGATGGAGATGGGGTAGTGCTCCACCTGCGACAGGTTGCCCTGGTGGCTGATGATGTGGTGCTCGGGTTCGATGCGCGCCTCGATGAGGCGGTCCACCGTCTCCATGAAATTCTTGCAATGGAACCGCGTGTGGAAGCCCAGGATGGTGCTGCCCAGCAGGCCTTCAATGATCTCGGTGCGCCAGGGGCAAATGCCGAAAGATTCGGGGTTGGGCCATGGGATGTGCCAGAAGGTGATGATGGTCGCCTTGGGCAACTTGGCTCGGATCATCGCGGGCAGCAAGGCGAAGTGGTAGTCCTGCACCAGCACGACGGGGTCTTCGCGATCGGCCTCGTCGACCACGGCCTGGGCAAAGCGTTCGTTCACCTGCTTGTACATGGCCCAGTCCGACTCGCGGAACACCGGCCGCACATGCGCCACGTGACACAGGGGCCACATGCCTTCGTTGGCGAAACCAAAGTAGTAGCCCTGCTCTTCCTCAGGCGTCAGCCAGAGGCGACGCAGGCGGTACTCGGCCGATTGTGGCGGCACAGGCACACGGTCGTGTTTGTCGACCACATCGCGGTCTGCCGAGCCACTGCCGTGGGCGATCCAGGTGCCTGAGCACGCCCGCATGACGGGCTCGACCGCGGTCACCAAGCCGCTGGCCGGTCGCTTCACTGCAATGCCTTGGTCAGTGCGCTCGTGGATGTAGGGCTCACGGTTGGAGACCACGATGACCTGGTCCCCGCTGAGCTGGGTTTTGAGCAGGTGCCGCAGGCGAGCGGGGTCCCAGGGCTGCTCGACCCCATGCACCTTGCGGTATTCGTCCTCCAGTTCGCGCAGCCGCACGCGCAAGGCAGAGGCCACCGGCGCGATCTCTGGCGTGGGCGGCTGCAGCGGCGAGAGCAGCCCTTCGCCACGCAACAGGGCTTGTGCGCCGTTGACCCAGCCACGCCAGCTGATTTGCGCCACCGCCATGGTGATCAAGGCCATCACACCGCCCAGCATCGACAGCATCACCAAAAGGTACTGCCGGGTGTCCGCGCTGCGGCGGTCGACCACACTGAGGTCGTTGACCAGCAACAAGGTGCCCACTGCGCCCAACTGCGTGTCGATGGGGTGCACGCCAATCTGGATGCGACCGCCAGGCGCCATGGTGGGCCCCTGGTTGGCCGGGTCACTGGCCTTGCCGCAATCGAGTTGCCCAGGCAACTGGCCGGCTTCGATCAGCAGGTGGTGATCCGGGCCGCACAAGGCCATGGCCAGCAAACGTTCATCTTGCAGCGTGCGCTCGAACAGGTGGCGCAAGGCGCCGGTGTCATCGCGCTCAACCGCTTGCTTCACCGACTCGGAAAGGGCGTTGGCGACCAATTGGCCGCGCGCGCTCATGTCACGGGAAGCCCAGCGCAGCATGAGGTTGTCCATCAGCGGCAGGCTGATGTAGGCCGCACCCACGACCGTGAGCACCAGGGGCACCAGGAAGCGCAGTTGAAGCCTGAAGGGCAGTCTGAAGGTTCGCATCGTTGTGGGTTGGCCCATACAGCATTGGGGTCTTGCCGGGCCCCCAGGTTATTTACATTTGCCCAAATATAATCAATTTCCAAGCCAACGACCGGTTCCAGGACATGCACCCCTACCTGAGTCAGACCGCCAGCCTCGACCTGGCCCTCATCGGCAACTGCACCGTGGCCGCCCTGGTGGCCCCTGATGGCGGCATGCAATGGGCCGCCCTGCCCCGCCTCGACAGCCCCCCGCTGTTTCACGCCTTGCTGCAATCTGCAGAGGGTGTGCCCCGTTTGGGCCAATGGCGCATCGACCTCGCCGAAACCTGCGAGGTCAAGCAGCGTTACCTGCCCAACACCGCCATCCTCGTGACCGAACTGCGGGATGCCCGCGGCGACGGCATCGCCATCCACGACTTCGCGCCGCGCTTCGTGCACCTGGGGCGCATGTTCCGGCCCGCCCAGTTGGTGCGTCGGGTCTTCCCGCTGCAGGGCCACCCGCGCATCCGCGTCAGCTTCCAGCCGGTGTCCGACTGGGGCCGCGGCACGGTGCAGGTCAGCCGGGGCAGCCACCATTTGCGCTACGACCTGGGCGGAGAAGCCTGGCGACTCAACACCAACGCCCCGATCACCTATGTAGCCGATGGCACCTGGTTCAGCCTGCGAGAGCCCATGAGCTTTTTGCTCGGGCCCGATGAGTCGCTGCAAGGCCCGATCGACGAAACGGCCCGCATGTTCGAAGAGCGCACCACCGAGACCTGGCAAGGCTGGTCGCGTCGGCTGGCGATCCCGCTCGCCTGGCAAGAGGCCGTGATCCGCTCGGCCATCACGCTCAAGCTGTGCCAGTTCGAAGAGACCGGCGCCATCGTCGCCGCCATGACCACCAGCCTGCCTGAAGCCGCGCACAGTGGCCGCAACTGGGACTACCGCTACTGCTGGCTGCGCGACGCCTTCTTCGTGGTGCGGGCACTCAACTCGCTGTCGGAAGTTGGCACGATGGAGAGCTACCTGCGCTGGCTGCGCGACATCGTGGCGCGCTCGCGCGATGGTCACATCCAGCCGCTGTATGGCATCGGCCTGGAAGAGACGCTGACCGAAACCACCCTCGACCACCTGAGCGGCTACCGCGGCATGGGCCCGGTGCGGGTGGGCAACCAGGCCTACGAGCACTTCCAGCACGATGTCTACGGCAACATCGTGCTGGGGGCCGCGCAAGCCTTCCACGACCAGCGCCTGCTCCACCCGGCCGACCTGGCGGACTTCCACAGCCTCGAAGCCGTGGGCGAGCAGGCCTGGCGCCTGCATGACCAGCCCGACGCCGGCATGTGGGAGCTGCGCACCCGCGCCCGCGTGCACACCTCATCCAGCCTGATGTGCTGGGCGGCCTGCGACCGGCTGGCCAAGATCGCGCGCGCCCT
>JBEEJT010000098.1:0-16909 GCA_041169085.1 Pseudomonadota bacterium | reverse complement strand
GTGGCACAGGTCTGCGATGGCTTCGGGGGCCCCTTTGGTTGCCACCAGGTCGGGGGCAGCAGGGGCACCCGGGGCGCTCGGGCCGGGCTGCCACAGGTGGCTCATGGCCAGCAGCTGCGGCGAGAGCTCGTATTCGCGGCTGAGCGTCCAATCCGGGTGCAGGCGTTCGGTGCCTTGCAGGTGTTGGGCGGCCAGGCGGTGGAAGGCCGTCTCCATCGGGTCGTGCGGGTTGACCTCGCTGGCCAGCACGGCGTGTTCCAGCAGCGTGTGGAAGGCCTCGGGCAAAGGCACCTCGCCCAAGGTGTCCAGCCGCAGCGTCTGCTCGCCCACCACCATGGCCTGCACGCGCATGCGGTTCTCGGTGAGCGTGCCGGTCTTGTCCGAAGCCAGCACGGTGACTTGCCCCAAGGTCTCGATGGCTTCGAGCCGGCGCACCAACACCTGTTGCGCCGCCAGGCGTCTTGCGGCCATGGCCAGGAACACGATCATGATGACCGGGAATTCCTGGGGCAGCACGCTCATGGCCAGCGTGATGCCCGCCAGCAGCGCGTCCAGCCAGCCCCCACGCAGCCACCAGAAGGCCGCGACCAGCACCACACACAGGCCCAGGCCGATGGCGACCAGCACCCGCGTGAGGCGGTCCAGGTTGTCTCGCAATGGCGAGCGTGCGGCGCTCACCTGCTGCAGCGTCGCGCCGATGCGGCCAAATTCCGTGCGTGGGCCGGTGGCCGTCACGCGCACCTCCCCTTGCCCCGACGTGACCAAGGTGCCCGCGAACACGGCCCCGGTGGCCGACTTGGCCACGGGCTCGGACTCGCCGGTGAGCAGCGATTCGTCGGTGGCCAGATCGTGGGCCTGGCTCACCTCGCCGTCGGCGGCCACGCGGTCGCCCTCGGTGAGCAGCAGGACATCGCCTGGCACCACGTCGACGCTGGCCACCTGTTGCTCGACGCCATCTCGGCGCACACGGGCCCGAGGCGTGGACAGGTCACGCAGGGCGTCGAGGGCGCGGTCGGTGCGCCGCTCCTGCAGCACGGTGACGCCCATGATGATCACCACGAAGCCCATGAGGGCGGCGGCCTCGTGCAGGTCGCCCAAGGCCGCGTAGATGGCCGCGGCCACGATCAGCAAAGCGAACATGGGCTCGCGCACCACCTCGGCCACCGTGTGCAACAGGCTGCGGTCGGGCGGGCGCTCCAGCTGGTTGGGGCCGTGTTCGCGCAAGCGGCTGGCCGCCTCGGCCGCGCTCAGGCCTTGGGGGTTGTCAATTTCGGTGCGGGACATGGCGAGGTCAGCAAGTGGGGGACCGCAGCGGGCGGGCCCATCAACCCAGTGCGGGCACTTGGAAAGCGTCGCCTGCGGCCACGAATTGCCCGCCGCCCAGGTAGTGCAAGGTGTGCAGGGCCGCGTTGTCGTGGTTCAGGTGCCAGCGGCCTTGGGCGAACACACGCTCGTCGGCCGCAGCCGACACCACCTCGGCGAAGCAGGTGTCGTAAGCCTCTTCGGTGTGTGGCTCGGCCAGGAGGCGGCACTCCAGCCACGCGACGGCGCCCGCTTCCAGCAGCGGCAGGCCCAGCACCGGGCCCGTGCGCACCTGCAAGCCATGGGCGATGAACTTGTCGCGCTCGCGGCCGCTTTCGCTGCCCACGGCGTGGACGAGCGCCGCCAGGTTGCGCCCGGGCACCACCAGCCCGAAGGCCCCGCTGGCGTGCACCAGTTCACGGGTGTAGGTGTGCTTGTCGATGACCACGGCCACACGGGGCGGGTTGAACTCCACCGGCATGGACCAGGCCGCCGACATGACGTTGCGCCGCTCGCCGTGGGCGCTGGTGACCATGACCGTGGGGCCGTGGTTGAGCAAGCGGCTGGCGTGGGCCAGTTCGACGGGGCGAAAGTGGGAGGACATGTGGGCGATCAGCGGGACGAAGGAGGTGGCAGGGCCAGCAGGGCGGCGTCGATGGCCGGTCGCGCCTGGGGCTGGAGGATCAGCCCCACGTGGTCCAGCCCGGGCACCAGCGTGACCGGCAACGGTTTGCCCCCCGCCTGGAACGAAGCCGCGTAGCGATCGGTCTGGAAGACTTCGTCGCGCGCGCCGGCCACCACCTGCATGGGGCGCTGGCAGAACGCCAGCTGGCTCATCTGGCTGGGTTCGGGGCGGAAGTTGCTGGCGAGCGGCCAGTCGTACGCGTCGGTCAGCTGGGCAAAGCCCCCCGGGGCGACCGCGAAACGCATGACAGGCAGGTGCTGGAAGGTGTTCAAGCCCACCTTGTGCAGGGCCTGAAGCACCAACAGCCGCGGCACCCCCACCGACACCCAGCCACCTGCGTCCGGCCGGTAGCTCGGGTCGTCTTGCCCCAGGAAGGGCGACAACATGAGGTAGCCGTCAAACAAGTCTTGCAAAGGGCCGCACGCCACGCGCAGCGCCAGCCCGCCCCCAGCGGAAAACCCCGCCAGCCGCAACGGCCGGGGCCAGCCCGTCTGGCCAGCCTGGGCCGCCTGGGCCGCCTGCCCGGCCACCAGGTCAGCCAGGTCGTCTTCGAGTTGGCCCAGGTAAGCGATGTGCCCGTGCGGCCCGCTCTCACCGTGGCCGCGCACGTCCAGCGTCACCACGCGCCAGCCCATGGCGGCCAGGCCTTGGGCCAGGCTGTGCATGCTGGCGCTGTGGGCGGAAGAGCCGTGCACCAGGAGCACGGTGCCGTCTCGGCGCGCGGCTTCGGCGGGTGCCCCCGCCACGGCTGCGGGCAGGTATTCGCGGTAAGCCAATGGCAGGCGGTCACGCGCCGGCACGGTCTTCAACGGCGGCAAGCCCGACCAATCCTGGTCCTTGAACGGCTGGTTGATGCTGGCTTTCGGGGGCAAGGCCGATGGCCCACCCCAGGCGATCACCGCAGCCACCGCCGCCACGAGCGCCGTCGCCAACCCCAGCCCCCACTGCCACAACCAGCCCATGTCGATGCCCTTCATGTTCGTGTGCCTGCCTCACAGTCTGCCGCAGAACAGCCTGGCGGCTCAGGCCTCAAGGCTTCAAGGCCGTTCGGCGTTCAGATGGGCTTCAGGCAGTGTGAACAGGCCTCCGCTGTGGTAATGCTGGGGCAAGTCGGCAGGCGACTTGACCTGGTAGGCCGGCTTGCGCACCTGGGTCTGCAAGGCTTTGAGGGTGTCCAGCGGGGCGTTGGTCGACACGAAGTTGGCCATCCACGCGGGCACCAGGCCACCCAGGTCCACCAGGGTTTCGAATTCCACGCGGGTCCAGCCCTGCGGCAAGGGCACCAGCTTGAAGGTGTTCTTCAAACTGGCGATGCGCACACAGCCTTCTTGCCGTGGCCAGCCCGCCACGTCCCGGCTTTCCACCACGATGGCCTGGTCCGGCAACTGGGCCACGGTGGTGCGGATCAGCACGTCGCGGTCGTCGGCGGGCCACACGCCCTTGAAGCGCAGGTAGGCCTGCTCGGGGGGCGTGCCATCGGGGTGGCGTGAGGCCTTGCCCAGGAACACCCAGTTCGACAGGTTGGGGGTGTCGGCCAGCAGGGCCAGCACGGCCCAGGCGTTCACGTGGACGTCGGTCACGCCCCGGAAGGCCTTGACCGCCATGCCATCGACCGGGCGCACCCAGGTGCTCACGTCTTCGCGGTCTCGCCCGCGGCGCAGGGCTTCCCAGTTGTCGCCCGCCCAAACCGGAGTCGCCCAACAGGCCACCGCCAGCCAGGCCACGCACAGCCGCCCGAGGCAGGCGCGAAAGGTCAATGAATGGCCCATGTTCAAAGTCTCCAATGGCGTGGGCCACC
This sequence comes from Pseudomonadota bacterium, assembly GCA_041169085.1. Taxonomy (GTDB): domain Bacteria; phylum Pseudomonadota; class Gammaproteobacteria; order Burkholderiales; family Burkholderiaceae_C; genus Aquabacterium. The sequence continues at coordinate 13,124 of JBEEJT010000098.1, read as the reverse complement.
GGAATGCGGCCCGTCTGATCAGGCTAATGCAGCTTGGGCCCACAGGCTTGCGCCACCACAAGCTTGATCGAAGCCCCCCCTTGATGGCTAACCCACCCCCTGAACAGGGGCGATTCGGCGCGCAGCCCTCCAGGGACACCTGCCTGCGGGGCAGACGCGTGACCATGTCGCCACGCAGGCTGGCTAAGATCCACCCGTTAGCGTTATCCGTCAAATCCAGAACACAACAACTCAAGGTGGCGATGAAGGCGATGCCAGCCGAACACGGCGACTCCGACCCTGACATGGTGGAACACACCCTGCAGGGCGGCTTTCGCCTGCTGCGCTTCCCGCCCGCCCTCGAAGAGGCTTACGTGCTGGCCCGTGGCGCCGACCGCACCGTCAAGCTCATCCTCGCCGGCCTGATTGGCGCGGTCTTGTTTTGCGCGATCATGGTGCCCGACCATGTGGTCGCCCCCCAGCACATGGCCTTGTCCGTGGGCCTGCGGGGCGGCGTGTTCGGCGGGGTGGTGCTGCTTGGCTTGTTCGTCCTGCACCGCCTGAGCATGCCTCGGCTCAACGAGTGGATGGTGGTGCCGCTCACCGTGCTGGCGGCGGTGATCGCGGCCATCCAAACGCAGGTCGACGGCCGCGAGATGGCCTTTGCCCGCATCGTCGAGATCACGCTGGTGGTGGCCTTCGCCACGGTGTTCACGCGTTTTTGGCCCATGCTGGTGGCGTGCTTGCTGATGTTGGCGGTGCACGTGCAAACGCTGCTGGTCTCCCCCGCCAGCGCCGACGTGCTCAAGCCTGGCATCACCTTGATGCTCGTGACCACGATCGCCTTCGGTCTCTACACCACCTACACCCGCGAACGCAGCGACCGCCAGGCCTGGCTGCTGGACTTGCGTGAGCAGAAGTTGCGCGCTTCGGTGGACGCCGGCAACCGCCAGCTGCGAACCATGGCCCGCACCGACGCCCTCACGGGCACGGCCAACCGCCGCGCCTTCGACGACGCCCTGGCGCAACACCTGAGCGAGTCGCCCAGCCGCCACCTGGCGCTGCTGCTGGTCGACGTCGACCACTTCAAGGCCTACAACGACCACTACGGTCACCAGGCGGGCGACCGTTGCCTGTGCCGCGTGGCCGATGTGCTGTCGGCGTGCCTGCGACGGCCCATCGATTTGCTGGCGCGCTGGGGGGGCGAAGAGTTCGCCATTTTGCTGTCCGAGGCCGACGAAGCCGTGGCCCGCCAGGTGGCGGACCGCATCTGCGCCACCGTGCAGGCCCAGAACATGGCCCACGCGGCTTCCAGCTGCGCGACCTGCGTCACGGTGAGCATCGGGGTGGCGCTGTCGCCCGCGGACCAGCCGCAGCAAGCCCTCGCCTTGCTCCACGCCGCCGACCAGGCGCTCTACCGCGCCAAGCACGACGGCCGCAACCGCTACACCGTATCCACCGATTTGCGCGAGGCCAACGCCCAACCATGTTGACCCGCCTGCCCCCTGTGGCCTTCTTGCAAGGCGTGCGCGACCAGGCGGCCGGCCTGCTGGCGGGCTGGCGCATGGCGCCCGATGTGCGCGAGCGCTTCGTGCAGGCCACGGCCGCGGCACGCCTGCGGCGGCTGGTCGTCACCGGGGCGAGCTCCGTGCTGATGTTCAACCTCTTCCTGTTGTCGGACCGGGAAGTGGTGCCCGACGTGTTCGAGCTGGCCGTCATCACCCACCTGTTCGTGCTCACGCCGGTGATCCTCACCCTGGTGGGCATCGGCTACTTCTTCGAGCGCTGGTGGCTGGCCCGCATGCCGCCCTGGCTCGCCGAACTGAATGCCGCCCTGGGCACCATGCTGGTGGCCGCCTCCCTGGGCCTGGTGATGTGGCGCACCCACAGCCCGTTCTGGGCGGTCTACCACTCGGGGCTGTTGCCCCTGCTGGTGTTCTCCAACCTCGTGCAGCGGTTGCGCTTCCAGTTCGCCCTGATGGTCACGCTCTTCGTGCTCGGGCTGTGCTTTGCCATCCCGCTGGCCGTGGGCGACCGCCCCTCGCCTTACCTGAACCTCACCGCGCCGGTGACCATGCTCATGGTGATGGTGGCCTTGTACACGCTGATGTCGAACTTCAACCTGGAAATGGACGACCGCCGCGCCTTCCTGCAGGCCGAACGCGCGCGCAGCCTGCGCGGCCAGCTGGAGCAGACCCAGGTGCACCTGCGCGCCATGGCCCGGCTGGACGCCCTCACCGGCCTGCCCAACCGCCGCCAGCTCGACGACTACCTGCTCTCACTGCTCGAAGGCGACACCCGACCCGGCCCCACGGCGGTGCTGCTGATCGACGTGGACCACTTCAAGGCCTTCAACGACCGCTACGGCCACCCCGCCGGAGACCAATGCCTGCGGCTGGTGGCCTCGGGCCTGCAAGTGGCCATGAGCGGCATGCCCGGCTTGCTGGCGCGCTGGGGTGGCGAAGAGTTCGTGGCGGTCTTGCCCGGCACCGACGGGGCCACCGCGCGCCACCTGGGCGAGCAGATGTGCCGCATGGTGCAGGCCCTGGCGATGCGCCACGAGGCCTCGCCCACGGCCCAGCACGTGAGCGTGAGCTGCGGCGCGGCTTGCATCGAGCGCATGGCCCGGCCGCAAGACAGCGAGCTGCTGTTGCAGATGGCCGACCGCGCCCTCTACACCGCCAAGGACCAGGGCCGCAACCGCTGCGTGGCGGCGGGGCTGGTGCAGGCGGCCTGACGCGGCCTCACAGGGGCGACACCACCTCGCCCCCCGAGAAGAAGACGTCGAGGCCCGCGCCTGCGATCTCCCCCGCTTGCAAGGCGGCCAACAAAGCGACCTCGTCGACCACGCTGCCTCTCGCCACGTTGATCAACAGCCCTTGGGGCCCCAAAGCGCGCAGCACATCACGGTCGATGAGGTGGTGGGTGGCCGCGCCGCCCGGCGTCACCACCATGAGGAAGTCGGCCCAGCGGGCGAGGGCCTGCAAGTCCGGCTCGAAGCCGTGTGGGGTGCCTGGCACCGGTTTGCGGTTGGTGTAGCGGATGGCCATGTCGAAACCCTGGGCGCGCCGGGCGATCACCTGACCGATGCGCCCCAGGCCCACGATGCCCAGTCGCTTGCCACTCACCCGGGTGGTCAGCGGGAACTTGCGCTGCGGCGACCAAAGCCCCGCGCGCACAAAGCGGTCAGACGCACTGAGTCCGCGCGCGGCGTCGATCAGCAGCCCTTAGGCCAGGTCGGCCACACAATCATTGAGCACGTCGGGGGTGTAGCCGACAGCGATGCCCCGGCGGGGGCGTCGAGGTGGACTGGTGGCGTCATCTTCCCAGGATACGCAATCCAAGAGCTCCCCCTCGCCTGCTCGCAAGCCCCTCTCGTAAAGTAACGTCATGTAACGGCGCATTAAGTCACGGAGCCGGTGCGCAGGCGACTCAAGGCACCTCGTCGCTGGCCGTTAACCCCAAAGCCAGCCATCTCGAGGGGCCCGCCCCCGAGTTTTGCCCCGACCTGAGGCGATGGTGAGGCCAGGTCGCCCCAGCCTCATGCGCACACCTGCCTCGCCTGCTGCCCGCCAGCCAGCCGCCCCCACCCGTTGGGCCAGCACGCTGGCGTGGGTCTTGGCCGTTCTGGCCAGCGCCACGCCTTTGGCGGGCCATGTGGACGCCTGGAGCCTGGCCGCCCCACTGCTGGTGGCGTCCTTTGCGGGCCTGGCCACCTGGCGCAGCCGCACCCCTGCCGAATCGACCCCGGCCGAAGGGGCCGACCGTGACCCGGCAGCCCCGCTGCCCAACCTGCTGCACCAGGTCTTGCCGGTGTGGCAACACCAGATCGACAGCGTCAAGCAGCAGATCGACGAGTCGATGGCCACGCTGCTGCACAGCCTGTCTTCGATCACCGACCAGTTCGACGCGGGCGGCTTTCGCAACGACCAGACCGACGACAGCCACCACACCCGCCAGCTGCTCAAGCAATGCGACGACAAGCTGCAGCCCGTGCTGGTGACCATGAGCGAGATCACCGCCTCCAAGGCCTTGATGGTCTGCGACATGGACCAACTCACCAGCGAAGCCCACCAGCTGAGTTCGCTGGTGGACGACGTGGCCCGCATCGCCCAGCAAACCAACCTGCTGGCGATCAACGCCGCCATCGAAGCCGCACGGGCGGGGGACGCCGGCCGTGGGTTTGCCGTGGTGTCGAGCGAGGTGCGCAGGCTGTCCAACGATTCGGCCGACACGGCCAAGCGCATCGCCGAGCGCATCGCCGAGATCACGCGCCTCATGGCCAACATCTCCGACACGGCCGCCAAATCGGCTGAAGAAGACGCCCTGGTGATCGCCAAGTCGGGCGACCTGGTGCACGAAGTGCTCAGCCACGTGCGCGAAATGGGCGACGACTCGGCCGCCATGATCGCCAACGCCCGGGTGATCCGCGAGGACATCGAGCAATTGATCGTGGGGATGCAGTTCCAGGACCGCGTCAACCAGGTGATTGGCGTGGTGGAAGACGACATCACGCGCTTGCAGACCGTGCTGCGTGACGACGTGCCGCTGCCGCCCGCCGGCGTGTGGCTCGACGACTTGAAGAAGCACTACACCATGCGCGAACAACGCGAAGCGCATGCCCCCGCTGCACCGCAGCCTTCGTCCTCCAAGGCCCACACGGGCAGCACGGCCCCGGCCGATGCCGCGCCCGCCAAAGTCGTCTTCTTTTGAGGTCAACACATGGCCAAGACCATCCTGATCGTCGATGACTCCACTTCGCTGCGCACGCTGGTGAAGATGACCTTGAGCCGAGCGGGCTACGACGTGATCGAAGCCTGTGACGGCGTGGACGCGCTCAAGCAACTCGACCGTGCGGCCAAGGTGCACCTGGTGGTTTGCGATGTGAACATGCCCAACATGGACGGCATCACCTTTGTGGGTGAAGCCAAAAAGAGCCCCAAGCACAAGTTCGTGCCGGTGATCATGTTGACCACCGAAGACGACGGCACCCGGATGCAGCAAGCCAAGGCCGCTGGCGCACGGGCCTGGTTGACCAAGCCCTTCAACCCGCCCGCCTTGCTCGACACCGTGCAACGCGTGATCCAGCCTTGAGGGGAGCCTGCGATGTCTGCCCACCTGAGCCTGCCTGAAGAACTGACAATCTACACCGTGGGGGAGCACGCCCCCCTCTGGCGTGACGCCTTGCTGGCGGCCGACGCCGAGCCGCCTGCTGGTCCTTATGTGATCGACTGCTCGGCGGTGCAGGAAATCGACGGCGCCGGGGTGCAACTGGTGGTCTCTCTGGCCCATGCCTTGAAGGCGCGCCACTGGCCTTGCCAGCTGCAGTCGCCCACACCGGCGCTGGCCGACGCCTTCGACCGCCTCGGGGCGCACCCCTTGCTGACCGAACTCAGCACCACCGCAGAGGAGGCCGCCGCATGACGCCCAGCGAGCAGGACGAAGACCTCGTCAACGAGCTGCTGCCCACCTTCATCGAAGAGGCCAACGAACAGGTGGCCCAGTTCGAACAGCTGCTGCTGGAGCTGGAGGGCAACCCGGACGACCCCAGCTTGCTCAGCGCACTGTTCCGCTGTGCGCACACGGTGAAGGGCTCGGCAGGGGTGTTCGGGCTCGACACGGTGGTGGGCTTCACCCACCACGTGGAGAGCGTGCTGGACCGCATGCGCGACGGTGAACTGGCCCTGACCCCTGCGTTGAGCTCTTTGCTCCTCAAGTGCAACGACGCCATCCGTGAGCTGGTGGCACGCGCCAAAGAGCCGGACACAGATGCGGCAGCAGCGCAGCGCCAAACCCTGCTCGACCAACTGCACGCGGCCACCGGCCCCGCCGCCGCCAGCGAAGCCGCCGCACCGGAAGCCTGCGCCGAAGCGCCCCCCGATGGCCCGCGCACCTGCGGCATCCAGGTTCAGTTTGGCGTGAACACCTTCCGCCATGGCATGGACCCGGTCGCCATCCTGCGCTACCTCGACCGCTATGGCAGCAGCACCGAGGTCACCTGCGACCTCAGCCGTGTGCCCGAGCTGGACCGCCTCGACCCCGAGGAATGCCACCTGAGCGTGCAACTCCAGCTGCACACCGATGCGCCCCATGACCAGATCATGCAGGCCTTCACCTTCGTGGCTGAAGAAAGCGCCGTGGAGGTCATTGAACCGGCGCGGGCCAGCCGCCCGACCGCCCAGCCCATCGCCACCGCGGCCGAGCCAGCGCCCGCCGCAGCCCAGGCCGACGCGCCTGCGCCAAAGCGCGTGCCCGAAGCCAGCCCGGCGCCCGCGGCCAGCGGGCAGCCACGCGCCAGCCGCGAAGGCGCTGTCAACGACGACGGCGGCCACATCCGTGTGCTGGCCAACCGGCTCGACGAGGTCATCAACCTGCTGGGTGAGCTGGTGGTGGCGGGCGCCGGGGCCTCGATGCTGGCGCAGCGCAGCCGACAGCGCCAACTCATCGAAGCCAACCAACAGATCTCTCGACTGATCGAGAGCATCCGCAACAGCACGCTCAAGCTGCGCATGGTGCCCATCGGCGACACGTTCACGCGCTTTCGGCGCGTGGTGCGCGACACGGCCACCGAACTGGGCAAGGACGTGGCGCTGGAGATAGTGGGCGGCGAGACCGAGCTCGACAAGGCCGTGGTGGAGCGCATCGCCGACCCGCTGATGCACCTGGTTCGCAACGGGCTGGACCACGGCCTGGAAACGCCTGAGCAGCGCGAGGCCAACGGCAAGCCCGGCCAGGGCAAGCTCACCCTGAGCGCTTGTCACGAGGCCGGCATGATCGTGATCCGCATCATCGACGATGGGCGCGGCATCCAACGCCAGAAGGTGCTGCAACGCGCCTGGGACCGCGGGCTGGTGCCCCCAGGCACGGTGCCCTCGGACAGCGACATCCTTCAGCTCATCTTCGAGCCGGGCTTTTCCACCGCCGAGCAGGTCACCAACCTCAGTGGCCGGGGCGTGGGGATGGACGTCGTGCGCAGCAACATCGAAGCGCTGCGCGGCTCGGTCACCATCGACAGCGTGGAAGGCCAGGGCAGCACCATCGAGATCCGCCTGCCCCTCACGCTGGCCATCATCGACGGCTTCCTGGTGGGCGCCGGCGCCTCGCGCTTCATCTTCCCGCTGGAAACCGTGGTCGAGGTGTTCTCCAACCACAAGGTCGTGGCCACCTGCGACGCCAATGGCCGGGGCGTGGTCGACCTGCGCGGCAACATGCTGCCCCTGCTGGACCTGCGCAAGGTCTACGCACTCAAGGGCCCAGTGCCCGAGCGGCGCAGCGTGGTCGTGGTCAGCATCGGCTTGCGCCGCTATGGCGTGCTCGTCGACACCCTGCTGGGCCAACACCAAACCGTCATCAAGCCCCTGGGCAAGCTGCTGCGCAGCCTCAAGGGCATCTCCGGCTCTTCGATCCTGGGCACAGGCGAAGTGGCCATGATTTTCGACGTCGAAACCCTGGGTCAGCTGGCCGAAGCGGGGCGCAAGCGAACGCCCCTGGTCAGCCGCCACACCGAAACCGCCCCGATCAACGAAGCCGGACTCACGCTCACAGGAGACCTGTCATGACGCAACCCACCTCCAACGACCGCCAAACCACCGCTGCGCCTGGCGTCCTGGCCCGCCTCTTTGCCGGCAACGAGATCGACCGCTTCCGCGAAGAGGCCAGCGCCATGGCCCAGGCCCGCACCCAGGCCGAGGCGGCCACCGCTGCGGCCCAGGCCCAGTTGGCAGCCACCCAGGCCCAGCTCGACGAGCTGACCGCACGCTTGAACACGGTCGAAGGCGAGTTGAAGGTGCGCACCCAGATCATGAACCTCACGAGCATCGTCTCGGAGGGCGACAAGAAGGGCGACATCCTCAACGTCAACGACAAGTTCTGCGAGGTGTCGCAGTACTCGCGCGACGAGCTGATCGGGCAGCCGCACAACACCACCCGCCACCCCGACATGCCGAAGGAAACCTTCAAGAAGATGTGGCAGACCATCGGACGCGGTGAGGTGTTCCGTGGCGTGATCAAGAACCGCGCCAAGGACGGCACGCCTTACTACGTGGACGCCGTGGTGGCGCCCATCCTGGGGGCCAATGGCAAGCCGGAGAAGTACCTGGGGGTGCGCTACGACATCACCGAGCTCGAAGTGGAGCGCCAGGCCAACAAGGCCCTGGCCCAGGGCATCTTGATGGCGGTGGACAGCTGCTACGCCTACGTCGAAATTGGCGTCGACGGCCACATGCTCAGCGCCAACGAGAACTTCTGCAAGCTCATGGGCTACTCGCAAGACGAGATCGTGGGCCGCCACCACCGCATGTTCGTCGACCCGCCTCAGGCGGCTTCGCCCGGCTACGTCGAGTTCTGGGCCAACTTGAACGCGGGCCGCACCCAGGCCGGCATCTTCAAGCGCGTCAACCGCGCGGGCCAGGAGGTCTGGATCCAGGGCACTTACGCCCCGGTGCGCGACGACAGTGGCAAGGTCTACAAGGTGGTCAAGATCGCCACCGACGTGACCGCCACCAAGCTGGAGTCGGCCAGCTGGTTCGGTCAGGTTCAGGCCATCAGCAAGGCCCAGGCCGTGGTGGAGTTCGACCTCGATGGCCGCGTGATCGTGGCCAACGACAACTTCCTGTCCATGACGGGCTACGCCCAACACGAGATCCATGGGCAACACCACGACATGTTCACCGCACCGGCCGACCGCGACCCGGCCACCAGCCGCGGCCTGTGGGAACGCATGGCCCGAGGCGAGTACGAGTCGGGGCGCTATGCCCGCCTGGGCAAGGGCGGCCGTGAGGTCTGGGTGCAGGCGTCGTACAACCCCATCCTCGACCTCAACGGCAAGCCCTACAAGGTGGTGCATTACGCCACCGACGTGACCGAACAAGTTCGTGCGGCCGAGATGCTGGCCACCACCGTGGCGGAAGCCCAGGCGGCGGCCGCTGCGGCACAGGAAGGCGACCTCGACCAGCGCATCCCGGTGCAAGGCAAGAGCGGCGCGCCGCTGGCGCTGTGCGAAGGCATCAATGCGCTGCTGGAGAACACCAGCGTGATCTTCGGCGACGTGGGCCGCTTGCTGTCCGCCATGTCACAAGGCGACTTGAGCCAGCGCATCGACCGCGAGTACAGCGGCGTGTTCCAGCGCGTCAAGGAGGACGCCAACCAGAGCTGCGTGCAGCTTGCTGCGGTGATCGACGAAGTCCGCTCTGCGGGCGAGGCCCTCACGGGCGCGGCCAACCAAGTGAGCTCCACCGCGCAGAGCCTGTCTCACGCCGCCAGCGAGCAGGCCACCTCGGTGGAAGAGACCACGGGCTCGGTCGACATGATGTCGAACTCGATCACGCAAAACAGCGACAACGCCCGCATCACCGATTCGATGGCCACCAAGACCAGCAAGGAAGCGGCCGAAGGCGGCGAAGCGGTGGCGCTCACGGTGGAAGCCATGAAGCAGATCGCCCAGAAGATCAGCATCGTGGACGACATCGCCTACCAGACCAACCTGCTGGCGCTCAACGCCGCCATTGAAGCGGCCCGGGCCGGCGAGCACGGCAAGGGCTTCGCGGTGGTGGCCGACGAGGTGCGCAAGCTGGCCGAGCGCAGCCAGGAGGCCGCCAAGGAAATTGGCGACCTGGCCACCAACAGCGTGTCCACGGCCGAGCGCGCGGGCAAGCTGCTGGAAGAGATCGTGCCGTCCATCCGCAAGACCAGCGAACTGGTGCAGGAGATCGCGGCGGCCTCGCAGGAACAGAGCCACTCGGTGACCCAGATCAGCGGGACCATGGGCTCGCTGAGCAAGGCCACCCAGCAAAACGCTGCGGCCTCCGAAGAGCTGGCGGCCACGGCCGAGGAGCTCTCCGGCCAGGCACGCCAACTCCAGCACTCGATCTCGTTCTTCAATGGCCAGGGTGCAGGTGGCCGCAACCGCGCCATGGTGGGCGACGGCGACGGCATGGTCGAGCGACGCGCCCCCAACTCACCCATGCGGGGCACCAGCGCGGCGGTGAAGAACGTGTCGCAGACCCCGCGCCAAGTGGTCAACGGACGCGGCAACTTCCGCCCCTACTGACCTTGGGAGGAGCACACCATGTCCACGCCACAGTCGTCGCCCGGCACGGAAGACAAGCCGGCCCAGTTCCTCACCTTCTGGCTCGGTGAAGAGGTGTTCGGTGTGGACATCCGCACCGTGCGCGAGATCATCCAGTGCGGGCCCATGGCCACGGTGCCGCTCATGCCCTCCTTCGTGCGCGGCGTGATCAACCTGCGCGGCGCCGTGGTGCCGGTGGTCGACCTCAACGTGCGCTTTGGCCGCCCGGCCATCGAGGTCGACAAAAAGAGTTGCATCGTCGTCTTCGACGCCTTGCGCCATGGCGAGCGCATCGACCTGGGCGTGCTGGTGGACTCGGTCAGCGAGGTGATCAAGATCGCGCCCAGCCACATCGAGCCCCCCCCCGACTTCGGGTCGGTGGTGCGCCGGGACTTCATCCGCGCCATCGGCAAGGTGGGCCAGCGCTTCATCATCTTGCTGGACCCCGATCGCGCGCTCGACGTCAACGAGATGGCCCAGCTGTGCGACATGGCTCAAGAAGCCGCGATCGGATGAACCATGGCACTCACCGAATCCACTTACCGCGAGATCTCGGCGCTGATGTACTCGGCGATCGGGCTGTCCTTCGGCGACACCAAACGCGCCCTGGTCGAGTCGCGGCTGGCGCCGCGCTTGTTGCGCCTGGGCATGGACCGTTACGAGGATTACCTCAACCTCATCCAGCTCCCAGGCCAGGCCGATGAGATGCAGACCGCCATCGACCTGCTCACCACCAACGAGACCTATTTCTTCCGCGAGCCCATCCACTTCACGCAACTGGAAGAGGCGTATTCACTGGGGCCCACGCGCTCGCTGAGCGCCTGGAGTGCGGCCTCGTCCTACGGCGACGAGCCCTATTCGATCGCGATGCTGCTGAGTGACCTGGCACGCCGAGGGCGCATCCGGGAAGACTGGAGCGTGCTGGGCACCGACATCAGCAGCCGCGTGCTGCAAGTGGCGTGCGAAGGCGTCTACCCCGAAGACCGCGTGCGCGAGGTCTCACAAGACCGCCGTCAACGCTACCTGTTGCGCGGCGACGGCGACGCCGACGGCTTGGTCATGGTGCGCGACTCGATCCGCAAGCGCGTGCAGTTCGGGCAGCTCAACCTGTGCGGGGACATCGATGTGCCCGGCCCCTTCGATGTGATCTTCCTGCGCAACGTGCTGATCTATTTTGACCTGGAGACCAAGACGGCCGTGGTCGACGAGGTGCTCAGCCACCTCAAGCCGGGCGGCCTGTTCTTCATCGGGATGGCAGAGGGGCGCGTGGAGACGCGCTGGCCGCTGAAGTCTCTCGGCTCGGGCGGCTTCATCAAGGAAGCCTGATGTTGCCCCACAGCGCGCCCCGTCTCGTTCGCCTGATGCCCGGCGAGGTGGGCTTTGGCGACCTGGGCGATCACCTGGAGACCTTGCTGGGGTCTTGTGTCGCCGTCATCTTGACCAACACCCGCCACACGGTGGGCGCCATGTGCCACATCGTGCACTGCTGCGACGACGATGGGGTCGACCGCGACAACCCGGCCTGCGGGCCCGTGGCCCTGCAGATGATGCTTGACGGCTTGATGCAACGCGGCGTGACGCCTTCGCGCTGCGTGGCTTACGTCTATGGCGGGGGCAACATGTTCCCCAAGATGGACCGCAACTCCCGGGTGGGCAACAACAACGCCAATTGGGTGTTGAGTGCGCTGTGTGCGCTCAACATCCAGGTGGTGCATGTTGATCTGGGCGGCACCGTCTACCGCAAGCTGCGCTGGACGGTCGGCAAGGAAGCCCCGAGCGTGACCTCCACCTCCGTGTGAGCCTAGCGCGCCGCAGGCGGCTCGCCCAAGGCGTGGTGCAGGCACACCGCCAACACGCCGCCGGCCACCTGGGCCACCACGAAGGCCGGCGCGCTGGCGGGGGCGATGCCCGCGAAGGTGTCGCTCAGCATGCGACCTGCCACCGCCGCCGGGTTGGCAAACGAGGTGGACGCCGTGAACCAGTAAGCGGCCCCGATGTAGCCCGCCACCATGGGCGCGACCCGCGCAGCAGGCGCGCGCAAGATCACCAGCACCAGCCCGGCGGTGGCCACCACTTCGGCCACCCACAGCCCGGGGCTGCTGCGCACCTTGGTGGCCCATTGCAGCAGGCTCAGGTCGAACATGGCGTGGGCCAGCCAGGCCCCCAGCGCGGCGCCCAGCAACTGGGCCGCCACATAGGGCAGCAAGAGGCCACCTGGCAGCTCGCCCCGCCAGGCCATGACGCCTGACACCACCGGGTTGAAGTGGGCGCCACTCACCGGGCCGAAGACCTCGATGAGCACCCACAACCCGCCCACGGTGGCCAGCGTGTTGGCCAGCAAAGCCAGGCCCACGTTGCCGCCACAAAGGCGTTCGGCCATGATGCCGGAGCCGATCACCACGGCGAGCAGGAGCGCCGTGCCCAGGGCTTCGCCCAGCAGGCGTTGAAACACGGTGGGCATGGGCTCAGCTCCGTGCGATGGCCTGGAGGGCCGCCGTCAGCTCTTCGCGCGACAAGCTGCCCAGCGGCAGCGCCAGCAGTTGCAGCATCTTGTAGCCGATGGCCTGGCGCGTCAGCTCGAAAGCGCGCCGCTTGCCTTCGTCGCCACCTTCGGCGTTGGAAGGATCGGGGTAGCCCCAGTGCACCTTGACCGGCTGGCCCTGCCCACCGAAGAACACCGGGCAGGTTTCTGCGGCCGCGCTGTCGCACACGGTGATCACGATGGACAAAGGCGGGGCCTCCGGGCCGGTGAATTCGTCCCAGCTTTTGCTGCGGTAGCCTTCGGTGGCCACCCCCGCCTCGTTCAGCGCGCCCAGGGCAAAGGGGTTGAGCCGGCCACTGGGGGCGCTGCCCGCACTGTGGGCCACCACGTCGCGGCCCTGCTGGCGCGCGAGGTGGTTGAGCATGCCTTCAGACAACACGCTGCGGGCAGAGTTGTGGGTGCACAGGATGAGGACGTGGGTGGTCATGGTGATCGCGCTTCAGCAGCAGCCCGAGCCGGCTTGTTTGATGGGGATGGCGATGCCCTTGCCGCGCGGCAAGGGGGTGCAGCAGGGGCTGGCCTCTGCCCCGGCCTCTG
>JBEEJT010000097.1:0-2909 GCA_041169085.1 Pseudomonadota bacterium | reverse complement strand
CTGGACGTGCTGCTGGCGCTGGGGATGATGAAGCTTGCGGCCTTCGGTGAGATGAAGGAAGGCGTCAAGAAGCAGTTCGCCATCTTCAGCAACAAGCACACGTGGTCGCTGACCGCGCTGTACATCGTCACCTTCGGCTCCTTCATCGGCTTCTCGATGGCATTGCCGCTGGCCATCACGGTGATCTTCGGCTTCCAGCATATCCCTGATGTGAACGGCCTGCTGCAGCACACGCTGAAGAACCCCAACGCACCTTCGGCGCTGACCTACTCCTGGATCGGCCCCTTCGTCGGCGCAGCCGTGCGCCCGCTGGGCGGCTGGATCTCAGACAAGGTGGGCGGCTCGATCGTCACCCAGGTGATCTCGGTGGTGATGGCCGTGGCGTCGGTCTGGGTCGGCTACGTGATGATGCAGGCCTACGGATCGGCCACCCCGGAGCAGTACTTCCCGATGTTCCTGGGCCTGTTCATGGTGCTCTTTTTCGCCAGCGGTATCGGCAACGGCAGCACCTTCCGCACCATCGGCGTCATCTTCGACCGCACCCAGGCCGGCCCCGTGCTCGGCTGGACTTCGGCCATCGCGGCCTACGGCGCCTTCATCGCGCCGGTGGTCATCGGCGCACAGATCAAGGCCGGCACGCCGCAGCTCGCGATGTATGGCTTCGCGGTGTTCTATGCCGTGTGCCTGGTGCTGAACTGGTGGTTCTACCTGCGTGGCAATGCCTACGTGAAGAACCCCTGAGGCCGGGTCACCGCAGAAAGCATCCGGCCGGCGCACTTCATGACCAGCATGTCGATCATCCAGCACTGGAACCCCGAGGACCGCAGCTTCTGGGAACGTGCCGGTCGTGCGGTGGCACGGCGCAACCTGTGGGTGTCCGTGCCGGCCCTGGCCCTGGCCTTCTCCGTGTGGATGCTCTGGTCGGTGGTAGTCGTGCACCTGCCCGAGGCGGGCTTTCGCTACAGCACCAACCAGCTGTTCTGGCTGACGGCGCTGCCTGCATTGTGCGGCGCCACCTTGCGCATCTTTTATGCCTTCGCGGTGCCACTGATCGGTGGCCGCCGATTCACAACCTTGGCGACGGCCAGCCTGTTGCTGCCCGCGGTCGGCATCGGCCTGGCGGTGCAGGATCCGAACACGCCCTTCGAATGGATGGTCGTGCTGGCTCTGCTGTGTGGCCTGGGCGGCGGCAACTTCGCCAGTTCGATGGCCAACATCAGCTTCTTCTTCCCCGGCGCACGTCAAGGCTATGCGCTGGGGCTGAACGCAGGGCTTGGACACCTGGGCGTGGCCCTGGTGCAACTGCTGGTGCCGCTGGCCATCAGTGTGGGCGTGTTCGGCGTCTTCGGCGGCGTGCCGCAGCTGACGGCACAAGGTCCGATGTGGCTGCAGAACGCAGGCTTCATCTGGGTGCCGTTGATCCTGGCCAGCACGGCGGCTGCATGGTTCGGCATGGACGACCTGGCCAACGCCCATGCGGGCATGGCCGAGCAGGCCGTGATCTTCACGCGGAAGCACAACTGGATGATGTGCTGGCTGTACCTCGGCACCTTCGGCAGCTTCATCGGCTTTTCCGCCAGCTTGCCGATGCTGGCGCAAAGCCAGTTTCAAAGGGCTGATGCTGTGCACCTGGTGTGGCTGGGCCCGCTGATCGGCGCGGTGCTGCGCCCGCTGGGCGGCTGGCTCGCCGACCACCGGGGCGGCGCACGTGTGACGTTCTGGATCTTCGTGGCGATGGCGCTGGGCGCCGCTGCGGCGTGGCTGTGCCTGCCAACCACGGACATCACCGGTCAGCCCGGACAGGGCGGCAACTTTCCTGGCTTCATGGCCGCCTTCGGCGTGTTGTTCGCCGCATCGGGCATCGGCAACGGCAGCACGTTTCGCATGATCTCCAGCCTCTTCGTTGCCGAACGGGTGCAGCGTGCCGGGGGGCTGCCATCGGACCAGGCGCTCGCGGCCAAGGAAGGCGCCGTCGAAGCGGCCGCAGCCCTCGGCTTTGCGAGCGCCGTCGGCGCCTACGGCGGCTTCTTCATCCCCAAGAGCGTGGGCTCTTCGTTGGCGATGACGGGCAGCGCATCGGCTGCGCTGGCGATGTTCATCGTGTTCTACCTCTCCTGCATCGCGCTGACCTGGTGGGCCTACAGCCGCCGCAACGCCCCATACCCCTGCTAGTCCGCACCAGCAGACGACCCCTTCCAAGGACGACAACATGAGCCACTTTCTGGACCGCCTCACGCACTTCTCGCAGCCCAAGGAGACCTTCTCTGGCGACCACGGGCTGACCACCGGTGAAGACCGCACCTGGGAAGATGCCTACCGCAACCGCTGGGCGCACGACAAGATCGTGCGCAGCACCCATGGCGTGAACTGCACCGGCAGCTGCAGCTGGAAGATCTACGTCAAAGGCGGCATCGTCACCTGGGAGACGCAGCAGACCGACTACCCACGCACGCGCTGGGACATGCCCAACCACGAGCCGCGCGGGTGTGCCCGCGGCGCCAGCTACAGCTGGTACCTGTACAGCGCCAACCGTGTGAAGTACCCGATGGTGCGCAGCCGCCTGCTGGAGCGCTGGCGCGCGGCGATGAAGACGGCGAAGACGCCGGTGGACGCCTGGGCCACGATCGTGGAAGACGATGCGGCGCGCCGTGACTACCAGAAGGTGCGCGGCATGGGCGGCTTCGTGCGCAGCAGCTGGGACGAGGTCAATCAGATCATCGCAGCGTCGAATGTCTACACGATCAAGAAGCATGGCCCCGACCGCGTGATCGGCTTTTCGCCGATCCCCGCGATGAGCATGGTCAGCTACGCCGCCGGCAGCCGCTACCTGAGCCTCATCGGCGGCGTCTGCATGAGCTTCTACGACTGGTACTGCGACCTGCCGCCGGCCAGCCCGCAGGTGTGGGGTG
>JBEEJT010000096.1:0-10758 GCA_041169085.1 Pseudomonadota bacterium | reverse complement strand
AAAACCAGCGGCGCAGCCACGGTCATCGAGGCCACCAGGGTTGCCGCTTTGGCGAGGGTATTCAGTTTCATGTTGAGCAGGAAAGCCAATGGATTTGGGTTGTTCATGCGGGCTCGGCCTTGATCGCCAGAGCGTGGATGCCACGCGGGATCAGATCGCGCAGGGCATCATACACAAGCCTGTGTCGCGCCACGGGCACCACACCCTGGAAGCAAGCCGCCTTGATGTGCAAAGAAAAATGCGATCCATGCAACGAACCGTTGCTGCCGGCATGGCCAGCATGTGAAGCGCTGTCGTCCGTCACCACGAGGTGAGCGGGCTGCAAAGCCGCTTGCAGCGCGGCCTCGATTTCGTGGGCGTGGACCAGTCCAGTGCTCATTTGCATCTCCCAGGGCACCCGAAGGCCCCGTGTAAGCCCTGATCGCTCAAGGCGCCGGTTTCATGTGTTTGCCAAGGTACAAACCCTGAGCCACCGTGAAGGCCAAGGTCAAGCCCAGGCTGCCCCACATCTTGAAGCTCACCCAGGTGTCGGTGCTGAAGTGGTAGGCCACCCACAAGTTGAGCACGCCCATGCCAGCGAAGAACAGCACCCAGGCCCAGCCCACCTGGCGCCACACGGCGTCCGGTGCGTCGATCTGCCCGCCCATCATCTGGGCCAGCACTCGCTTGCCCATCAGGATTTCGGTGACCAGGAAGCCCAGCGCCATCACCCAATAGATGACCGAAGGCTTCCACTTGATGAAGGTCTCGTCGTGGAACCACAGGGTCATGCCCCCCAGCACCACCACGATCACCAGGCCGGCCCACAACATCTTGTCGATCTTCTGGCGCATGGCCTTGAGGATGGCGATCTGCAACAGCGTGCCCAGGATGACCACCACGGTGGCCAGCAGGACCGGCGCTTCGGTCACCCCCACCACACCACCTTGCACCAGGAAGCCCAGGTGGTCGCTCATCCATTGCGCCACCTCTGCCTTGTGCCCTTCGCCCCACTTGTAGCTGGCGAAGAACAGAAAGATGGGCAACAGGTCGAGGAAGATCTTCATGACGGGGACAGCACCGGGCAGGCGCCCTCAGTTCGCGCTCACGTTGAACGCGGCGTGAAGTCTAGCGCGGCAGAGTTGATGCAAAAGCGCTCGCCTGTGGGGGCCGGACCATCGTCGAACACGTGGCCCAGGTGGGCGCCACACGACTGGCAACGCACCTCCACCCGCACCATGCCGTGGCTGTGGTCCATGACGCGCTCGATGCGCTCACCCGCCACCGGAGCCCAATAACTGGGCCAGCCGCAGCCGGCGTCGAACTTGGTGGCGGCGTCAAACAAGGTGTCGCCACAACACACACAGCGGTACTGCCCGTCGGCGAAGTGGTCCCAGTAGCGCCCGGTGAACGCCCGCTCCGTGGCGGCCTGGCGTGTGACCTGGTAGTCCATGGGGCTGAGTTGGTCTCGCCATTCGGCGTCGGACTTCTTGACCTTGTAGTCGCTCATGATGAACACGAAACAGAGATGGATTGCGCCCAGGCAGGCGGGAAGTCAGCGTCGGCTTCGCAGCCCGGCTGCTCGTCGAATGGCCGCTGAAGCAACTTGTGCAAACGCGCGACCTCGCTGAAGTCACCCTGGCGCGCACGCTGGATGGCGCCTTCAGCCAGGTGATTGCGCAACACATAGGCCGGGTTCACCTGGGCCATGCGCTGGCGACGCTCGGCGTCCACGCTGCCCTCGGCCTTCAGCCGCTCACTGTAGCGCTGGGCCCACGCGTCGAAGCCCTCACGGTCCAGGAAGAGGTCACGCACCCGCGCATTGGCCGGGTCCTGCGGCGGCAAGCCCGCTTGGTATTCACCCAACCGGCGGAAGGTGATGGTGAAGTCGGCACGCCCTTGGGCCATGACCTTCAACAAGGCCACGGCCAGTTCGCCGTCGTCTTCCCGCTCGGTGCGCAAACCCAGCTTGGCTCGCCAGCGCGCCCGCATGGCCTGCGGGAAGCGCTGCTCGTAGGTCTGCAACAGGTCGATCACGGGCTGGGGGTCTTCTTTGGCGCCAGGCATGGCGGCCAGCAGCGCCTGCGCCAAGGCCCGCAGGTTCCAAAAACCGATCTGCGGCTGGTTGTTCCAGCTGTAGCGGCCATGGTCGTCCGAGTGGTTGCAGATGTGGTCCGGGTCGAAGCCATCCATGAAGCCGAAGGGACCGTAGTCGATCGTCAGCCCCAGGATGGACATGTTGTCGGTGTTCATCACCCCATGACAGAAGCCCACCGATTGCCAGGCGGCCACCAGCTCGGCCGTCGTGCCCACGGCGTCGTCCAACAAGGCCATCGCACGATCGGGCGCGTCCGCCAGGTGAGGCCGGTGGTGGGTGACCACGTGGTCGATCAGGGCCCGCAAGGCCTGGTCGGCGCCGGGCTGGGTGGTGTACGCAAAGTGCTCAAAGTGGCCAAAGCGCAAGAAGCTGGGCGCCACCCGACACACCACGGCCGCCGTCTCCACACTCTCGCGACGCACCGGCAGCGGCGACGCCACCAGGCTCAAGGCCCGCGTGGTCGGGATGCCCAGCCCATGCATGGCCTCGCTGCACAGGTATTCGCGGATCGACGATCGCAACACCGCCCGGCCGTCGGCGCGCCGTGAGTAAGGCGTCGCGCCCGCCCCCTTGAGTTGCAATTCCTGGGGCCCCATGGCGGTGGCCAGCTCGCCCAGGCTCATGGCCCGCCCGTCGCCCAACTGGCCGGCCCACACGCCAAACTGATGGCCGCTGTAGACAGTGGCAAAAGGCGACATGCCGGGCCACACGGCGTTGCCGGCCAGCACTTGCAAGGCCCCTGGCAAGCCAGGTTGTGGCTCTGACTGGTGCCAGGCGTCGGGCCAGCCCAGGTCAGCAGCCAAGGTGTGGTTGATGGCGCCCCAGGCGGGGGCGGGCACCGGGTCGCCTTGCCAGGGCGTGCCCAGGCCAGGCGCACTTTGCGCCTGCAGGGCTTCATGCAAGGCCACGCCACGGTTGAGCCAGGCCCCGGGCACCCACGGGGCTGGCAGGGCGACAGATGAAAAAGACAGATCAGCCATGTGGCGCAGTGTAGACAGCCCCCCCTGTCCCTGGGGAGCGCTGGGTCTATCGGAGCGGACCGTCACAAGCCCTGGCCTAAGATCCCGCTTTCTCTTTTTTCGAGAGGCGGTGGAAGATGGATCTCGTGCTGTTCGTCAAATCGGCACTCATGGGTGTCGTGGAAGGCCTGACCGAGTTCCTGCCGATCTCCAGCACCGGGCACTTGATCCTGGCGGACGCGCTGCTCGATTTCCAGCGCAGCACCGGTGCCGACAAAGCCAAGGTCTTCGAGATCGCGATCCAGACCGGCGCCATCTTCGCCGTGGTGCTGGTCTACCTGCAGCGCATCAAGGACACGCTCACGGGCCTGGGCAATGACCCGAAGGCACAGCGCTTCGCCATCAACGTGATCGCCGGATTCTTCCCCGCCGTGGTGATGGGCCTGGCCGTGGGCAAGGCGGTCAAAGCCCACCTGTTCACCCCCACCGTGGTGGCCACCACCTTCATCCTGGGCGGCTTCATCATCCTGCTGGCCGAACACCTGGCCAAACGGCAGGTGGAGCCACGCGTGGCCACGGTCGACGACCTCACCCTGACCGACGCCTTCAAGGTGGGCTTCGTGCAGTGCCTGGCCCTGGTACCGGGCACCAGCCGTTCGGGTGCCACGATCATTGGCGGCATGCTGATGGGCCTGTCGCGCAAGGCCGCCACCGATTACAGCTTCTTCCTGGGCATCCCCACGCTGATCGGCGCCGGGGCCTACAGCCTCTACAAGGAGCGCGCCCTGCTGTCGATCGAAGACGTGCCGCTGTTCAGCGTGGGCCTGGTGTTCGCGTTCCTGTCGGCCTGGGGTTGCGTGCGCTGGCTGATCCGCTACGTCTCCAGCCACGACTTCACCCCGTTCGCCTGGTACCGGATCGCCTTCGGCATCCTGATCCTGGTGTCGGCCCACTTCGGCTGGGTCACCTGGGCCGAATGAAGCGCCGCACAATGGCGGGATGAACGCATTCCACCCTCGCCGCCTGGCCCTGGCCGCCTTGCGCGAGCCCGACCCCGAGCGCAAGGCGCAGGCCACGATCGCGCTGCAGGCCGACACGCTGGCCAGCCTGGCCGATGCGCCCCCCCAATCGCCGGACTGGACGGCCACGGACCTGAGCGCCGAGGCCGCCGAGGGGCCCGCCCTGCCCGGCCGCCCGGCACAGCCTGCGCTGGTGCCCGCCAAAGCGGTGCCCTCGCGCTCGCCTTTCACGCTGGAAGGCCGCGCGGCCTTGCTGCACGCGATCTGCCACATCGAGTTCAACGCCATCAACCTGGGCCTGGACGCCGTGTGGCGCTTCCCGCGCATGCCAACCGCCTTCTACCTGGACTGGCTGCGCGTGGCCGCCGAAGAGGCCCACCACTTCCGCCTGCTGCGCGACCACCTGCTCACACTGGGCCATGCCTATGGTGACTTTGCGGCCCACGATGGCCTGTGGTCGATGTGCGCCAAGACCGCCGAAGACATCGTGGCCCGCATGGCGCTGGTGCCCCGCACCCTGGAAGCCCGGGGCTTGGACGCCACCCCGCTGATCCAGGACAAGCTCATGCGGGCGGGCGACCCGCGCGCCGTCGAGATCCTCGACATCATCCTCCGAGACGAGGTGGGCCACGTGGCCATCGGCAACCGTTGGTTCCACCATCTGTGCGGCGAGCGCGGGCTCGACGCCCTCACGCTCTACCCTCAATTGGTCAAGCGCTACGAAGCCCCCCGGTTGCGGCCGCCCTTCAACCAGGCGGCCCGGCTGGCTGCCGGCTTCACCGAAGCCGAACTGGCCTTCCTGGCCGGCGAAGACTGAAGCTGGCCCGTCCCCCGCTCAGGCGCGAGGGTGGTGCTGCCGGTGCAACTGGTTGAGCCGCTCGCGGGCCACGTGGGTGTAGATCTGCGTGGTGGAAATGTCGGCGTGGCCCAGCAGCATTTGCACCACGCGCAAGTCGGCGCCATGGTTGAGCAAATGGGTGGCGAAGGCATGGCGCAAGGTGTGTGGCGACAGCGACTGCGTGATGCCTGCCTGCAGCGCATAGCGCTTGATGAGCTTCCAGAACATCTGGCGGCTCATCTGGTGGCCCAGCCGCGTGACGAACAGATCGTCGCTCACCCGGCCGTCAAGGATGTCACCGCGCCCCGTCTCCAGGTAGCGCCCCAGCCACAGGCCTGCTTCCTCGCCAAACGGCACCAGGCGCTCCTTGCTGCCCTTGCCCCACACATGCACCACCCCGTCGTTGAGCGCCAGCTGCACGGTGCGCAACCCCACCAGCTCGCTCACGCGCAGGCCACTGGCGTAGAGCAGCTCCAGCATGGCGCGGTCGCGCAGGCCCTGAGGGTCGTCCAGAGACGGCGCCTGCAACAGGCTTTCCACCTGCCGCTCGGTGATCACGCCAGGCACCCGCATCAGGCGCTTGGGTTGGGCCAGTGCCAGCGTCGGGTCCACCACACACAGGTGCTCACGCACGGCCCAGCGGAAATACCGGCGCCACACGCTCAGGCGGCGGCTGCTGGTCGAGGCCTTGGTCACGGCATGCTGCGCATCGATGTAGGCCAGCAAATGGCGCTCTTGCACCTGCAACAAGTCGGCCACCCCTTCGTGCTCGCGCACCCAATCGGCCAGCCCCAGCAGGTCACGCCGGTAAGCAGACAAGGTGGGTGCGCTCAGGCCATCTTCCAGCCACAAGGCGTCGATGAAGCGATCCAGCAGGCCCGCGTCGGCGCTCACGCTCACACCCCGCCCGCCAGCAGGCCCTTCTTCATGCGCTTGTCCACCGGGTGGTCGCCCACGAAGATCCGCATGACCGCCCCGTAAAGGTCGTCGCCCGGCACGGGCTCGCCCACGGCGCGGCCATTGCGGACCAGTTGCGTGCCCTTGCCAGGCAACCAGTCGAGGTCGACGGTGTCGCCCGCCTTCAGGTCGCCCATGCTGTCGATGGCCCCACCCAACAGGTTCATGCGCGGCATCACCCGCTTCTGGAAATCGGTGCTCTCATGGTCTTCGATGCGCCCCACCAGCGACTTGGTCAGCTCGTGGGCGGAAGCCCCCAGCATGATCTTCAGGCGGATGCGCTTGGGGCCAGCCTGGGCCACCAACTGGGCGCCGTCCTTGCTGGGCGAGGTCACGTAGATGCCTGCCACAAAGGCCTTGATCCAGGCCACACCACGCAAACCCAGGCCATTGAGCGCCAGAGGCTTGCCGTCCAGGGTGGCCCGGTTGTCGAAAGTCTGCCCCTCGAGCGAGGCTGCAGCCGCCTCGGTCACCGCCGTTGCCGACAACAAGCAAACGGCCAGGGTGGCGACCCATGCGCGGCGCGCCACGAAAAGCACGGGGCGACGAAGGGCAAGTTTGGTGTGGTGGCGCATGGCAAATCCGGAAGGTGACCAGGCTTCAACGCCTCAGGTCGCAGCCCGGATGACCGCGCCCCACTTCACTGGTTGCCGGCGTTGATCGCGCGCTTGACTTCCACCAGGGCCTGTTCCAGCTTGGCTTGGGTGCGGTCGGTGTCGGCAGGGTCACGCTTTTGCCAGTCGTCGTAGGCCGCGGCCACCTGGCGGTCGTGCTCGGTCTTCTTGAACTGCTCTTGCAGCGTGCGCTCGTCCGTGGGCATGGCCGCGATGCTGCTGATCGAGCCCTGCCAGGTTTCCATGCGCTTGGTGCGAGACTGGTCGTCCGGCTCCAGGCCCGCGATCATGACGGCGCCGATCAGGTTGGCTTCCACCGCGGTGATCTCACCCGACTTCACGCGGTCCGGGATCTCGGCCAGCAGGGCCTCACCCATGCGACGGCGGCGGTCTTGTTCCTTGGTCTCGTCCAGGTTCTGCCAGGCTTCGAAGGAATGCTGAAAGCGCAAGAAGCTCAAAATGCGCTGCGACTGCTTGGCGTCCAGGCCGGCCTTGGACAAGCCGGTGTTCAAGGCCTTCCAGTCGCCTTCATCGACGTCCTCGGGGCGGCCATCATCGGCGTACTTCGGGTGCAAGGCCGTGTGCACCTCATCGCTGCCTGCGCCGCCCTTGAACCAGTCCGTCACGCCCTTGCTGGCGTTCGCGGCCGCAGGGGCGCCATCCTGACTCGGCTCCTGGCCACCTTGCATCCACCAGACGCCCGCGGCCACTGCCACGCCCAAGGCCACGGCGGCAGCCACAAAGGTCAGGCGATTCGACTTTTCGTAAGTGATCATGATTCTTGGTCCAAAACGCTATGCACCCACCGCCGGCCGAAAAAAACAAACCCCGCCAAGCCGAAGCCTAGCGGGGTGGGCATGCCGCCGGACGCCAGTCCGGCAGGCGTGATCCGTCACTGGGCCGCAGGTTGGGTCACAGTGTACAGACGGGTGGACACAGCCTTGGGGCGGAACTTCACCGACACATCTTGCGTCAAGGTGCCGAACGCGGTGGTGTCCAGCACGGTCTGGCGAATGAAATCAGCCAGCAACAGGCCGTTCATGAAGCTGTCCTTGGCCTCTTCCGTCAGCATCAGGTTGTCCAGCACTTCGTGGCCCACGATGCTCAGCGGGAACTTGTACTTCACGCTCAACGGGGTGTTGACCGTGAAGTTGTAGATGGGCTGCTGCTTGACCGTCGGGGTGTCCGGGATGGTGGCGTCGGCCAGCACCTTCTTGTTGGCGTAATCGATGGTGAAGTTCGCCAAAATCACCCAGGTGTCGCTGCCGTCGTCCAAGACGCGCGTGAACTTCAAGGCCGAGCCCTTGGCGTCACCGCTCACGATGTTCAGCTTGCTGTCAATGGTGATCGACGTGATGGGCAGGTTGAAAGTGGGCGTGGCCGTGCCCGAAACGGTGGTGGCATTGCCCAAGGGGCTGACCACGGTCTCCGTCAGGCGAAAGCCCTTGGCGGCTTCAGCCGAAAAAGCCTGGACCGAGTTGGCCACCAAAGCGCTGGTGACGATGGTGGTGTTGCCTGCCTGAGCAGCGCCAGTGGCAGCCAGGGCGGCCACGACGGTGGCGGAACGCAGGGTCATCGAAAAAGACATGGGACAGCTCCTTTGAAGTCACGTTGCGCCTGCAGCCGTGCAGGCCTGTTTGGAAACGCGTCCTCATCTTGCCGAGTCGTGCTTTATCCCCACCCCCTTGCACGAGGGATGAAACCGGCGCAATGGGCAAAAAACAAGGGTTAACCGCATGAGGTGTCACCCGCAAGTTTTAAGGGTTAGCCCTTGTTTTGTCGCCATTCTGACAATCAATGTATTCAGTTTAACAGTTGCCATGCCCATTGACGCCGATCAATTGTGATGGCTGCGGAACGCGCCAAAGGCCAGCGTCGTGCCATGCTGGAAGCGCAAATCTGACGCCAAGGAACGCCACATGAACAGCCCCCAGCCCCCTGCCACCGCCATCGATGACCCGGCCTGGCAAGCACTGGTGCAAGGCATCGACCGCCACGTTCAAGGGCGCATGGGCATGGCGCTCGGTGGCCTGTCGCCCAGCCAGGCCGCCGTGGTCTGGCTGGACTGGCTGGCCCACCTCCTGCAGGCGCCCGGCAAGCAACTCGACGTGGCGCGTTCGGCGCTGGTGGACGCCCAGGGGGTCGCCCAACGTTGGTGGCACCAGGAGCCAACCACCACGCCGGACGCCCGGTTCCGCGCCGAGGCCTGGCAACACTGGCCTTACCGGGCTTGGGCCGACGGCTTCCAGTGGCTGGAGCGCAGTTGGGACCGCGCGACCCACAGCGTGCCCGGACTGGACCACAAGCACGAAGATGTCGCCGCCTTCGCTGCGCGCCAATGGCTGGACCTGCTTTCGCCCGCCAACCTGCCTTGGCTCAACCCGGAAGTGCTGGACGCCACCCAGAGGGAACTGGGGGCCAACCTCGTTCGGGGCGCCCTCAACTGGGTGGACGACGCCCACCGGCAGGCCCAACACCAGCCGCCGGCCGGCGTCGAACAGTTCAAGGTGGGCCAGAACGTGGCCATCACGCCCGGCAAGGTCGTGTTGAAAAACGACCTGATCGAACTCATCCAGTACAGCCCGAACACCCCGCAGGTGCAGGCCGAGCCCATCCTCATCGTGCCGGCCTGGATCATGAAGTACTACATCCTCGACCTGTCGCCGCACAACTCGCTGGTGAAGTACCTGGTCGACCAGGGGCACACGGTCTTCATGATTTCCTGGAAAAACCCGGGCCCCGAGGACCGGGACAAGGGCATGGATGCCTACCGCACCGAAGGCGTCATGGCCGCGCTCGACACCATCGGTGCCACCGTGCCCGAGCGCCAGGTCCACGCGGTGGGCTATTGCCTGGGCGGCACCTTGCTGCAAATCGCAGCGGCCACCATGGGGCGAGACCACGACCACCGGCTGGCGTCCATCACCCTGTTTGCCGCACAGGGCGATTTCAGCGAGGCCGGTGAGTTGATGCTCTTCATCAATGAGAGCGAAGTGAACCTGCTGGAAGCCGTGATGGCCGAACAGGGCTACCTCAAAGGCGCACAGATGGCCGGCACCTTTCAACTGCTCCGATCCAACGAGCAGGTCTATTCCCGCATCTTGCGCAACTACATGTTGGGCCAGCGTGACCAGCCATCGGACCTCATGGCCTGGAACGCCGACACCACCCGGCTGCCAGCCAAAATGCACAGCGAATACCTGCACAAGCTGTTCTTGCACAACGACCTGGCTGCGGGGCGCTACGAGGTGGACGGCTCGCCGATCTGGTTCACCGACATCCGCGTGCCCTGTTTTGCCGTGGGCACGGTGACAGACCATGTGGCCCCCTGGAAGTCGGTCTACAAACTGCACCTGCTGCCGCTGGATGTCACCTTCGTGCTCACCAACGGCGGCCACAACGCCGGCGTGGTGAGCGAGCCCGGCCACCCCCATCGGCACTACCAACTGAGCCACCGTCCGGCGGGCGGCGAGTACCAACCCCCTGAGGCTTGGCAGGCACAAGCCCCGCGCCATGAGGGCTCCTGGTGGCCCGCCTGGCACGATTGGCTGAAGCAGCACTCGTCTGGGCCGGTGGCTCCGCCCCGCATGGGGCCAGCCGGACGACGCCAGAAGTGGCCAGACGCCCCCGGCAGCTACGTCCACGGCACCTGAGGCCCCCTAACGCTAGGGATGTGACGCCAAGCGATGTCGCATGAACATGGGAATCATTCATCCAGGAGGTCCCCATGCTTGCAGCCCGTACCCTGATCCCGCTCATGGCCATGAGCCTCATCGGCTGGGCATCGACTGCCCACGCGAGCTTGGGCGACGCCATCGTCGTCAAAGCCGACGGCAATGTGTTGATCACGTTCGAAGGCTCGGACGCCGGCTTTGACAGCACCGTCTCCATCAACGGAGCCGCACCGATCTTCCCCAACCACAGCACGGCGGTGGGCACCACCATCGACCTGGGCTTCTTCACGGCGGGCAGCGTCATCGACGCCCGCTTGCTGGTGGACAGCGCTGGCTACGTCTTCCACACCGGGCCCGGGACCCTCAACAGCGATGGCCAACCCCACGCGCTGTTGATCGACAACTGGAACAACACCGGGCGCACCTTTGTGGGCTTCGAAGACATCCCGGGCACCCTGGCGGGCACGGGCGACTACAACGACCACACCTTCTCGTTCACCAACGTGGTCTCGAGCCCGGTGCCCGAGCCCAGCGCCGTCGCCATGATGGCCATTGGCGCCTGCTTGGTGGGGGCGTCTCGGCGCCGCGGTCAGCGCTGACCTGTTCGCCTTCGGGGCCAT
>JBEEJT010000095.1:0-3032 GCA_041169085.1 Pseudomonadota bacterium | reverse complement strand
AACTACCAGAACATCGCGGCCTGGTACAACGCGCGCTTGGCGAAGAACCTGATCGTCGACGGCCGCATCATTTCCTCCGGCCCCGCCTGGACGGCAGCGGGCGGTTTCGCGCCGGAGAACGCGTGGATCCAGAACTACGCCAACGTGCTCAACGGCGCGGGCGGCGGCCTGTTCCTGGGTACCGACCACAACGACTTCCAGGACGGCATCAACATGATCAATGCCGCCATCGGCATCGGTGCCTTCACCGGCTTCTACGGCACCTACCCGACCAGCCAGGCCGTGGTGGATGACCAGTCACCGCTGTACGTGCCCATCGGCACCTGCGCGGCCAACCCGTCCCTGCCCTGCATCAACGACAACTCGACGACCGGCTATGTGCCAACGGGCCTGCAGACCAACGGCCAATACCTGACGCCGGTGGCGTACCACGGCACCGTGGCCGGGGCCTATGACAACGCGGCCGTGGCGTCGACCTTCCGCAGTGTTACGTTCCCAGCGCCGGAACCGGGCAGCCTGGTGCTGGTGTTGGGGGCTCTGGGTGCCGGGCTGCTAGCCCGCAGGCGCAAGGGCTGAGCAAGCGACCCGGGCACGGCCCGGGCCCGCCGCCTACAGCAGCTTCAGCTCTTCGCAGATCTGCAGCGACAACGCGCTCTGGTTCAACGTGTAGAAGTGGATGCCCGGCGCGCCACCGGCGATGAGCCGCTCGCACAGCCGCGCCACCACCTCGACGCCAAAGGCGCGGATGCTGGCAGCGTCGTCCATGAAGCCTTCCATCTTTAAGGCTACCCAACGCGGGATCTCGATGCCGTCGCGCGCCGCGAACTGCGCGATCTTTGCGTAGTTGTGGATGGGCATGATGCCCGGCACGATGGGCACGTCCACACCCAGCTTGCGCACCTCGTCCACGAAGTGGAAGTAGGCGTCCGGGTTGAAGAAGAACTGCGTGATGGCGCTGTTGGCGCCAGCCTTCACCTTGTAGGCGAAGTGCTCCAGGTCCTTCTTGGCATAACGCTGCTGCGGGTGGTATTCCGGGTAGGCGGCGACTTCGATGTGCCAGTCGCTGCCCTGCGTCTTGCGGATGAATTCGATCAGGTCCGACGCAAAGCGGAACTCGCCCGCCACCGCCGTGCCGCTGGGCAGGTCGCCGCGTAGCGCGACGAGCCGGCGTATGCCTTGCGCACGGTAGGTGTCCAGGATCTCCGCAATGCCCGCGGCCGTGCTGCCCACGCAGCTGAGGTGCGGGGCCGCTTCATGGCCCATGGCTGCGATGTCCTTCACCGTGGCCAGCGTCTTGTCGCGCGTGGAGCCGCCCGCGCCATAGGTGACGCTGAAGAACTCCGGCCGCACGGCCGCCAGGTCCGCCACCACCGTCTTCAGCTTCTCGCTGCCGACGGGGGTGTTGGGGGGGAAGAACTCGAAGCTGATGGGCACCGGTTGTTGTGCGGTGCTCATGGGTTCAGTACCGATAGGTGTCGGGCTTGTACGGGCCTTGCTTCGGGACACCGATGTACGCCGCTTGCTCGTCGGTCAGCTCGGTCAGCATCGCGCCCACCTTCTTCAGGTGCAGGCGCGCCACCTTCTCGTCCAGGTGCTTGGGCAGCACGTAGACCTTGCCCACGTCGTAGGCGTCGCTGTGCGTGAACAGCTCGATCTGCGCAATGGTCTGGTTGGCGAAGCTGCTGCTCATCACGAAGCTGGGGTGGCCCGTGCCACAGCCCAGGTTCACCAGGCGGCCCTTGGCCAGCATGATGATCCTCTTGCCGTCCGGGAAGATGACGTGGTCGACCTGGGGCTTGATCTCTTCCCAGGTGTACTTTTCCAGCGACGCGATGTCGATCTCGTTGTCAAAGTGGCCGATGTTGCAGACGATGGCCTGGTCCTTCATGGCCAGCATGTGGGCATGCGTGATGATGGACTTGTTGCCCGTGGTGGTGACGAAGATGTCGGCCTTGTCGGCGGCGTACTCCATGGTCACGACCTTGTAGCCTTCCATCGCGGCCTGCAGCGCGTTGATGGGGTCGATCTCGGTGACCCACACCTGGGCGGAAAGCGCACGCAGGGCCTGGGCGGAGCCCTTGCCCACGTCGCCGTAACCGGCCACCACGGCCACCTTGCCGGCGATCATCACGTCGGTGGCGCGCTTGATGCCGTCCACCAGGCTTTCGCGGCAGCCGTACAGGTTGTCGAACTTGCTCTTGGTGACGCTGTCGTTGACGTTGATGGCGCGGAAGGGCAGGGTGCCCTTGGCGGACATTTCCTTCAGGCGGTGCACGCCGGTGGTGGTCTCTTCGGTCACGCCGATGATCTGCGCGGCCTTGCGCGTGTACCAGGTGGAGTCGACCGCCAGCTTGGCCTTGATGGCCGCGTACAGGCAGGTCTCTTCTTCGCTGGTGGGGTTGGCGATGACCGACGGGTCCTTCTCGGCCTTCTTGCCCAGGATCATCAGCAAGGTGGCGTCGCCGCCGTCGTCCAGGATCATGTTGGGGCCTTCGCCCTCAGAGCCCTTGGCGCCGAACTCAAAGATGCGGTGCGTGAAGTCCCAGTATTCGGCCAGCGTTTCGCCCTTGTGCGCGAACACCGGGGTGCCGCGCTCCACCAGCGCCGCGGCGGCGTGGTCTTGCGTGCTGAAGATGTTGCAGCTGGCCCAGCGCACGCTGGCGCCCAGGGCTTGCAGCGTTTCCACCAGCACGGCGGTCTGGATGGTCATGTGCAGGCTGCCGGTGACGCGCGCGCCGCGCAAAGGCTGGGTCTTGGCGAACTCTTCGCGGATCGCCATCAGACCGGGCATCTCGGTCTCGGCAATGCGGATTTCCTTGCGGCCCCAGGCGGCGAGGGACAGGTCGGCGATGGCCTGATCAGCGGAATTTTGGGATTTGAGAACAGCGCTCATGTTGGCTCCAAAGCAAGTTTGAAAGATGCCACTGCGTTCGGGGAAAGGACTCACCGCGAGAACAGCGGGTGAGCGTGGTTGCGATGGTGGTCCGAGCCTCACGCCTGGCGGCGCTGCAACGCTCCTCGGAGCGGCGCAT
>JBEEJT010000094.1:0-11597 GCA_041169085.1 Pseudomonadota bacterium | reverse complement strand
GGCGGGCTTCTTTGCCGGCGACGCCACGGCCCGCCCGCGCCCGCTGGTGATCGGCTTCGGCCCCTGCGGCCTGTTCGCCGCGCTGATCCTGGCGCAGATGGGGCTGCGGCCCATCGTGCTGGAGCGCGGCAAGGAAGTGCGCCAGCGCACCAAAGACACCTGGGGCCTGTGGCGCCAGCGCGAGCTCAACCCCGAGTCCAACGTGCAGTTCGGCGAAGGCGGGGCGGGCACTTTCTCGGACGGCAAGCTCTGGAGCCAGATCAGCGACCCGCGCCACCTCACGCGCAAGGTGCTGACCGAGTTCGTCAAGGCCGGTGCGCCGGAAGAAATCCTCTTCGTCAGCAAGCCGCACATCGGCACCTTCCGCCTGGTCAGCATGGTCGAGAAGATCCGCGCCGACATCGTGGCCCTGGGCGGTGAGATCCGCTTCGAGCAGCGCGTGACCGACCTGCTGATCGACGGCCCCGACGACGCGCGCCACATCCGCGGCGTGGTGCTGGCGTCGGGCGAACAGATCCTGTCTGACCACGTGGTGCTGGCCCTGGGCCACAGCGCCCGCGACACCTTCGCCATGCTGTACGAGCGGGGTGTCTTCATGGAGGCCAAGCCGTTTTCCATCGGCTACCGCATCGAGCACCCGCAAAGCGTCATCGACAAGGCCCGCTTTGGCCCCAATGCCGGCAACCCCATCCTGGGCGCGGCCGACTACAAGCTGGCGCACCACGCCAGCAACGGCTACTCGGTTTACAGCTTCTGCATGTGCCCGGGCGGCACGGTGGTGGCGGCCACCTCCGAGCCCAACCGCGTGGTCACCAACGGCATGAGCCAGTACTCGCGCAACGAGCGCAACGCCAACGCCGGCATCGTCGTGGGCATCTCGCCGCAAGACTACCGCCAGGACGGCCTGAAGGAAGGCCCCGTGAACCCGCTGGACGGCATGGCCTTCCAGCGCTACTGGGAGTCGCGCGCCTACGAGCTGGGCGGCGGCGGCTACCAGGCACCGGGCGCCCTGGTGGGCGACTTCATCCGGCGCCAGCGCAGTACGGCCGTGGGCGCGGTGATGCCGTCTTACAAGCCCGGCGTGCACTTCACTGACCTGGCCCAGCGGGGCCACGGCAGCCTGCCGGACTACGCGCTCGATGCCATCCGCGAAGCGCTGCCGGTGTTCGCCAAGAGCATCAAGGGCTTCGACATGCCCGACGCGGTGCTGACCGGCGTCGAGACGCGCACCTCATCGCCCTTGCGCATCACCCGGGGCCGTGACCACCAGAGCCTCAACGTGCGCGGGCTCTACCCGGCGGGTGAGGGCGCGGGCTACGCGGGCGGCATCATGTCGGCCGGCGTGGACGGCATCGAGGTGGCCGAGTCCGTGGGCGCCAGCATGCTGGGCTTGCCGCCCCGCGCAAAGGCCTGACGCCGCCTCACGCGTCGGCCAGGTTCGCGCCAAAGCGCCGACGGAAGGCGTCCACGAAGCGGGGTGAGGCGCTCAAGGTGAGTGCCACCGTGTGCCAGTCGTGGTCGCGGCCCGCCTCGGTGCGGGTGTGCACCTCGTGCTGCCAGTCGTGGCCTTCGTCCAGCGGGCCTTCGCTGGCGGCAAAGCGCTGGCGCGCCCATTCCAGCACCTGATGAACCTCGGCCATCACGGCTGGGGCCTGATCGGGGGCCGTGCTGGCTTCGGCGTCGAGCGTGCAAACGCCGTCGGTGTCTTCGCTGAGCTCGAAGCTCAGGAACTGCAAGGCGCTGTGGCCCGATGCGCTCACAGCGTGGCCCCCAGGGCGCGCAACTTGGCCATCAGCGCGGCCGGTGGCGGCGCCACCTTCTTGGCGCCATGTTCGGCGTGGTTGTCGAGGAAGACCACACCGGTCTTGCCTCGGGCCACTTCACGGCCGCTGTCGCGGTCGGTGAGCAGGAAGACGATGTCGAAGCCGTATTTGTTGAGGTCGGCGGGCACCATCTGCACGATCATGGTTTCACCGTGGAAGGCCTCCGACTTGTACTGCGCCAGCATGTCGCCCACCACCAGCGTGTGGCCTTCGATGTCGATCTCGCCGCGGTAGCCCAGCGACTTGAAAAAGCGCACGCGGGCTTCAGAGACCAGCGTCAGCAGCAAGGCGTTGTCCAGGTGACCGCCCTGGTTGACGTGGTTGATGTAGATGGCGACGTCGGTCGAGAAGATGAAGCGATCGGGGAGATCGAACTGGATGCGGGGCATGGTGCGAAGCAAACGCATCGCCAGCACGGCGTGCGGTGGGTACTGCTGGGGGCTATGGTTAACCCGCAGATGATACCGAGGGCCCGCTCAACATGCCAGTGACGCGTGAAACCGCGCCCGCTCCAAGCCATCGAGGTACAGGGTTTGGCCGTGCAGGGTGAGCTCGGTGTGGTTGGCCAGGTGCCACTGCAAACGCAAGGGGCCGACCTGCACCGGCGCATCGAGCGGCCAATGCCGTTGCCAGTCGCCAGCGCCTTGCCAGCGCCCTTCGCTGACACGGCCCAGCACCTCCCGCCAGTCTGGCCAGGCTTCACCAGGGGCCGGGCGCACGTGTTCGCACACCAGGGTCAGGCCACTCAGGTGCCCCGAGACGTCACGCCCCTCTTCGCCAGGCAAGACCACGTGGGCCGCCGACAGCTGGATGAGCAGGTGGGGGCCCTCCAGACGGGCCCAGCCCAGCTCGGAGTCGGCGAACAGCCAGCGGCTGCGGGGTGGATAGGGAGGTGGGGTCATGCGCCGATGTTAGAGCAGGCGCCAACAGGCCAGCAGGCGCGGGCGACCCTCAACATTCCACGATGTTGACGGCCAGCCCGCCCCGGGCCGTCTCCTTGTACTTGGTCAGCATGTCAGCGCCGGTCTCGCGCATGGTCTGGATCACCTTGTCCAGGCTCACGTGGTGGGTGCCGTCGCCACGCAGGGCCATGCGCGCCGCGTTCACGGCCTTCACCGCTGCGATGGCGTTGCGCTCGATGCAGGGGATCTGCACCAGACCGCCCACCGGGTCGCAGGTCAGGCCCAGGTGGTGCTCCATGCCGATCTCGGCGGCATTTTCGACCTGCGCGGGCGAGCCGCCCATCACGGCGCACAAGGCGCCGGCCGCCATGGAACACGCCACACCCACCTCGCCCTGGCAGCCCACTTCGGCCCCGCTGATGCTGGCGTTCTCTTTGTAGAGGATGCCGATGGCGCCCGCCGTGAGCAGGAAGTCGATGACGCCGCTGTCGCTGGCGCCCGGGATGAAGCGGCGGTAGTAATGCAGCACCGCCGGCACGATGCCCGCGGCGCCATTGGTGGGGGCCGTGACCACGCGGCCACCTGCGGCGTTCTCTTCGTTCACGGCCAGGGCGTAGAGGTTGATCCAGTCCAGTGTTTGCAGCGGGTCGCTCAGGGCCGATTCCGGGTGGGCGGTGAGTTGGCGGTGCAGGTCGGCGGCGCGCCGCTTGACCTTGAAGCCACCGGGCAGGGTGCCGTCGGTGGCACAGCCGCGTTGCACGCAGGCTTGCATCACCTGCCAGATGCGCAGCAGGCCCGCGTCGATCTCGGCATCGGTGCGCCAGTGGCGTTCGTTGCGGCGCATCACTTCGGCCACGGTGCAGCCTTCACGCGCGGTCCAGCTCAACAGCGCTGCGGCGTTCGGGACGGGGTGAGGCAGCACCGTGGTGTCGGGCGCCACCACCTTGTGGCGGCTGCCGTCTTCGGCCACGTGTTCGCTCACCACGAAGCCGCCGCCCACCGAGTAATAGCGGTGGGCTTCGAGCGCTTGCCCCGCCGCATCGAAGGCCGTGCAGGCCATGCCATTGGCGTGGAAGGGCAGCGCTTCACGGCGCTTGAACAGCAAGTCGGTGGCTTCGTGGAAGGCGATGGTGTGGCCCGGAGCGGCGCCGCCCAGCGTGAGGCGGCCCGAGGCGCGGATGTCGGCCAGCAGCGCGGGCACCGCGTCCACGTCCACCCCTTCAGGCTCGTGGCCGCTCAGGCCCAGCAACACCGCCTTGTCGCTGCCGTGGCCCTTGCCTGTGGCGCCCAGCGAGCCATACAGCGCCACCTCCAGCCGGTGGCAGCGGCTCAACAAGCCCAGCTGGGCCAGACGCTCGACGAACATGCGCGCCGCCCGCATGGGGCCCACGGTGTGCGAGCTGGACGGGCCGATGCCGATCTTGAAGATGTCGAACACGCTGACGGCCATGGGGGCAGCCTTTCGTGGTCCAGGGGGTCAAGGCGCAATGATGCGTTTGATTCTGCGCGCCAAGCCCAGCGGCAAACTGTCGAGCGAGCCCAGCACATGTGGCAAAAGCCGCATCTTCCAGCGGGGCACGGCGGGGGGCACCACCACGTCGATCAGGAAAGGCCCTCGGGTGCGCATGGCCAGGGCCAGGGCGTCGTTGAGTTCGGCCGTCGTGCGCACCGTCACAGCCTTCACGCCCATGCCTTGGGCCATCTGCGCGAAATCAAGGGGCGGGCTGGACAAGTCCATCAGTGAGCGGGCGGCTTGACCCGATTGCTGGGCGCCCACCCGTTGCAGCTCGATGTTCAAGATCGCGTAAGAGCGGTTGTTGAAGACGATGCTGCAAACGTCCAGTTGCTCGCGGGCCATCGTCCACAGCGCCTGGATGGTGTACATGGCCGAGCCGTCGCCCACCAGCGCCAGCACCTTGCGCTCCGGGCAGGCGATGGCCGCGCCCACGGCGTTGGGCAAGCCCTGGCCAATGGCGCCGCCGGTCAGCGTGAGCACGTCGTGAGCAGGGGCGTTGGCCGTGAAGCGCGGCAGCATCACGCCGGAGGTTTGCGCTTCGTCCACGATGATGGCCCGTTCGGGCAGGTGGTGGCCCAGGGCTTTGCACACCTTGTCTGCGGTCAGCTTGCCGCTGGGCCTGGGCGGGCGCTGCAGGGCTTGCCGTGGGGGCTGCACGCCCGACGCGCCCACGCTGTGGGCCAACTGGCGCAGGTGCGCTGCGGCGTCTTGCGAGGGGGAAGCCAGCACATGGACCTGGCAGCCCGCAGGCGTCAACTCGCTGGCCTTGCCGGGGTAAGCGAAAAAGGACACGGGGGCCTTGGCGTCGATCAGCACCAGGTGCTCGACGCCCGCGAGTTGCACCCCCGCCAATTCGGCGAAATAGGCCAGGCGCTCGACATGGGGCAGACCGGCGCCCCGCTGGATGCGGGCGGGGAACACCTCAGCGAGCAGGCGCACGCCGGTGTGCGCGGCGATGCGCGCGGCGTCCAGGAGCGCTTCACCTTGCAGGGCTTGCGCGCCCAGCAACAACACCGTGCGCGGGCCGGCCTGCAAGGCGCGGGTCACCGCGGCCAGGGTGGTGGCGTCGAGCGGCAGGGGAGCGGCGGCGGGCCTCGGCGCGGCGGGGCGGCCGCCTGCGCCCCAGGACACGTTCGCCGGCAAGATCAGCGTGCTCACCTGGCCGGGCAGGCCACGCGCCGTGGCGATGGCTTCGCTCAGGTCTTCGCACAGCGCGGCCGTGTTCGCCGAGGTGCGCACCCAGCTCGATACGTTGCGCGCGGCGGTCTCGATGTCCGACTGCAGCTGGGCGTCCAGGGGCACGTGGTAAGTGGCGTGGTCGCCCACGATGTTGACCACCGGCACCTTGCCTTTGCGTGCGTTGTGCAGGTTGGCCAGGCCGTTGCCCAGGCCGCAGCCCAGGTGCAGCAGCGTGGCGGCGGGCTTGCCGGCCATGCGGGCGTAGCCGTCGGCAGCGCCTGTGGCCACGCCTTCAAAGAGCGTCAGCACGCCG
This sequence comes from Pseudomonadota bacterium, assembly GCA_041169085.1. GTDB lineage: Bacteria > Pseudomonadota > Gammaproteobacteria > Burkholderiales > Burkholderiaceae_C > Aquabacterium. Next base: position 5,864 of record JBEEJT010000094.1, on the reverse strand, counting down.
CGCATGCGGGGCTGCGAGTCCAGCGCGGCCACGAAGTGCATCTCCGATGTGCCGGGGTTGGTGAAGCACACCGTGACGTCGGCATCCACCAGCGTTTGCAGCATGGCTTGGGCGCCGTTCATGGGCGCGGTCAAGGGGGCGGCGGGCGAACTCATGTCGGCTGGCGGGGCAGAGTGAAGCTGGCCCCGAGCCTACAGCTGTTTTCTGGTGCTCAGCCTCCGCCACAACCCGAGAGCCGCAGGGACGCCTGGGGGGCGCGGAACACCAGCGGGTGTTCGCGCACACCGGCTTCGGCCAGGCGCACCGCCGATTCGATCAGGTGGTGATGGGGCGAGTGCGCACACACCGGGTCGGCGGCTTCGGGGTCCTTGGCCAGCAGGTAGGCCTGGCAGCGGCAGCCGCCCAGGTCCTTTTCCTTGTCGGGGCAGCTGCGGCAAGGGTCTTTCATCCAGCCGTCGCCCCGGTAGCGGTTGAAGCCTTCGCTGTCCCACCAGATGTGCTCGATGGTGTGCTCGCGCACATTGGGGAAGGCCAGGCCGGGCAGCATCTTGGCGGTGTGACACGGCAAGGCCGTGCCGTCCGGGGTGACGGTGAGGAACACGTTGCCCCAGCCGTTCATGCACTTCTTGGGCCGGTCACCGTGGTAGTCGGGCACGACGAAGAACAGGCGCATGGCGTCGCCCAGGCTGGCGCGCCAGCGCTGGGTCGTGGCTTCGGCCTGGGCCAGCTGCGCGCGTGTGGGCAAGAGCTGGGCGCGGTTGAGGTGGGCCCACGAGTAGTACTGGCTGTTGGCCAGCTCCAAGTATTCGGCGCCCAGGGCGTGGCCCATGGCAATGATGTCGTCGAGGTGGTCGATGTTCAGGCGGTGCAGCACCACGTTCATCACCATGGGGTAGCCATGGCCCTTGATGAGCTGGGCCACGCGCTGCTTGAGCTCGAAGGTCTTGGTGCTGCTCAGGAAGTCGTTGACTTCCTGCGTGGCGTCCTGGAAGGACAGCTGGATGTGGTCGAGCCCGGCCGCCTTGAGCGCACCGATGCGCGCCTCGGTCAGGCCCACGCCCGAGGTGAGCAGGTTGGTGTAGAAGCCCAGCCGGTGGGCCTCGGCCACGATGGCTTCGAGGTCGTCGCGCATGAGCGGCTCGCCGCCACTCAAGCCCAGTTGCACGCTGCCGGCTGCGCGGGCTTCGCGCAGCACGCGCAACCAGTCCTCGGTGCTGAGCTCGTCTTCCGGCCGGGTCTTGGCGAAGTCGACCGGGTTGTAGCAGAACACGCAATGCAGCGGGCAGCGGTAGGTGAGCTCGGCGAGCAGCCACATGGGCGGTCCGGGCCGGGCGGCCGACGCCGTGCTCATGCGGCCTCCGCCATCTGCACGCGCAGCCAGCCCTGCAGCCTGGCGAGGTTGAGGAAGGCCAGCACGTCGGTCTGCAAGCCGGGCACGCCGAAGGCGGCTTCCAGATCGGCCACGATGTGGGCCACGTGGCGGCGGCCATCGCAGCGCTGCATGATCTCGCCTGCGCTGCGGTTGAGCTTGATCATGCCTTCGGGGTAGAGCAACACCCAGGCGTCTTGCGCGGGTTCGAACTGCAGCCGGTAAGGCGACCGCACGGCGGGCACGTCCACCAGCTTGACGCTGGGCGGCACTGGTGCGCTGTGGGCCATGGGCGCGGTGGGGGTGAGGCTCATGCCTTGGCTCCGGTGATCTCGATGCGGCACTGGCTGAGCATGATGGCGTCGGCCAAGGCCCACAGCACATCGAGTTTGAACTGCAGGATGTCGAGGGCGCGCTCTTGCAAGGCACGCGTCTGACTGAAGTGATCGAGGGTGAAGCGCAGGCCGTGCTGCACGTCGCGCCGCGCCTGGGTGAGGCGGTTGCGGAAGTACTGCAAGCCTTCGGGCTGGATCCAGGGGTAGGCCTCGGGCCACAAATCGAGCCGCTGCTGGTGGATGTGGGGCGCGAACAGCTCGGTCAGGCTCGACGCGATCGCCTCTTGCCAGGGCTGCTGCCGCGCGAAATTCACATACGCCTGCACGGCAAAACGCGCAGCCGGCGCCACCAGGCGTTCCGACGTCACGTCTTCGCGGCTCAGGCCCACGGCTTCGCCCAGGCGGATCCAGGCTTCGATGCCGCCGGCCTCGCGCTCGCCATTCGCCAGGCGGCCATCGTGGTCGAGGATGCGCTCGATCCATTCGCGGCGGATCTCCCGGTCCGGACAGTTCGACAAGATGGCCGCGTCCTTGATCGGGATGGCGGTCTGGTAGAGGTAGCGGTTGGCCACCCACCCCTGCATCTGGGCCTGTGTGAGTTGGCCTTCGGCCATGCGCACATGGAAGGGGTGGTGGATGTGGTAGCTCGTGCCCTTGTCGCGCAGCCGCGCTTCAAACTCGTCGGCAGACCAGGGGCGGCGGCCATCGTCGATGGCCGACAGGGCGTGTTGGGGGGCGCTCACAGGGTGATCTCCATGCCGTCGGTGGCGACCTCGATGCCCATGCGGTCGAGCATGGTGCGCTCGGGGCTGTCTTCGTCGAGGATGGGGTTGGTGTTGTTGATGTGGATGAGCACCTTGCGCGTGGTGGCGGGCAAGCGGGTGAGCCAGCCCAGCATGCCGTCGGGGCCGCTCAAGGGCAGGTGGCCCATGGCGCGTGCGGTTCGGCTCGAAGCCCCCAGCGCGATCATCTCGTTGTCGCTCCACATGGTGCCGTCGACCATCACGCAATCGGCGCGCTGCATGGCTTGCCACACGTGGGGCTCCATCTGGCCCAGGCCAGGCGCGTAAAACAGCGTGCGTCCCGTGAGGTGATCGCTCAACAGCATGCCCACGTTGTCGCCGGGCACGGTGGCGTCTCGGCGCGGCGAGTAAGGCGGCGCGTTCGAGGTCAGCGGCAGGGCTTGCAGGTGCAAGCCGGGCACGCGGGGCACTTCGAAGCCCCGAGGGTCGAGGGGCATCGGGTGCCAGGCCACGCCGCTGTAGTGCCCCAGCACGTGCATCAGTGGGTTGCCTTCGCACAGGTCACTGTGGACGGGCTCGGTGCAATAGATGTCCCACAGGCGGCGGTGTTCGCGCAGCATGTACAGGCCAGTGGTGTGGTCGATCTGTGCGTCCATCAGCAAGATGGCGGCGATCGCCGTGTCGCGCAGGGCGCGGGCGGGCTGCGCGGCGGGCCAGTCGCGCAGCTGCTGCAGGATGTCGGGTGAGGCGTTGAACAACAGCCAGTGGGTGTCGTCGGCCGTCACGGCGATCGACGATTGGGTGCGGGGCTGCGCACGCACGCTGCCCTGACGCACGCCGTGGCACAAGCGGCAGTTGCAGTTCCATTGGGGGAAGCCGCCGCCGGCGGCGCTGCCCAGAACGTGGACTCTCAAGGTGCGGACCTCACAACAAGGGCGGTGGCTGGAGCGCCCCGGTCGGCCGGGGGAAGGACCGGCCGGGGCGTGCCCTCAGGCTCAGCGCGTGGCGATGTACATCGTGATCTCGAAGCCGAAGCGCAGGTCGATGGCAGCGGGGGTTTCCCAGGTCATGTCGGATCTCCAATCAAGGTCGAACAGGCACCAGCTTTCTCATGTGCTGGTGTTCACCGCGACGCGGTGGCGTGGTGGCGATGGGGCCTGACACCGGGGCCCGCGCATTGCTAGCATCGGGTCATGCCCACCGATCAACACCTTGCTTGCACTGCACACCCCGTGCCAGCTTCAGACGAAGGCTGGCTGCCTGTGGGCGACGGCCACCGCGTGCATTGGTCGGCACATGGCAACCCTGCGGGTTTGCCCGTGGTGGTCTTGCATGGCGGCCCCGGCAGTGGCTCAAGCGCCCGGCACCTGAGCTTCTTCCCGCTCGACCGCTGCCGTGTCGTGCTCATGGACCAGCGCGGCTGCGGCCAGAGCACCCCCCAGGGCGGCCTGGAGGCCAACACCACGGCCCACCTGGTGCGTGACGTGGTGGCCCTGCGCCGGCACCTGGGCGTGGCCGCCTGGTTGGTGGTGGGCGGCTCGTGGGGCGCCACGCTGGCCATGGCGGTGGCGCAAGCCGATCCTGCAGGCTGTTTGGGCGTGTTGTTGCGGGCGCCCTTCCTGGGGGGCGCCGACGACCTTGACTGGTTCTGCGCGGGCGCCGGGCGCTTGCGTCCGCAGGCCCATGCCCACTTCCTGGCCTTGCCCGGCCTCGCAGGCGCTGGCCCTGCGCCTGCTGCGGCCGCCGTCATCGAGGCTTATGCCCAAGCCCTGGCCCAGGGCGATGTGGCCGCCCTGCAGCGCTGGCTGCACTGGGAGGCCACGCTCGAACAGGTGCAGAGCCCGCCCGATGTGGCCGCCAGCTGGCCCCCACCCGAGCGCCAGGCCGAGCTGCTGGCGCGGGGGCGCATTCAGACCCATTACCTGCGCCACGCCTGCTTCCTGGCGCCCGGTGCCTTGTTGGCTGGGTTGGCGAGTCTGGGACAGCGCCAGGCGGCCATCGTGCAAGGCACGCTGGACTGGGTGTGCCCGCCCGCCAACGCCTGGGCGGTACATCAGGCCTGGCCCCATTCGCGTTTGTACTGGGTGTCGGGCGCCACCCACTCGCCCTTCGAGGCCGCCATGGCCGAGGCCATGAAACAGCTCGTGTTCCATTTTGTCGCACACGGCTGCTTCCCCGATGGGGACAGGTGTTCCGTCCTTGCGCAAAGCGGCGCAGCGAGCTGCTGAAGCCTGGGCCCGATGGGCGTCCGATGTCGGCTTGAACGGTTGGCATGGAAGTTGAGTTGAGCAGGGGGCCAGCCCAGTGGCTGACGCCTTTCTCAAACCGATACGAGGACGACCCATGATCTACGCTGCCCCCGGTGCCGCCGGCGCCCCCCTGACCTACAAGGCCCGCTACGACAACTTCATTGGCGGCAAGTTCGTGGCCCCGCTTGGCGGCCAGTACTTCGACGTGGTCACCCCGATCAACGGCAAGGTCTACACCCAGGCCGCCCGCTCGATGGAAGCCGACATCGAACTGGCGCTGGACGCCGCCCACGCCGCCAAAGACGCCTGGGGCAAGACCAGCCCGGCCGAGCGCTCCAACATCCTGTTGAAGATCGCCGACCGCCTCGAAGCCAACCTCGAAAAGCTGGCTTACGCCGAGACCGTGGACAACGGCAAGCCCATCCGCGAAACCCTGGCCGCCGACATCCCGCTGGCCGTGGACCACTTCCGCTACTTCGCTGGCTGCGTGCGCGCCCAGGAAGGCTCGATCAGCGAGATCGACGAGCAAACCGTGGCCTACCACTTGCACGAGCCCCTGGGCGTGGTCGGCCAGATCATCCCCTGGAACTTCCCCATCCTGATGGCCGCCTGGAAGCTGGCCCCTGCGCTGGGCGCCGGCAACTGCGTGGTGCTCAAGCCCGCTGAAAGCACCCCCATCTCCATCCTGGTGCTGGTCGAGCTGATCGCCGACCTGCTGCCCCCTGGCGTGCTCAACGTGGTCAACGGCTTTGGCCGCGAAGCCGGCATGCCGCTGGCCAGCTCCAAGCGCATCGCCAAGATCGCCTTCACCGGCTCGACGGCCACCGGCAAGGTCATTGGCCAGGCCGCGGCCGCCAACCTGATCCCCGCCACGCTGGAGCTGGGTGGCAAGAGCCCCAACATCTTCTTCGAAGACGTGATGGCCCAGGACGACGCCTTCCTCGACAAGGCCATCGAAGGCCTGGTGCTGTTCGCCTTCAACCAGGGCGAGGTGTGCACCTGCCCGAGCCGCGCGCTGATCCAGGAATCGATCTACGAGAAGTTCATGGAACGCTGCCTGGCCCGCGTCGCCGCGATCAAGCAAGGCTCGCCGCTCGACACCGAAACCATGATCGGCGCCCAGGCCTCGCAGCTGCAGATGGACAAGATCCAGGCCTACCTCGCACTG
>JBEEJT010000093.1:0-34623 GCA_041169085.1 Pseudomonadota bacterium | reverse complement strand
CCGATCTAGGGCGCTCGCGACTTCCTGGTCCCGGTGCGCCTGCAGCCCGGTACGTGGTACGCGCTGCCCCAGTCGCCCCAGCTGTTCAAGCAGCTGCTGATGGTGGCCGGCTACGACCGCTACTACCAGATCACCAAGTGCTTCCGCGACGAGGATTTGCGCGCCGATCGCCAGCCCGAGTTCACCCAGATCGATATTGAAACGAGCTTCCTGACCGAGCAGGAAATCCGTGACATGTTCGAAGGCATGATCCGCCACGTCTTCATGAAGGCGCTGAACGTGGACCTGGGCGCCTACCCGGTCATGAAGTACGCCGACGCCATGTTCCTGTATGGCTCGGACAAGCCCGACCTGCGCGTCAAGCTGCAGTTCACCGAGCTGACCGACGTGATGGCCGACGTGGACTTCAAGGTCTTCTCGACCCCCGCCACCACGAAGGGTGGCCGCGTGGTGGCCCTGTGCGTGCCGGGTGGCGGCACCATGAGCCGCGGCGAAATCGACGCTTACACCGAGTTCGTCAAGATCTACGGCGCCAAGGGCCTGGCCTGGATCAAGGTCAACGAAGTGGCCAAGGGCCGTGACGGCCTTCAATCGCCCATCGTCAAGAACCTGCACGACGCGGCCATCGCCAAGATCCTGGAGCGCACCGGCGCCAAGGACGGCGACCTGATCTTCTTCGGTGCCGACAAGGAAAAGATCGTCAACGACGCCATCGGCGCGCTGCGCCTGAAGGTCGGTCACTCCGACTTCGGCAAGAAGGCCGGCCTGTTCGAAGACCGCTGGGCCCCGCTGTGGGTGGTCGACTTCCCGATGTTCGAGTACGACGAGGACGAAGACCGCTGGAACGCCGTGCACCACCCGTTCACCGCACCGAAGGATGGTCACGAGGACTACATGGACACCGACCCGGGCAAGTGCATCGCCAAGGCGTATGACATGGTGCTCAACGGCTGGGAGCTGGGTGGCGGCTCGATCCGTATCCACCGCGCCGAAGTGCAGTCCAAGGTGTTCAAGGCCCTGAAGATCACCGACGAAGACGCCAAGGTCAAGTTCGGCTTCCTGCTGGACGCCCTGCAATACGGCGCACCGCCGCACGGTGGCCTGGCCTTCGGCCTGGACCGCCTGGTCACGCTGATGACCAAGGCCGAGTCGATCCGTGACGTGATCGCCTTCCCCAAGACCCAGCGCGCCCAGTGCCTGCTGACCGGCGCCCCGTCGAACGTGGACGAAAAGCAGTTGCGCGAGCTGCACATCCGCCTGCGCAACGCCCAAGCCGGCCAGGCCCCCGCCGCCTGATCGTGCACCGATGTGGTGAAGGCCACATCGCCATCTGAAAACAGGACGCCCTCGGGTGTCCTGTTTTGTTTCTGGGAGGTTTCTGCCGCGTTGCTGGCTGGCAATGTTGGCGTCCGCGTGTGTCTGGCGCCGCCCCTGCGTGCCAGAATTCACCCAAGCGCAAGCTGGCATTGCCCTTGCGTATGGACAAAAACCGTCACCCCGCGCCTGGCGCACCCCTCGCTTTGAAACCCTTGCTCCGTCACATGCTCCTGTGGGTGTTGGCCATCATGGCCTGCACCAGCACGGCCATGGCGGACCTGCGGGCCGATCTGGCGGTGATGGCCCATGAACCCCCGGCCACCGTGATGGCGGAGCACCTGGTGGGCGTCAACGACCTGGCCCGCCAATGGCCCGTGCTCGACACGGTCATGCAAGAAGCTGCGGCCGCACAGGCCGACCTTGAGCCCAAGTCCCCGGATCACGACCCGGGCGACGACGATTGTGGCGACCTGCCCTGGCACACCGCCATGTCGGTCGTGGGTGCCTTGCCCCTGGCTGGTGGCAACCCCGTCTTGCAACAGCTGGCGCTCACCCAGCGCTGCTCCAAGCTGCTGCGGCCGCCGCGCCTGGCCTGATCCCCATCAGGCTCGCCCGTCGGTGTCGCGACGGGCGGATGCGGGTGACCCACACCCGCCCCCCTCTTCTGTTGGACCGCCACCGAGCGGTTGACCTGCCCATGACCCATCGTTCCCTGAGGCCTGTCGTCCAGACAGGTGTGGCCATGCTTTGCCTGGCCTGGCTCGCGCCCCACGCTGGCGCCCAAACCGCCCCACGCGCTGCGAGCACAGCGCCCAACACCTGGTTGAGCGCCGCGACCGTGGAAATGCCGATGTCCGCGCCGCCCCAGGCCGGTGAGCGGGTGATCGGCATCCAGGAGTTGATCCAGACGGTGCTCACCCACAACCCCGGCCTGCGGCAAGCCCAGCAGGCCAGCGTGAGCGCGCAGGCTGCCGTTCGTGGCGCCCAGGTCTACGCCAACCCGCGCGCCGAATTCCAGATGGGCCGCAACCGCGCCCGCATGCCGGGCACGCCGACGGGCAGCGCCCAAGCCTGGGGCGTGTCGCAACTCATCGAGAACCCCAGCGCCCGCCAGGCCCGCCTGGACGCCGCTCAAGCCGCCGCGCAAGGCAGCGAAGAAGGCATTGGTCTGGCCCGCAACCTGTTGGTGAGCGACACCCGTGCCCTGGCGGCCGAATACCTGCTGCGCCGCGCCGAAGCCGAGGTGCTGGCCGAAGAACTGGCCCTGCTGGAAGACGTGCGCGAACGCGTGCGGGTGCGGGTCGACAGCGGTGAAGCCCCGCGCTACGAAATGATCAAGGCGGGCGCCGAAATCGTGCAGGCGCGTGAGCGCGTGCAGACCACTCGCCTGCAAGCCGAGCAGGTGCTGGTGAGCCTCAACCGCCTGGCTGCCGGCCAGCTGCCCGCGCGCTGGACGGTGGGCGGGCAGCTGCCCGCCGAGGCCGAGGTGCCCGCCCTGGAAACGCTGCGCCAACAGGTGGCAGCACAGAACCCGGAGTTGCGCACCTTGCGCGCTGAATTGGACCGCGCACGCGCCCAGACCGAGGGCGCGAAGGCCAGCCGCTGGCCAGGCGTGGAAGTGCGCCTGGGCCAGTCCCAAGAGCCGGATGTGCGTCAGACCTCGGTCGGCCTGGGCATGCAGCTGCCCTTGTTCGACACCCGTCAGGCCGCCGTCGACGAAGCCGCATCGGAAGCGATCCGGGCGCAAACGCGATTGGAAGGCCGTCAGGCCGAGCTGGAGCAAGAGCTGGCCTTGGCCACCCAGGCCTTGGACCTCGCCCGCTTGCGCGTGCGCTCGCTGGGTGAAGGCGTGGTGAAAGACGCCGAAGCCGCCTTGCGCGTGGCCCAGGCCGCCTACAAGTTTGGCGAGCGCGGCATCCTGGAAGTGCTGGACGCCCAGCGCGTGTTGCGTGGCGCCCGCATGGAGTTGCTGCGCGCCCGCTTCCAGGTGCAGACCGCCCTGATCGACCTCGACACGCTGGCCGGCCGCTATGCCCAGGCCAGCGCCCCTCAGCCCTGAACCCCATCCACACCATGACCATCCACACCCCTCTCCACACGGCCTGCCGACTGATGCTGGCCACGATGCTGGGCCTGTCGATCGCCGGTTGCGGCCAGGACAAGGCTGCACCTGAAGCCAGCGCCTCTGCCGCGGCCAGCGCCGCGCCTGCCGCTTCGGGCACCGCAGCCGCCACCGACGCCATGGACGTGATCGTCCCAGCCGCGATGGCCTCGCAATTCAAGGTGGCCCCGGTGGCCCAGGTCAAACTGGCCATCACCCAGGAAATCAGCGGCCGCATCGAGGCCAATGAGCGCGAAGTGGCCCGCATTGGCGCTGGTGTCACCGGCCGCGTGACCCAGGTGCTCGCCGAAGTGGGCGACCGCGTGAAAGCCGGCCAGGTGCTGGCCCACGTGGCCAGCCCCGAGTTGAGCAGCGCCCAGCTGACTTACCTCCGTGCCCACGCCACGGCCCAACAGGCCGAGCGCGCCGCTGAACGCGCCCGCCAGCTGATCCAGGCCGATGTGATCGGCTCGGCCGAGCTGCAGCGCCGTGAGTCCGAGCTGTCGGTGGCCCGTGCCGAGTTGCGCGCCGCTGGCGACCAGCTGGCCTTGCTGGGCATCCCGCGCGACGCCATCGCCAAGCTCAAGGATTCGGGCAGCCTTTACCCGCACGCGCTGGTGGTGGCCTCGCAATCGGGCGTCATCATCGACCGCAAGGTCAGCCAGGGCCAGGTGGCCCAGCCAGGCGACCCGCTGTTCACCGTGGCCGACCTGAGCAACGTGTGGGTGGTGGGTGCGCTGCCTGAGCGAGATGCCTCGGGCGCGCAAGCCGGCCAAACCGTCGAGATCAATGTGCCGGCCATCGGCAAGACCTTGTCCGGCAAGGTGGTGCGCGTGGGCGACACCGTGTCGCCCGAGACCCGCACCGTGCCGATCCGCACCCAGGTGGCCAACCCGGGCCAGGCCCTCAAGCCGCAGATGCTGGCCACGATGAAGCTGGCAGGCGCCGCCGTGGACACACTGGCCGTGCCCTCGCTGGCTGTGGTCCGCGACAACGACAAGGACCACGTTTACGTGCAGACCGCACCCGACCGCTTCCGCTTGACGCCTGTGACCCTGGGCCCGGCCAGCGAGGGCATGCGTCCTGTGGTGTCCGGCCTGAAGGTGGGCACCTCGGTGGTGATCGAAGGTGCCTTCCACCTCAACAACGAGCGCAAGCGCGCGGAACTGGAGTGATCCCATGATTGCATCCCTCATCCGTGCCGCCCTCAGCCAGCGGCTGGTGGTGTGCGTGCTCGCATTGGTGGTGTGCGGCTTCGGCCTGCGCGCCGCCTTGAAGCTCTCGGTGGACGCCTTCCCTGACGTGACCAACGTGCAGGTGCAGGTGGCCACCGAGGCCCCGGGGCGCTCGCCTGAAGAGATCGAGCGCTTCGTGACCGTGCCGCTGGAGATCGCGATGACCGGCCTGCCCGGCATCACCGAGATGCGCTCGCTCAACAAGAGCGGCCTGTCGATCATCACGCTGGTGTTCACCGATGCGACCGACGTGTACTTCGCGCGGCAGCTCGTGACCGAGCGGCTGATCGAGGTGACGCCGCGCATGCCGGCCGGCATCGTGCCCGTGCTGGGCCCGGTGTCCACCGGTCTGGGCGAGGTGTATCAGTACACACTGGAGAAGAAGGACGATGGCAAACGGGCCCTGACCCCGCAGGAGCTGGCCGAGCGCCGCACCGTGCAGGACTGGGTGGTGCGCCCGCTGCTGCGTTCGATCCCCGGCGTGGCCGAGATCAACTCGCAAGGCGGCTACGTCAAGCAGTACCAGGCGCTGGTCGACCCGGCCCGCCTGCGTCACTACGGCTTGTCGGTGCAGCAGGTGGTGCAGGCGATTGCTTCGAACAACGCCAACACCAGCGGCGGCATCCTGCCCCAGGTGACCGAACAGTACCTGATCCGCGGTGTGGGCCTGATCCGCACGCTGGAGGACATCGGCAACATCGTCGTCAAGGAAGACAAGGGCGTGCCCGTCTTCGTCAAAGACGTGGCCAAGGTGCAGATCGGCTCCGAGGTGCGCCAGGGTGCCATCGTCAAGGGTGGCTACACCGAAGGCGTGTCGGGCATCGTGCTGATGATGCGCGGCGGCAATGCCAAGGAGATCGTGACCCGCGTGAAGGAGCGCGTGGACGAGATCAACAGCAAGGGCATGCTGCCCGATGGCCTGCAGATCGTGCCTTACTACGACCGCACCGACCTGGTCGATTCGGCCCTGTGGACGGTGGGCAAGGTGCTGATCGAGGGCATCTTCCTGGTGGTGGTGGTGCTGTTCATCTTCCTGGGTGACGTGCGCTCCAGCCTGATCGTGGTGGCGACGCTGATCATCGCGCCGCTGACCACCTTCATCATGATGAACCGCTACGGCATCTCGGCCAACCTGATGTCACTGGGGGGCTTGGCGATCGCCATTGGCCTGATGGTGGACGCGACCGTGGTGGTGGTGGAGAACGTCTATCACAAGCTGGGTCAGGCCACCGAGGGCAAGGGCTCGAAGGTGCGCACGGTGCTGCAGGCCACGACCGAGGTGGCCACGCCGACCATCTTCGGCATCGCCATCATCATCCTGGTGTTCCTGCCGCTGATGACGCTGCAAGGCATCGAAGGCAAGATGTTCGCGCCCCTGGCGCTGACCATCGCCATCGCCCTGGCGGTGTCGCTGGCCGTGTCGCTGTTCCTGTCGCCGGTGCTGTGCTCGTACTTCCTCAAGGGCGGTGCAGACCACGACACCAAGCTGATCGCCTTCCTGAAGAAGCACTACCTGAAGCTGCTGGACGGCGCCACGCACGCCCACCGCACCACGCTGGCCGTCTCGGTCGCGCTGTTGCTGGGCTCGCTGGCCTTGTTCCCGCTGCTGGGCAAGTCCTTCATGCCGACCATGAAGGAAGGTGCGCTGACGCCGCAGATCAACCGCGTGCCGAGCATCTCGCTGGACGAATCCGTCCGCATGGAGATGGACGCGATGAAGAAAGTGGCCGAGGTGCCGGGCGTGCGCATGGTGGTCTCGAAGCTGGGCCGTGGCGAGTCGCCGGCTGACCCGGCTGGCCCGAACGAATCGGATCCGATTGTGCTGCTGGACCCCAAGTCCGAACGCACGCAGGACGAGATCGACGAGGACATCCGCAAGCGCCTGTCCACCATCCCCGGTGTGCAGATCGTGCTGTCGCAGCCCATCTCGGAGCGCGTCGATGAGATGGTGACCGGCGTGCGCTCGCAGCTGGCGGTGAAGGTGTTCGGCGACGACCTGGTCGAGCTGCGCCGCATCTCCGAGCAGATCGCACGTTTGCTCAAGGGCGTGGACGGCAGCCGCGACATCCGCATCGAGCGGCTGTCTGGGCAGCAGGCGCTGACCATCGACATCGACCGCCAGGCCATCGCCCGCTTTGGCTTGAACGTGGCCGATGTGCAGGCGGTGATCGAGACGGCCATCGGTGGCAAAGACGTCACCACGCTGTACGAAGGCGAGCGCCGCTACAGCGTGACCGTGCGCTTCCCGGCCGAGGCGCGTCAGTCTGCCGAGGCCATCGGGGCCACGCTGCTGCCCGCTCCGGGTGGTGCGCAGGTGCCGCTGTCGAGTGTCGCCAGCATCAAGCTGGTGGACGGCCCGGCCCAGATCAGCCGCGAAAGCGCCAAGCGCCGCGTGGTGGTGGGCGCCAACGTGGAAGGCCGCGACCTGGCCGGCTTCGTGGCCGAGGTGCAGCAGCGCATCGAGAAGGAAGTCAAGGTGCCCGAGGGCTACTACTTCGTCTACGGTGGGCAGTTCGAGAACATGGAACGCGCCATGGAGACGCTGTCGGTGATCGTGCCCCTGACGATCGCGGCCATCTTCTTCCTGCTGTTCCTGCTGTTCAACTCGATCAAGCTGGCCTCGCTGATCATCACCGTGCTGCCGTTCGCCTCGATCGGCGGGGTGATCGGTCTTTTCGTGACAGGTGAGTACCTGAGCGTGCCGGCGTCGGTGGGCTTCATTGCGCTGTGGGGCATTGCGGTGCTCAATGGCGTGGTGCTGGTGACCTGCATCCGCCGCCTGCGCGAAGACGGCATGGCCGTGGCAGAGGCCGTGCGTGAAGGCTGCGTGCAGCGCTTCCGCCCGGTGATGATGACGGCCACCGTCGCCCTGCTGGGCCTGGTGCCCTTCCTGTTCGCCACCGGCCCGGGCTCTGAAGTCCAGCGCCCGCTGGCCATCGTGGTGATCGGCGGTTTGATCTCGTCGACGCTGCTGACCCTGGTGGTGCTGCCCACGCTGTACCGCTGGTTCGATGAAAAGCCCGCTGAGGCCTGACCCGCTGAAGGAGTACCCATGAAAGAAATCCGAGCCATCATCCGCCCCAGCCGGCTGGAGCGACTGCAGGAAGCCCTGCGTGAGATCCCCAACTTCCCCGGGGTGACGGTGTTCAAGGCCGAGGGCTTCACGGCCCCGGCGGCGATCGACAAACGCACGGTGAAGGAAGAGCTCACCGACTTCACCCCCAAGGTGATGGTGTGCGTGCTGGCCAGTGACGACATGGTGGGCCCCATCCGGCAGGCCATCTTCGATCACTGCAGCACGGGCGCCATCGGCGACGGGCTGGTGTGGACGGTGGACATCGCCGAGATCCACCGCGTGCGCGACCAAGGCACGCTGTGACACACTGGGGGATGGCTGACGTTGTCCCCCACAAGATCCCGCAGTCGGTGCTGGTGGTGATCCACAGTGCCGACCTCCAGGTGCTGCTCATCGAGCGCGCCAAGCAGCCAGGGTTCTGGCAGAGCGTGACCGGCTCGAAAGACACCCTGGACGAAGATTGGGCCACCACCGCCGCGCGCGAGGTGGCTGAGGAAACCGGCATCACCGTGGGCAGCCACGGGGTGCCGGTTTCTGCTTTGCAGGATTGGGGCGTGGAAAACGTCTACGAGATCTACCCCATCTGGCGCGCCCGCTACGCCCCGGGCGTGACCCACAACACGGAACGCGTGTTCGGGCTGCAGGTGCCGCGCGACACCCCCATCACCCTGGCCCCGGCCGAGCACACGCAGTTCGTCTGGCTGCCCTGGCACGAGGCGGCCGACCGCTGTTTTTCGCCGTCGAACGCCGAGGCCATCCTGCAGTTGGGCCAGCGCCGGGCCCCCCAAAGCAGCCACAGGGGCTGAATCAGGGTCAAACCACCCGATTGTTCCCACACACAAGGGCCCGCCCCTGCGCTATCTTTGAAGGCAGAAGGAAGCGGTGCGAGCACCGCGTGAGGGGACTTCCGTGCACAACCCGCTGTCGACCACCCGGCTGAACGCTTCGCCGCAAAAGCAGGCCGCGCCTGGCCCTGCCGAAGGCAGTGGCGGCCTGTCCACCTTGTCCGCCCGCCCCTTGCGGGTGGCCACCTACAACATCCACAAGGGCGTGAGGGGCGTGGGTCCGGCCAAGCGGCTGGAGATCCACAACCTGGGCCTGGCCGTGGAGGCGCTGGACGCCGACATCGTTTGCCTGCAGGAAGTGCGGCGCTTTCACCACGGCGAAGCCAAACACTTTTCCCGCACCGACTTCGGCCACTGGGCCTGGCCCGAACAGCCCCAGGCCGATTACCTGGCGCCGGAAGGCTACGAGGTGGCCTACCGCACCAACGCCTACACCCGCGAAGGCGAACACGGCAACGCCCTGCTCACCCGCTGGCCCCTGGGGCCCGTGGGGCACCACGACGTGTCTCACCACCGCTTCGAGCAGCGTGGGTTGCTGCACGTGCCGGTGTTCTGGCGCGGCACCGAAGTGCACGTGGTGGTGTGCCACTTCGGCCTCTTCCATGTGAGCCGGGTGCGGCAGGCCGAACGTGTGGCCGAGCTGGTGAACACGCAGATCCCCGCCGGCGCACGGGTGATCGTGGCCGGCGACTTCAACGATTGGAACGAGAAGCTCGACGCCATCCTCGAAGGCGCGGGCCTGAGCCGCGCTCGCCTGCAAGACGCCGACCGGGTGCCCACATTCCCGTCCATCGTGCCGGTGCTGGCACTCGACCGTGTCTACACCCGGGGGCTGAGTTGTCAGCACATCATGGTGCCGCGAGGCGGGGCCTGGCCGCGCCTGTCCGACCACCTGCCCCTGGTGGTGGAGCTCGACCTGGCTGAGGGCTGACAGGCCGCCAGCAGTCCCGGCCCTCACAACGCCCCATGCCCATCCGCTCACCCGATCTGCAACTCACCGACGACCGCGCCATCGCCGGGCTGGCCTGGTACGCCCAGCGCCGCCCGGTGTACACGGGGGGCAACACTGTTGAGCTGCTGCGCGGGGGCGAGGCCTTGTTCCCGGCCCTGGTCCAAGCCATCGACGGCGCCCGCCACACGGTGTGGATGGCCTGGTACATGGTGTCCGACCGTGGCCAGGCGTCGCGTGTGCTGCAGGCGGTGCGGCAGGCCGCCATGCGTGGGGTGCGCGTGCACCTGGTGGTGGACGGCGTGGGCACGCTGGATTCGGCCGACGCCTTGCAGGCCGAACTGCGCCGTGCGGGTGTCCATGTGGCCGTCTACCGCCCCTTTCACAAGCTGTGGGGCCTGTTCGACACCAGCCAATGGCGCCGCATGCACATGAAGCTGTGCGTGGTCGACGAGGTGGTGGGCTTTGTGGGCGGCATCAACCTGATCGACGACCGGTTCGACCTGGACCATGGCTGGTCTGACACGCCCCGACTGGATTACGCCGTGGGCGTGCGCGGGCCGGCGGTGACGCCCATGCTGCACACCATCCGGGCCATGTGGACGCGGGCGCAGTTTGGCCGCGACTGGCGCGACGACGTGAGCGCCTGGCTGCAAGACAAGCACAAGGTGGTGCGGCTCAAGCGCCTGGTGCAACAGGCCCGCCTGCGGCTGACGCCCGGCGAAATGGGCAAGGTGGCCCGTGGCGCAGCCGAGCGCGAGCCCATGCGTGCGGCCTTCGTGATGCGAGACAACCTGCGCCAACGCCGCACCATCGAGCAATCGGCGCTGCAGGCCATCGCCCAGGCGCGGCACCGCATCGACATCGTCACGCCTTACTTCTTCCCCAGACGGGCCGTGCGCCTGGCCTTGCGCAACGCGGCGGCCCGCGGCGTGAAGGTGCGCCTGCTGTTGCAAGGGAAGGTCGACCATGCGCTGGCCGGCATCGTGGCCAAGGTGCTGTACTGGGAATTGCAGTACCACGGCGTGCGCATTTACGAGTACGAGCCGGCGTTCCTCCACGCCAAGGTGCTGTGCGTGGACGACGAGTGGGCCACGGTGGGCTCATCGAACCTCGACCCGTTGTCGCTGGTGCTGAACCTGGAAGCCAACCTGATCGTGCGCGATCGGGGCTTTGTGCGCACGCTGAGCAGCGCGCTGTCACAAGATTTTGCCGCCAGCCGCGAGGTGCCTCGGCTGCAGCGTGCGGCAGCCAGCGCCTGGAACAAGGGGCTGGGCCGCCGGGTGGTGGCGGCCTTCGCCAAGGTGTACCTGTGGCTGGCAGGTGCGGGCAGCCGCTACTGAGGCCGCGCCGCGCAGGCGTTCACTTGTAAAACGCTTCGACCTTGCCCTTGAGCTTGATCATCAAGGGCTGGCCTTTGCGGTCGAGCGTCTTGCCGGCGGGCACGCGCACCCAGCCTTCGCTGACGCAGTATTCCTCGACGTCAAACCGTTCCTTGTCGTTGAACTTGATGCCGATGTCGTGTTCGAACACGGCCCGCACGTGGTGGGGGCTGCGGGGGTCGACGGACAGGCGGTCAGGCAAGGCGGGGCGTTCGGTGTTGCTCATGGCAGGCAGGGGATGCGAGAAGATGGCGCGCAGTGTAGGCCATTGGCGGTGTGCAGGACGACGTGGGCCATGTAGCCCACCGGCGCACGCCAATCGGCCGCAGACGGCCAGGCCTGGGGCAGCTCGCCTGGCCCTGCGCCGTGGGCCAGCAGCCATTGCAGCGACTGGATGCAGCCGCCATGGGTCACCACCAGCGCCGTGCGACGGCCCTCAGCCGGTGGGGCCGTCAGTGCAGCCAAGCGCAGGCTCAACCGACGCATCAAGTCGGCCAGGCTCTCCCCGCCCGGCGGTGCGCGGTGGCTGAAATCGGCACACCAGGCGTCGATCTGCGGCAGGGGGATGTCCGACCAGGCGCGGCCGTCCCACTCGCCAAAGTGCATCTCGGCCCAATCGGGATGGACGTGGTGCCGCCACCCCCAGGCACGCAAAACCCGGCCCACCGCACGACAGCGTTGCAGGGGCGAGGTGTGGACCACCCGAGGCAGTCCTTCGCGCCTCGCGGCTTGACGCACGCGGTGCGCCAGGCGCTTGATGCGACGGCGGTCAACGGCGAGGTCGGTCTGGCCGATGCAGCGGCCGACATGGCCTTGCGGCAAAGGGTGGCGCCACAGGTGCAGCACCAGTTCGGTGGCCGGGCTCATGCCGGTCGGATGACCATGAGCCAGCCCAGCAGCCCAAACAACTCGGAGAGCTGTTGGCTGGCGCCCAGCCCGTCGCCCGTGAAGCCGCCCAGCCGCTGTTGCAGCCAGCGCAACACCAGCCCGCCGCCGATCATCAGGCCCAGGCTGCTGTGCCACAGCGCAGCCCAGAGCGTGCCGGTGGGCCAGCCCGACAGCGACAGCCACACCCACATGCCAGCGGCCACCGACAAGGTGGTGCCCACCGCCCCGATGACTTGGGCGCGCCCCACCTGCAGTGCCAAAGGCTTGGCCTTGGCGTGGGCCAGGTCACCTGCGTAAGGCAGCAAAGCGCTGAGCACCACAGGCATGAGGCGCGATGCCGCATGGCACCAGATCAGGCCCAACCAGGTCCAGCCGATGAGGACTTCGCGCACGTGGCTGGACTGCGCGTCGTTGAGCTCGGTGAACAGGGGCGACACCAGGGCCACGAGCACCGCGGCCTTCGTGCCGAGCATGAGGATGAGGCCCAGCGCACCGTAGCTGCCGATGCGCGAGTCCTTCATGATCTCCAGGGCCTTCTCACGGCTGACGGTGCCGCCCAGCGCGTCACAGGTGTCGGCCCAGCCGTCTTCGTGGAAGCCACCCGTGAGCCACACCGCAAAGGCCAGGGCCAGGCCCACCGCCACCGTGGGGGGCCACCAGGCCGCAGCCAGCGCCAGCGCGCCACCCATGAGCCCGCCCACCAAGGCGCCGACCATGGGGAAGTAAGCCATGCTGTGCATGAGCCAGGCCGGCTGCCAGCCGGGCAAGGCCGGCGTGGGCAAGCGGGTGAGGAACTGCACGGCCACGGTCAACAGCAAAGCCTGGCGGCGCAAGCGGTCGCTGAGCGTGGGGCGGGCAGACATGGGGCTTGGGCGCAAAGGGTCAGAGGGCCGTGCTCACGCCAGCGGCTTCGAAGCTGGCCATCTCGCACAGGATACGGCATGCCGAACCCAGCAGCGGCCAGGCCAGCGCGGCTCCGGAGCCCTCACCCAGGCGCAAGCCCAGGTGCAACAAAGGCTGCACGCCCAGGTGCGCCAACATGCGGGCGTGGCCGGACTCGTCGGACTGGTGCGCGAACACGCAGCGCTGCAAGACCAGGGGTTGCAGCGCCTGGGCCACCAGCACGGCGCTGGACGCGATGAAGCCGTCGACCACGATCACGCGGCGCTCGGCGGCCGCCTGCAGCACCGCCCCCACCATCATGGCCACTTCGAACCCGCCCAAGGCGGCCAGAGCTGCCAACGGCGCCCGGGCCGCCTGGTTGCATCGCATGGCCGTGTCCAGCAAGTCGAGCTTGCGCGCCAGGCCCGCGTCGTCGAGGCCCGTGCCCCGGCCCACGCACTGGCTCAGCGGCAGGTCGGTGAGTCGGGCCATGAGCATGGCCGCGCTGGAGGTGTTGCCGATGCCCATCTCACCGATGAGCAAAGCGTTGCCCGGCAAGCCTGCCACCACTTCTGCGCCTTGGGCCAGGGCTTGCGCGCACTGGGCTTCGGTCATGGCCGGGCCCTGGGTGCAATCGGCCGTGCCAGGGGCCACCTTGCGCACCTGCAGCCCGGCGCGCGGCGCGATGTCTTTGGCCACGCCGGCATCGACCACAGTGAGCGCCAGCCCGTGTTGGCGGGCCAGCACACTGACGGCGGCGCCACCGCCCAGGAAGTTCTCGACCATCTGCCAGGTGACGTCGCTGGGGTAAGCCGACACGCCACGCGCCGCCAAGCCATGGTCGCCGGCGAACACCACCATCTGCGGCTGCTGGAGCTCAGGCGCCTCCGTGCCCAGAATCAGCCCGATTTGGAGGGCCAGCGATTCGAGTCGGCCCAACGCCCCCAATGGCTTGGTCTTGTGGTCGATGCGGTGTTGCAAACGCTGGCGCAACTCGGGCTGGGCCAGGTCGATGATGGTGTGCAAGGGGGTCATGGTCAGAACTGGAAGATGAGGAGCAGTCAGCGGGTCAGGCGGGGTCGCCTTCGACCGCCTCGTCGGCGTCGGCCAGCGCGGGTGGGGTGAAACCCAGCGCTTGCGGCGTGGTGCCCACGGCCTGGCAAACGGCCTGGAAGATCTGGACGAGCCCGCGCTCGATGGCCACCGGGCCCGGCGCCAGGATGTCCGACGAGGGCATGGGCAACACAAGCGCGTCGAGTTCGGCAAACCCAGGACGGGCCAGGACCTGGGCGGTGTCAAACGCCTGGCCGCACCACGAGCCCAGAATGAGTTGTGGCCGCGCAGCCAGCACCTCTGACGTCGTGACGGCGCGGGCGCTGAAGGGGTCCAGCGGGGCGCGCTCGGCGAAGATGTCGATGCCGCCCGCCTGGGCGATGAGCTCACTCACCCACTGGATGCCACAGGTCAGCGGCGAGTGCCATTCTTCGAAGTACACCCGAGGGCGCACCGGCAAGCGGGCAGCGGCTTGGGCCACCTGGTCTTGCAGGCGCTGCAAATGCTGACTCAAGGCCTGGGCCTGGGCCTGCTCGCCGAGTCGCTCGCCCAGATCGAGCACCATGGCGTGGATGCCCGCCAGGTCTCGGTGCATGTAGCAATGGGTGGCGATGCCTTGCGCGGCCACCTCGTGCAGCAGCTTGCCCTGGATGTGCGAGTAGCCGATGACGAGGTCGGGCTGCACGGCCAGGATGCGCTCGAGCTTGCCTGTGCTGAAGCCGCTCACCTTGGGCTTCTCGTGGCGGGCCCGGGCGGGGTAACGCGTGTAGCCCGAGATGCCGACGAGGCGATCTTGTGCACCCAGGCGGTAGATGACGTCCACGCATTCGGTGGACAGGCTGGCGATGCGTTGGGCTTGAGGGATGGGGCACAGGGTCATAGCTGGAGCAGGCCGGCCAGGGCGCCGGCGTTCATGTGGGTGTGGACGAAGCCGGCAAGGCCTTCGCAGATGGCGTCCAGGTCCGGCGCCGATTGGCCGAGCAGGGCTCGGGCGGCACGGGGGTCTTCGAACAAGCCGTGCAAGTAGATGCCCAGGACGGGGCCACGCTGCCAGGCCAGGGCTTGGCCATCGGCAGCGCGCAAGACGCAAGCCATGGCAGGGCCCGTGGTGGAGCCACCGGGCGCTACCGTCGTCTGACCGTGGTGGATCTCGTAGCCACGCACGGTGACACCGCCCAGCGCGGCCCACAGGCTGTCGGCGTGCGCCGGTGCAGGCGTCGTGAAGGTGGCCTCGGTCTGGCGCAGCAGCTTGGTGGCGGCAAATCGGGTGCACACGTCCAGCAAGCCGAGCCCGGGCTCGCCGTCGGGCGCAGTGGGCTCGCCCTCCACGCCGTCGGTGTCGACCACCCGGTTGCCCAGCATTTGCAGGCCACCACAAATGCCCAGCACCGGCCTGCCCTGTGCCACGTGGTGAGCGATGGCCCGGTCCAGGCCTTGGGCGCGCAACCACGCCAGGTCGGCGCGGGTGGCCTTGGAGCCCGGCAAGATCACCCAGTCAGCGCCATCGAGCTCGCGCGGATGGCGCGCCCAGACGAGGCGCACCCCGGGTGTGTTGCGCAAGGGTTGGAACTCGTCGAGGTTGCTCAAGCGCGGGTAAGCCACCACGGCAATGCGGGTGAGCGCGGCACCTGGGGTGGCGCCCCCCTGCGCGTCGTCGTACAGGCCGTCCTCTTCGGGCAGGCCATGGCCGCGCCACATGGGCAAGACACCCACGGTCGGCACACCGGTGAGCGCTTGCAACTGCTCGGGGCCCGGCGCCAACAGGCTGGCGTCGCCCCGGAAACGGTTGAGCACAAAGCCCTTGATCAGGGCGCGCTCCTGCGCGGGCAGCAATTGGTGCGTGCCGAACAAGTGGGCGAAGGCGCCGCCACGGTCGATGTCGGTGACCAGCAGGCAGGCGGCGCGGGCGTGCAGCGCCGTGCGCATGTTGACGTAGTCGCTGCTGTGCAGGTTGATCTCGGCCGGCGAGCCCGCGCCTTCGATCACGACCACATCGTGGCTGGCCATCAATTCGTCCAGGGCCAGGCGCGCGTGCGGCCACAAGGCTTCGCTGCGCTCACGCCAGGGGATGGCACGCAAATCATCGCGCCGCTCGCCACACACGATGACCTGGCTGCCCGTGTCGTGTTCGGGCTTGAGCAACACGGGGTTCATGCGCACGTCGGGCACGGCGCGGGCAGCCAAGGCCTGGAAGTATTGGGCGCTGCCGATCTCGCCAGGCTGGCCGCGCAGGCCTGGCACCACCCTCGCGTTGTTGCTCATGTTCTGCGCCTTGTAAGGCGCCACCTTCAAGCCCTGGTTGGCGTACCAGCGGCACAGGGCGGTGGTCAGCCAGCTTTTGCCCGCCCCGCTGGTGGTGCCCAACACCATCACGGCACGGGCGCTCATGCGGCCTCGGCGTCAGGGGAGTCTGACGAAGTTGCGTGGGCCACAGGCATTTGTCCGAGCGCCCCCAAGGCGTCCATCAGGGCCGCCTGAGCCGCGGGCGACATGACACGCAAGCGGCACCAGCCCGGCAGCCCCAGGCTGGCCGCGTCACGCAACTTGATGCCTCGCTGGCGCAGACCGGTCAGCATGGCCGCGACGTCCACCCCTTGCGGCGGTTGGGCCAGGAAGAACGGCACCACGGATTCGCGCACCTGCCAGCCCCGCTCGCGCAAAGCGCGCTGCTGTTCTTGCAGCCAGGCGCGCCACACCACGCGCTGCACCCGCAAGCTGCCTTGCACGCTGTCGCTCACCCAGGCCTGCAACAAGGCCACGCCTTCGCTGCCCAGCACCCAGCTGGGGGCCAGCGCCGCCACGTCTGGCCAACCCTGGCTCGCGGCCGCATCGGCGGGCGCCACCATGAGCCCGGCGCGCACACCGGTGCACCCCATCGTCTTGTTGGGCGACCACAGCTGCCAGGCCGCCTGGGCCAGGGCCGAGGGCAAGGGGTCGAGGCCATCCAGCCGCATGGGGGCATAGGCGCGGTCAACGGCCAGGGTGTGCCCAGCGGCTTGCCAGGTGGGCAACCAGGCCAGCAGCTGTGCCCAGGTGTCGGCGGACACGTCCTCACCCGTGGGATTGCACGGCTCGCACAACCAGATGAGCTGGCGGCCTGACGCTGGCTGCCACTGCGCCGCCAACTCGGCCACCGAGCCATAGGCCCGCACGGCCAGCCCCAGGACTTCGGCTGCGGCGCGGTATTCGCCATAGCCGGGGCCCGGCACCCACACCTGGGTGGTACCGGCCAGCTTGGCGGCCAGGGTCAGGCGTCGGATGGCTTCGGCGTTGCCGGCGGTGGGCAGCAGGCGATCCACCGGGCCCAGGCCCGCGCCCGACAAGGCGGTGCGCAGGGCCAGGTAAGTGGGCTCGGGGTAGGTGCGGCGGTCGGCCTCGGCCAAGGCGTGCATGGCCCCCGCCATCGGCCCCATGGGGTTGGCGTTGGTCGAAAAGTCCCAGCGGATCTCGGCCCCCAGGTCGGGGCCGCCGTGTTCAAGCGTCAAGTTGTCAGTCCAGTCGTCATCCAGGCCTGTGCGGCCCAGGCCAGGCCGGCACCAGCCGTCAGCAGCGCCACGGTCAGGGGCACGGCCGATCGGCACCAGCGCAGGGCCTGGGTCAAGTCTGCGGCCCGGGCGTCTCGGCCCGCCGCGTTCAGGGTGTAGGTGCCCGGTTTGCGCAAGCGTACCCCCAACAGCAGGGCCATGGCCCCCATGGGCCAGCCGCCGTTGGGCGAAGGGGTGCGCGCCGCCTCGGCACGCAAGGCGGCCCACGCAGGCATGCGCCCGGCCGCACAGGCCAGGCACAACACGGTGAGGCGGGCCGGCAGCCACGACAGCACGTCGTCTGCACGGGCAGCCCATTCGCCCAGCCAGCGGCGGTGGTCTTTGTAGCCCCACATGGCATCGGCCGTGTTCGCCCAGCGGTACAAGGCCGCCCCGGGCAGGCCCAGCAGCACGAACCACAGCAAAGGGGCCACCACCGAATCATTGAGGTTCTCGGCCAGGGTCTCGATGGCGCTTTCGCGCACGGTCACGGCATCGAGCTGGGTCACGTCGCGGCTGACCAGGCGGGCCAGTTGCGCCTGGCCTTCAGGCAGCGACTGGCTCAGCGCCGTCTCCACCGCAGCCACCTCGTCGTGCAGCATGCGCCAGGCCATCAAGGGCTTGAGCAGCACGCCCATCACCGCAGCACGCATGGCCATCACGGCCAAGGCGGCCGACGCCGTCAGCCCCGCGCCATCGGCATTTGGCAGCCAGGCCGCCACCACGGCTTGCACGCCCGCCGTGGCCACCACATCCAGCGTCAGCGCCAGGGCCATCACCATCACCGCCGCCCACAGCCACAACAGCGCCCCGCCCAGGCGGGCCTGCTGCGGTGGCAACGCGGCCAATCGCGGCCCGAAAAAGCCCAGGAACATGCCCATGCCCACCACCGGGTGCCAGGCCGCAGGGGGCTCGCCCCAGCGCCAGTCCACCGCGCAGGCCACGGCCAGCGTGAGGGCCAGGCCCAGCACACTGGCGCACGCCAGCATCAGCTCAGAAGGCCAGGACAGGTCCATGGTGGGGCGTCGTCAGGCTCAGTCTTCGATGCCACGCTGGGCCGGCACGCCCGCGTTGTAGTGGTGCTTGATGAGCGTCATCTCGGTGACCGTGTCGGCCACGTCGACCAGCTCTTGCGGCGCACCCCGGCCGGTCAGCACCACGTTGACGTGGCTGGGCCGGTTGACCAGGGTCTGCACCACGTCGTCCAGCGACATCCAGCCGTAGCGCAGCGGGTAGGTGATCTCGTCGAGCACGACCATGAAGTGCTCGCCGGCCAGGATGGTGGCCTTGGCGCGCTCCCAGCCGTCACGGGCCAGTTGTGCCGAGTGGTCCAGGTCTTTCGACTTCCAGCTGAAGCCGTCACCCAGGCCCTCGATGGGCACACCCAGTTGCTCGAACATGCGGTGTTCGCCAAAGCGGGCCGAAGGCACCTTCATGAACTGGTAGATCTTGACGGCCTTGCCACGGCCATGGGCGCGCAGGGCCAGGCCGAAGGCGGCCGTGCTCTTGCCCTTGCCGTCGCCGGTGTGGATGAGGACCAGGCCGCGGCGGTCGCCAGCGGGCTTCTCGACTTGGCGGTCAACGGGTGGGTTTTCAATTTGCATGTCAGGACCTCAAGGGTGGAACAGGGCCGCCACGGCCGTGGGGTTGGACGGGAAATACAGATGCAGGAAGGACGCCAGCAGGCGGCCCTCGCGCCACACGGCCTCGGGCTGGCCATGGTGGCGTTGGGCCTGGGTGTGCGTGACCGGCGTGGCCTCGCTGTCCATGCGGGCGTGGTGGTAAGTGTGGCCGCGCACCGTGCCCTCAGGCAAGGCCAGGCTGTGCAGGCCCAGGTTGACCAGGCGGGGTTGCATGGCAGCCTCGCCGCGCAGCAGGCCCCACATGGGCTGGCGTTGGCCGGTGTGGTCGGCCAGGCCATCGCTCAGGGCCAGCATGCCGCCGCACTCGGCCACGATGGGCTTGCCTGCCGCATGGTGGGCCTGGATGGCGTCGCGCATGGCGCTGTGCTCTGCGATCTGCTGCAGGTGCAGCTCGGGGTAGCCACCGGGCAGGTAGAGCGCGTCGACCTCGGGCAAGGTGGCATCGCGCAGCGGCGAGAAGCGCACCACCTCGGCCCCCATGGCTTGCAGCACATCGACATTGGCCGGGTAGACGAAGGCAAAGGCGGCGTCTTGGGCCACACCCACACGCACGCCTCGCAAGGCCTGGGCAGGCACGGCGGCCAAGTCGCTGGCGTCCGGGCGGCTGAAGGCCACCGGTGCGGGCATCTGCGGCTGCAGGCGGCCCAGGGCTTCGGCGGCACGGTCCAGGCGGGCGTCCAGGTCGGCCAGCTCGTCGGCCTGCACCAGGCCCAGGTGGCGCGAGGGCAAGGTGAAGTCATCGCTGCGCGGCAAGGCGCCGAACCAGGCCAGGCCCGGCGGCAGGCTTTCGCGCAGCATGGTGGCGTGGCCTTCGCTGCCCACGCGGTTGGCCAGCACGCCAGCAAAGGTCAAGCCCGGGCGATAGCTGGCCAGGCCATGGGCGATGGCGCCAAAGGTCTGCGCCATCGACGAGCCATCGATCACGGCCATCACGGGCAGGCCCAGGCGCTGGGCCAGGTCGGCACTCGACGAGCTGCCATCGAACAGGCCCATCACCCCTTCGACCAGGATGATGTCTGCCTCGCCCGCGGCTTGCCACAGCATCTCGCGCACATGGGCCTCGCCCTGCTCGCCCGACATCCACAAATCGAGTTGGTAGACCGGGTGGCCACAGGCACGCTGCAGCACCATGGGGTCGAGGAAATCAGGGCCCGTCTTGAACACGCGCACGCGGCGGCCTTGCTGCACATGCCAGCGGGCCAGGGCCGCGGTGGCGGTGGTCTTGCCCTGGCCGGATGCGGGGGCGCTCACCAGCAAGGCGGGGCAGTGGCGAATGGGGTGTGCGCTCATCGTGATCGGGCGACGGTTGTCGCCGAGGGGGTATGGGGCACCGCCACCCACTGGCCATCGACGGGCAGCAGGCGGATGCGGTGTTGGAAGACGTGCAGCAAGGCGGCGTGGGCCTCGGGCGTGTTGCAAGGGCCGTGGTGCAGCACCCTGCCCTCGCCCATGACCATGAGGTCATCGGCCTGCAGCGCCATGTTGACCTCGTGCAGCACGCTCACCACGGTGACGCCTGTGGCCACCTGCTCGCGCACGATGTCGAGCCAATCGGCCTGGTGGGGCGGGTCGAGGTGAGACAGGGGCTCGTCCATCAGCAGCACGCGGGCCTGCACGGCCAGCGCCCGCGCCAGCAGCACGCGCTGGCGCTCGCCACCCGACATCTGCCCCATGGGGCGGCAGCGCCAGTCCCAGCAGTGGGTGCGCTGCATCGCTTCGCGCACGGCCTGGCGATCGGCGTCATTGGGCGCGGCCAGCCAGGCCTGGTGGGGCAAACGGCCCAGCATGACCACGTCTTGGGCGCGCAGGTCGCTGGCGCCGGTCTCGCCCTGCCCCAACCACGACAGCTCGCGGGCACGGGCCCGGGCCGACCAGGCGGACAGGCTCTGACCTTGCCAGCTCACCTCGCCCACCACCCGTGCATCGGCGCCGTGCACGCAGCCCACCGTGCGCAGCAAGGTGGATTTGCCGGCGCCATTGGGGCCCACGATGGCCGTCCAGCGGCCAGGCGCCAAGGCCACGTCCACCGCGTGCAACACGGGCGTGCCCGACAAGGCCACCGATTCGAGGCGGATCTGCAAGCTCATGAGGCGCTGCCTTGGCGGTGCATGCGCCACAGGAGGTAGATGCCACCGACCACGGCCGTGACCACCCCCACCGGCAATTCTTGCGGGGCCCAGGCCCAGCGGGCCAGCACATCGGCCGCCAGCAGCAAGGCGCCACCGGCCAGCACCGACAAGGTGAGCCAGGGGCCGTGGGTGCCCGCCACACGGCCGCGCACCAGGTGCGGCGCCGCCAAGCCCACGAACGAGATCAAACCCGCCTGGGCCACGGCCGTGCCCGTGGCCAAGGCCATGGCCAGCACCATGGCCACGCGCACGCCCGTCATGGGCACGCCCAGGCTGCGCGCGGTGGCATCACCCAGGCTCAAGGCATCCAGCCCGCGGCTGCCCAGCCAGGCCACGACCCAGGTCAGCAACAAGGCCGGGGCCAGCAGCGTCACGCTGGTCCACCCCAAAAAGCCCGTGGTGCCCAGGGTGAAGGCCTGCATGGCGCGCATGATGTCGGGCTCCAGCAGCATGATCAGCGCCGCCACGGCACCCATCACCACGCCCACCACCACGCCGCCCAGCAGCAGGCGCAGGGTGTGCTGCACGCCGTGCGCCAGGCTCAAGGTCAGCAACACGGCCACGACCGCGCCCAGGAAGGCCGCCCCGGTGAGCCCCATGCGCAGCACCAGGTCGGCCACGGTGGGCGACACGCCCGCCACGATCAAGAAGACGGCCACGCCCAGCGCGGCGCCAGAAGAGCTGCCCAGCAGGTAAGGATCGGCCAGGGGGTTGCGGAACAAGCCTTGAGCGATGGCACCGGCCAGGCCCAAGAGGCCGCCGGCCAGCCAGGCCCCCAGCGAGCGCGGCAAGCGGATGTCCCACAAGATCTGGCGGCCCAGCTCATCGGCCTCGCGCCAGGGGGGCGACCAACCGGTGCTGCCCACAGCCACGCCCAGGCCCATCAAGCCCAGGCCAACCAACAGCCACAGCACCAGCCAGGGCGCCGACGACCGCCCCAGCCACCCCACTGGAGGCACCTGTGCGGGGGCGGATGCGGACACACTCACGGCGCCCCTCCACCCAGCTTGCGCAAACACGCCGCCATGATTTGAGCCGCTTCACCCAGGCGCGGCCCAGGGCGAGACAACACGTCGCGCTGTTCAACCGCGAAGTAACACACCCGCCCCTGCTTGACGGCCTGGATGTTGGCCCAGCCCGGCCGCTGCGGCAAGGCCTGCTGCTGCCGTGCGGACACCATGATCAGCTGCGGGTCGGCCCGCACGACGTATTCCGGGTTGAGCTTGGGGAAGGGCCCCAGGGCGGTCGGCACGATGTTGACCAGCCCCATTTGGGTCAGCAGGTCACCGATGAACGATGACGCGCCCGCCGCGTAAGGCGAGCTGTCGACCTCGTAGTACACACGCCAGCCCTTGGTGGCCGCCGGCACGCTTTGGGCGGCCGCGCCAATCTGAGCTTGCAGCCGACGCCACATGCGCGGGCCGGCGTCGGGCTGCCCCATCAGCTGACCCAGCTTGAGCGCCACGCGCTCGACGTCGGTTTGCGTGCGCGGGTCCAACACCACCACGGCCAGGCCCAAGGCCTCCAGCCGATCGATCACCCGCGACGATGGCGAAGCCACCACCACATCGGGCTTGAGGGCCACCACGCGCTCCACGCTGACGTCCTCCAGCCCACCCAGGTGCGGCAAGGCCTGCACCGCAGCCGGGAAATTCGAATAGCGGTCCACACCCACCAGGCGCGGGCAACCGCCCATGTCGCACAAGGTCTCTGTGAGCGACGGCAACAGGCTGACGATGCGCGCCGGCGCCTCGCGCCACTGGTGGCTGACGCCACGGTCATCGGTGACCGACACGGCAGCGGCCTGCGCCACCGAGGCGAACCCGCACAGCCACCAGCAAAGCCACCACCCCAGTCGCCCACATTTGCGCGTCATGCCTGCTCCTCCACCGGACGGGTCCACGCTTGACCCGCCACCATCAAGGTCAATTGGCCACACCAACGGGCCACGGCCTGGTTGAGCCAGCCCAGCTCGTCCACGTAAGCACGCACCCCGGCAGACATGGGGATCACGCCCCAGCCCACCTCGTTGGAGACGGCCACCACACGGCCCTGCAAAGTGGGCAAAGTGGCCAACAGCTCGTCTCGCGCCGCCCGCCAGGCGGTCAGGCGATCGGCCTCGCTGAGTGGGGACAGTTCGGCGTCCGGCGCCGGAAACAGCCAATTGGTCAGCCACAGCGTCAGGCAATCGACGAGCAACAACTGGCCCGGTGCATCGGCCTGGCGCAAGGCCGCCGCCAAGTGCAACGGGGCCTCCACGGTCAAGAAGCCCGCCGGCCGCTCCAACTGGTGGCGACGGATGCGTTCGCGCATCTCGTCGTCCCAGGCAGTGGCCGTGGCCACCACCGTCACCCCATGGCCGGGTTCAGCCGCCAGCCAGGCCTGCGCCAGGCGCTCGGCCTGACGCGACTTGCCACTGCGTTGGCCGCCGACGATGAGGTGATGGTGGGGCTGCATGGCCGATCAGTTCGACTTCGGGCTGTAAGCCAGGGTCACGAACCACTGGCGCCTGGGCATGTTGAAACCCCAGACTGTTTCATAAGCATGGTCAGCCAAGTTGTCGACACACGTGGAGACTTTCCAGTCTCGGTTCAGCTGGTGGGCCAACTGAGCGCCCCACACGACGTAGCCAGGCAGGCGGTCCATCTGGAACTGGTTGTTCTTCTCTGCCACACCGCTGCTGACCAACACATTGACGCCCAGGTCCCACTTGTCGGTGGCCGAGCCCGCCTTGAGCTTGGCAACGTGGTCCGGTCGACGCACCAAAGGCGTGTTGTCGCTGACGTTGTGAGCGTCGAGCCAATCCATGCTGCCTTCGGCGTACAAGCGCTTGTCAGCCAACACACGCTCCGCGCTGCCCGACAAGGTCCAGCCCGCCAGGCGCACGCTGTCGATGTTGGACACCGAATTCACCGACGTGCTGATGAAGTTGCGGATGCGGTTCTCGAAACGCACCAGCTTGAGGGTGGCACCGTCTTCCGACCACGCCACATTGAGCTCGCGGTTCACGCCACGTTGCGGCTTCAGGCTCGGGTCACCGTATTGAGGCCAATACAGCTGGTTGAACGACGGCGCCACAAAACTGGTGCCGACGTTGCCGCCCAGGCGCCAGGCATCGCTCAGCTGGAAGCCGTAGCCCGCCAGCTCGGTGCGTTGACCGCCGAACTGGGAGTTGTCGTCCTGGCGCACGTTGACTTGCCAGTCGTGCGCGTCGCGCCGCCCCGACCAACCCAGGTTGGCCGCCTGGATGGTGCGCGAGGTGGCGTCGAATGCCTTGCTCGAATTGGAGATGGCCTGGCGCGTGCGCTCCAGCCCCACCAAGACCTGGCCCACGCCGACCTGGATCACGTTGTCCAGCAGCCATTGGGTTTGCAGCGTCGAGATGCGCGAAATGTAGCTGGACTGCACCGCGCTGACCACGTTGGACACGTCTTGCGACTGCGCGACACGCAGGTTCACGCTCCACGTCGGCAACACGCGACCTTGCACGCCCAAGCCCGTCACGGCCGAGTCCACGATGCTGTACGTGTCCGGCGGGTTGGCGAGCGCTTGGCCGCCGTTGTCAAACCAGTTGCGGCCATGCATGCGCAGCAGGTTGCCCGTGACCTGCCAGTCCTGGTTGAGCTTGTGCGTGACCTGGCCCGTGAAGGAGCGTTGGCGGAAACCGTCGTCGTCGGCGTTGTGATTCGTGCCCACCCGGGGGTTGGTGGCGCTGAAACCGGCGGTCGCCTGGTCCGAACCCGTCAAGCTGTAGGCCCAGTCGCCCTGCCCGCCCTTGAACCCCGCCACGGCTTCGTGGTAACCATTGGAGCCCGCCGAACCCGAAGCGAAGGGCGACCAGCCGGCCGCGCCTTTGCGGGTGAACACCTGGATCACCCCGACGGCAGCATCGGCGCCATACAGGGCCGCCATGGGGCCGCGCACGATTTCGATGCGGTCGATCATGCTGATCGGCAGGCTTTCGAAGACGGGCTGGCCCAAAGTGGCCGAACCATAGCGCACGCCGTCGACCAACAGCACGACCTGACGGACGTCACCGCCCCGGATGTACAGCGACGACGACTTGCCCAGGCCACCATTGGCCGTCGCTTGCACACCAGCCAGCGAGCCCAACACTTCGGTCAGGCTCTTGCCCTGGCTGCGTGCCAACTGGGCCTGGTCGATGACCGTCACGTCGGCGGTGACCTCGTTGAGCTTGGTCGGCACACGTGAGGCCGTGACCACCAAGGGCGCCAGCTGATCGTCTGCCCAGGCAGGCATGTTGACCACGCCTGCCAGCATCACCCCACACGCCACGGCACAAGCCGAACGCACCCCAGGCGCACACAGCGCCTTGTCTTGAATCCACATGATGAAGAAAGGAATAAGCCACCCGGGCGAGCGTCCCCGCAAGCCAGAGTCGAAACGGCTCGCCACGCTCGGCGCGCTGGCAAACCACCTGTTGGCCGGTATCCGGGCTGGGCGATGCGAACCGTGAGGCCTTCCCAGGTTGTCTGGACAACCCAGTGGCTGAAGATCACAGCTGGGCTCCCGAAGCACAGGCTTCAGTCGCCGATCGCCGACCGTTGCGGGGGCAGCGCAGGTCAGGTGTTTGCCGTGGGCAAACCGCCTTCCTGCTTCCCGTTTGACTGCACCAGGTGAACCCCGGTGCGAGCACCAACGGGGCGCATTGTAAGCGGCCTACAATGTCCTGCGCCCTCCCAAGGGCTCCCCCTGTCGGCCCGCACAGACCATGTCCCGCATCGACGAACTCACCGACCGCATCGAACGCCTGCTGCTTCGTCACGAAGAGCTGGCGCGCACCAACGCCCTGCTGCAACAGCAGGTGCAGGTGATTGCCCAGGAACGCGACTCCTTGCGGGCCCGGTTGTCCGCGGCGCGCGCGCGCATCGACACGCTGATCGACAAGCTGCCCCACCTCGCTGGCGACACCCCTGCGGCCGATGCCGAACACGGCAGCGACAAGCCCACCTGAGCCCTCACCCGCCACCCGCACACCGCCATCCACCATGAAGCAGATCGAAGTGGCCATCATGGGTCAGAGTTACCGACTGGGCTGCCCTGAGGGCGGCGAGGAGCGCCTCAAGCTGGCCGTCTCGCAAGTCGACCGCGAGATGTGCGCGATCCGCGACAGCGGCAAGCTCAAGGCCCGCGAGCGCATCGCCGTGCTGGCCGCGCTCAACCTGGCCTATCTGCTGCACGAGCCTCGCAACGCCCCACCGGCCACCAGCGCCCACGTGGCGACCCACGGTGCAGCGAACGAAGCCGACGGGCCCGACACAGCTTCTCGCATCGACGACCTGATCAGCCGCCTCGATCGCATCCTGGGGCAAGACGGCCACCTCATCTGAAGCGCCCAAGCCCTGGCCTTGCCTGCCACCACCACCCCTTTGTCAAGCCTCTGACAAGAGGGGCCAGACACAGCTCAAATACTTCCACGCCAGCCCAAAGTGGACCTAGAATGGACTTGTCCGTCGCGTTCGTGGTTGCTTTATTTCCTTGAACCGATGCTCTCTGAGCCAGGGCTTGGAACATTACTTGGCTGGTGTGATCGTCTCGCGTCAGATGAACCCGAAGTCAAGTTGACCTCGCCCACCTGAATCCACCTGGGTTCAGGAAGGCGGCAACCAGTTTGCGGCGGGCCTTGATACCCAAACGGCCAGACCCCTGTCACAGGTGTCTGGCCGTTTCCTTTGGCAAGCCTGTTGGCCTGCCTGATGACCGAGGTTCAGTGCGCAGGCGCGAACTGGATGCTGGCCAACACGATGTGGTTGCCGCCCTTCTCACGGGCCGAAGCCAGGGCCCGATCGGCCGCGCGCATGAGGTCGTCGATGGCGCCAGCGGTGTGCGGGAAGCTGGCCACGCCCATCGACACGGTGAACGGGATTTGCTGACCGTTGTACGGCACGATGTGCTGGGCACACTGGCGACGCAGCTGCTCCATGCGCGAATGGGCCGTGGCCAGGCCCACCCCGGAGAGCAAGACCACGAAGCGGTCACCACCCAGGCGGCAAGGGGAGTCCATGGCGCGGGTGCCCGCACGCAACAAGCGCCCCAGCGCCTCGACCACGCGCTCGCCGCCTTCGGGGCCGTGGTGGCGCAAGATTTCTTCCAGGTTGTCGATCGCCACAGCCACCAGGGCGAACTCTCGCTGCTCACGGGCAGACAGGTCGGCCTCGCGGCGCAGCTGTTCGTCGAAGTGGGCGCGGTGGTATAGGCCGGACACGGTGTCACGCACCTGGCTGTCTTGCATGTCACGGCGCAACGTCTCGATGGCTTGCTGTTGTTGCTCGAGCTGAGCCAGCGCCGACTGCAGTTGCGCGTCGCGCTTGCGTTGCTCGGTCAGGTCCTGCCAGACGGACAACAGCTGGCGAGACTCGCCTTCGCCCTGCACCTGGCGCCACGTGACAAATTCATGCCGCACACCTCGCACTTCCACCTTGTGCTCGGCACGCACGCCAAACGAGGTGGCCATGGCTTGCTGGTCGGCGGCACGCCAAGCCAAGGCCAGGTCAGCGTCGAAAAGTTCGGCGTCGGTCGCGCCCACCATGTTGCGCCCTTG
This sequence comes from Pseudomonadota bacterium, assembly GCA_041169085.1. GTDB lineage: Bacteria > Pseudomonadota > Gammaproteobacteria > Burkholderiales > Burkholderiaceae_C > Aquabacterium. The sequence continues at coordinate 7,037 of JBEEJT010000093.1, read as the reverse complement.
CAGGCCCAACATCGCTTGGGCTGCGGCATTGGCCCGCACGTAGCGGCCACCCGCCAGTTCCTTGACCAGCACCCCCAACCCCAACTGCTCGAGCGCCATCACCATGGCATCGGTCAGGGGCTGGCCTGCGGTTTCGTTCATCTCGGCATCCGACATGGTCTTGGGGTCATCTTGAGAGTCGGCCGGTCTGGACCGCCGGCACGCCAACGGCGATGCTGGCAGGCTACCACCGGATCTTCCTAGAAAATAGACGGGGCGGACCTCCTTCAAACATGGGATGAACGCCTCCTTTACGCGACAGATTGACGGTCTTGCCGGGAAATCTGCCGCACTTTGCCGCTTTGGAAATCATGACTCAGATCAGTTTGCTGGGCTGCGGCCTGATGGGCGTGCCCATGGCCCGTCGCCTGCTTGCCGCCGGCCTACCCCTGACCGTATGGAACCGGACCCGCGCCAAGGCCGAGGTGCTGGTGGCCAACGGCGCCGGAGTGGCCGCCACGCCCGCCGCTGCCGTGCAAGGCGCCGACGTCGTCATCACCATGTTGGAACACGGTGGCACGGTGGCTTCGGTTTTGTTCGAATCGGGTGCAGACAGCGCCGTGCATGGCCTCAAGCCTGGCGCAGTGGTCGTGGACATGAGCTCGATCTTGCCCGAGCAAGCACGTGAACACGCCCGTCAACTGGCCGCCGTCGGCTGCCGCCACATCGATGCACCGGTGTCCGGGGGCACAGTGGGCGCCGAACAGGGCACGCTGGCCATCATGGCCGGGGGCGAGGCCGCCGACCTGGCCACGGTGGCGGACGTGTTGGCCCACCTGGGTCGCCTCACCCACGTGGGCCCGAGTGGCAGTGGTCAGCTGGCCAAGCTCGCCAACCAGATGATCGTGGGCATCACCATCGGGGCAGTGGCCGAAGCCCTGCTGCTCGCCGAGAAAGGCGGCGCCGACCCCGCCATGGTCCGCCAGGCCCTGCGCGGCGGCTTCGCCGAAAGCCGGGTGCTGGAGGTGCACGGCCAGCGCATGGTCGATGGCGACTTTGCCAAGCGCGGCTCACTGGCCATCCAGCTCAAGGACATGCGCAACGCCTTGCACACCGCCAACGGCATGGGTCTGGACATCCCCATCACCCACCACCTGGGCCAACTCTACGCCCAGGCCGCTGCCCAAGGCTGCAGTGACCTCGACCAGTCGGGCCTGTATGTCGCCCTGAAGCAGCTGCCCCCCCTGCCCGGCCCCAAGCCCCTGCCCTGACCCTTCCGGGGCCCGCAACCGGCGTCAAACCCGAGACACCCCGGCACCCGCGGCACTCCTGCACGCAAGGCAAGGTCAAGCCGCGCGTCTGCGCAACCGAAAGGCTGTAGGTTAGTCACCTAGGCCACAGCCCTGCGCAGCCATGTTCTCAATCCGACCGGCCCACCGACCGCACCACTGGGGCGTGTGGTTGACCCTGTGCTGGCTGGTGGGGGTCATCGGCAGTGCGCTGGTGGTCTGGACCACGCGTGGCCAAGCCATCCAAGGGTGGCTGGCCCTGGGCGGCGGCGTGATCGCCAGCAGCCTGCTGGTGCTCTGGCTGGGCCAGCGTGTCCAACGTCACGGGGCCGAAGACCGCGCGCTCCAGATGGCCGACGAGCTGAGCACCCTGGCCCTCGTCGCCCGCCACACCAGCAACATCGTCGTCGTCACCAACGCGCAGCGCCAGATCATCTGGGTCAACGACAGCTTCACCCGCTTGACCGAATACACCCTGGAAGAGGCGCTGGGGCGATCGCCTGGTGCAATGTTGCAGTGCGAAGGCAGCGACGCCTGGGTGGTGGACCAGATGCGGCAAGCTTTGTCGGCGGGTCAGCATTTCCGTGGCGAAATCCTCAACCGCAGCAAGAGCGGTCGCACTTACTGGCTGGACCTGGACATCCAGCCCATCCACGATGCCCATGGCAAGCTGATCTACTTTGTGGCCATCGAGTCGGACGTCACCGGGCGCAAGCAAGTCGAGATGGAGTTGCGCGCCAGCCAGACCGTCCTGGAAAAGGCGGGCCGCATTGGTGGCGTCGGGGGCTGGCACCTGAGCCTGCCGGACCAGACCTTCACCTGGATGGACGAGGCCGCCTACATCCTGGACGGCGACCTCAACGCCCCCCCTGCCTTGATCGACCTGCTGGCCTTCCTGACCCCTCAGGCGGCCGAAACCTTGCAACGTGTCTTCGACACCAAAACGCCGCAGCAAAGCAGCTGGGACCTGGAGGTGCCCCTGGTCACGGCCAAGGGTCGCCACATCTGGGTGCGCGTGGTGGCCGAAGTCGAGTTTTGCGACACAGGCGTGGCAGGGCTGATGGGCGCGATCCAGGACGTGACCGCTCGCTGGGCCCTCAAGGCCGAAATCAAACGCAATGCCGACCTGCTGCGCGGCGCCATCGACACGATCGACGAAGGCTTCGTGTTGTTCGACCCCGACGACCGGCTGGTGCTGTGCAACGACCGCTACAAGCAGCTGTATGCGACCTCGGCCGATTTGCTGGAGACCGGCGCCCTCTATGAAGACATCGTACAGGGCGGCGTGCAACGCGGCCAATACCTCGCGGCCGTGGGCAGAGAGGCCGATTGGCTGGCCTCCCGGATGCGCATGCACGCCGAGGGCGATGTCACCCTGACCCAGAGCGTGGACAGCGGCAAGGTGTTGCGCATCCTGGAGCGCCGCATGCCCGACGGCCACGTGGTGAGCTTCCACGTCGACATCACCGACCTGGTGCGGGCATCAGAGGAAGCACAAGCCGCCAACCAGGCCAAGTCGGAGTTCATCGCCACCATCAGCCACGAATTGCGCACGCCTTTGCAGTCGATCATCGGCTTCTCGCAGCTCGGCATGCACTTCGCCAGCGAACAGCCGCCTTACGACCAGATGTTCAACGACATCCACAACGGTGGGCAACGCATGCTCACCTTGGTCAATGGCTTGCTGGACGCGTCCAAGCTGGACAGGGGCATGGAGACACTGTCCCTGAAAGTCCAGCCCTTGGCCCCGCTGGTCCAGGAGGTCTGTGTGGAGCTCAACCAACAAGCCCAGTCGCGTCGACTCGTCGTCAACATGGCCTGGCCTGAGGTGGCGTTGTTTGGCTCAGTCGACGCCTTCCGCTTCCAGCAAGTCATCCGCAACGTGCTGGCCAACGCGATTCGCTTTGCACCTGAAGGCAGCGCCATCGAGGTCTCTCTGGACGGCGACCCTCAACGCGGCACACAGGTGCTGGTCCGTGACCACGGACCGGGCATTCCCGACAACGAGCTGGAATCCATCTTCCTGCCCTTCATCCAGTCGTCCCGCACGCGAGACGGCTCGGGCGGCACGGGCCTGGGCCTGCACATCTGCCGCAAGCTGATGCAAGCCCACGGCGGCAGCATCGTCGCCAGCAATGCGCCGCAAGGGGGCGCCATCATGACCATGGGCCTGCCTTGGACGCCCGCGCCGGTCGTGGCCGCAACCGCCCAGCCCCTTGAGGACGACCCCAGCAGCCACGTCCCTCGGGACGAGGCCTTGGCGATCTGAACGCCAGCCACAGGAGCCAGCCATGAAGCGCACCATCCTCTCGATCGAAGACCAACCCGACATCCGTCGGTTGATCCGCATGACGCTCGAGTTCAAAGGGCACCAGGTGATCGAAGCCGGCGATGGCGAAGCCGGCATGCGCATGGCCCGAGAACACCTGCCCGACCTCATCTTGATGGACGTGATGATGCCCGGCGTTGATGGCATCACGGCGAGCCGCCAACTCATGAGCGACCCGCGCACCGCCAAGATCCCCATCGTCATGGTGTCGGCCCTGGGCCGCACATCGGACATCGACGCCGGCCTGGAGACCGGCGTGCGCGCTTACCTGGTCAAGCCCTTCAGCCCTTGGGAGCTGATCGACCTGGTCAACCGGCTGACCGCCGAAACCATGACCCCGCAATCACAACCCGCGTGAACCTGGAGCACCCCATGAATTCAAACAAGGAGGCGGGTGCCAACGGGTGGTTCACCCTGGCCCTGGCCCTGGCCGGGGGCCTGGTGTCGGCCATGCTGAGCTGGGCCTTGGGTGAGGCCCCCCTGACGGGCACACTCGGCGTGGGCCTGGGGGCCACGCTGGCCACCTGGGCACTGTGCCACCTGCAGCGTCAGCAGGGCCAAGCGGCCCACGCCGATCCCCGGCCAGCGCCAGAAGCCACGGGCCATTTGCGACACCTGCATCAACAACTCGGGCAGGCGCTGCAGGGCTCGGAGGCCAGCGCCTTGCAAGTCATCGAACGCATCAACGCCATCCACCGCGGCTCCATGGAGCAGCTCGCGCGCATCCGCTGCACGGAGGCCAATGGCCAGGAGCTGCAGAGGATCATGCAGGAGAAGTCGCTGGTGGACTCGCAGCTGTGCAGCATCCTGCAGATGTTCGTGGAGACCCAGGAGAAGGAAGTCGAAGCCAACCTCGAACGCCTGCAACGGCTGCAAGAGGTCAAGGAATTGAGCGCGATGATCGAAGACATCAGCCACGTGGCTCGGCAGACCAACTTCCTGTCCATCAACGCCGCCATTGAAGCCGCGCGCGCTGGCGAGCAAGGGCGCAGCTTCGCCGTGCTGGCCGCCGAGATCCGCGAGTTGTCCAACCGCGTGGGCGCCTTGTCTCAAGACATCGCCCAACGCATCCACAAGGCCACCGACGGCATCGACGAAGAGCTCAACCGCGTCAACGCCATGTCCGATCGCAGCACCAGCAGCAACAACATGCGGCAAGTGATTGCCGACATCTCGGCCATGCAGGACCGCTTCCAGCAATCGATGTCTCAACTGGAGCTGCAAAGGGTGATCGCCGACGTGCTGGCGGGTCACGAGCAGATCGAAGCCCAGATCGCCGACACCTTGGGCCACGTGGGGGCGCAAGACATCCTTCGCCAGCAGATCGAGTGTGTCCAGGAGGCCATGAACCAGGTGCAAGAAGACGCGCGGACCGCCCGGACCCACGCCCTGCCCGATTACATGGCCGATCAGGCCCGCCGCTTTGCCGCCCTGACGCCCGCGGTGGACAGGCCGTCCGCCCGCACGAGCAAAGCGACAACAGAGGGCCCGGCCATCGAGCTCTTCGGCTGAACACGGCAACTTGGGTTAGGCTCGGCGGCAACCCAGCCCTTGAACGCCGACTGAAGGCCGAATCTGCCCATGTTGCCCGCCATCCTGAGTGCCGCCTTGCTGTTGTGGGGCGCGGCCGTCACCACCGTGGCCGTCAAGCAGGAAGCCCTGCTCTTCCACGGCACCCCCTTGCCCGCACAGGTGCAGCCGCCCACCAGCATCGAAGACCGCTACATCGACGTGCCTGGCGCACGCCTGCACGGCTGGCTCTACCACCGCCCAGGTGGCAGCAAGGGCCTGGTGATGTACCTGCATGGCAACTCCGGCAACGTGGCCACCTGGCTCGACCAGACGCGATTCTGGGAAGAGGCCGGCTTCGACGTCTTCATCGTCGACTACCGGGGCTTCGGCCGCAGCACGGGCGAGATCCAGAACGAAGCGCAGTTGCACGACGACGTGTGGGCCGCCTGGCAATCGGTGAGCCCGGCCTACCAGGGCAAGCGTGTGGTGCTGCTGGGCCGCTCGCTGGGCACGGGCCTGGCCACCCGGCTGTCCACCCGCATCGACGCCGACCTGCTGGTGCTGGTGTCGCCCTATGCCAGCATGCAACGCATGGCCCACGAGCGCTACGCCTGGGTGCCCGGCTTTGCCCTGAAGTACCCCTTGCACAGCGACATCGACCTGCCCCACACCCGCGCCAGGCAAACGCTGATGTTCCACGGTGAGGCCGACACGCTGATCCCCATCGACCACGCGGTGACCCTGCAGGCGCTCTACCCGACGGCGCAGTTGGTGCGGGTGCCGGGTGCGGGCCACAACAACATCCAGGCCAGCACGCTTTACCGCCAGACCTTGATGGATGCGCTGAAGGCCGTGCCCGCACCTTGAGGCATCGCCCCCAAGGGCTAGCGGCTCAGGCCCAGCCGTGTCGCCGGGCGTACCAGGCCTTCACCGTCTGGGCCAAGGCCACGTAGGCCACCAGCAAACACAGCAGCCCGCCAAAGTAAGTGGCGGGCAGCCGCGCCATGTGGAAGGCCGAAGCCCATGGCCCCTGCGCCAACCACAAGCCGAGCGCGGCCACCCCTGCCGTGGTGGCCAACAGCACGGGGGCGGCCTGGCTTTGCACAAAGGGCAGCCAGCGCGTGCGGATGAGGTGCACGATGAGCACTTGCGACAACAGGCCTTCGACGAACCACCCGGTCTGGAAGGCGCTGACCTGCGCCTCTTGCTGCCAGCCCAGGCCCCACCACATGAAGGCAAAGGTGGCGATGTCAAACACCGAACTGACCGGCCCGAAGCACAACATGAAGCGCCCGATGTCGGCCGCCGCCCAGGCTTGTGGCGCCTTCAGCTGATCTTCGTCCACGCGGTCAAAAGGGATGGCTGTCTGCGACAGGTCGTACAGCAGGTTCTGCACCAGCAGTTGCATGGGCAACATCGGCAGGAAGGGCAAGAAGGCGCTCGCCAGCAACACCGAAAACACGTTGCCAAAGTTCGAACTGGCGGTCATCTTGATGTACTTGACCATGTTGGCGAACACCCGCCGGCCCTCCACCACGCCTTCTTGCAGCACCAGCAGCGACTTCTCGAGCAAGATGATGTCGGCGGCTTCCTTGGCGATGTCCACCGCCGAATCCACCGAGATGCCGATGTCGGCTCGCCGCAGCGCAGGCGCGTCGTTGATGCCGTCGCCCATGTAGCCCACCACATGGCCTTGCGCCTGCAGCGCCGCCACGATGCGTTCCTTCTGATCGGGGCTGAGCTTGGCGAACACCTGGTGCGTGCGCACCGCCGGGCCCAGTGCCGCGTCGCTCATCGCCGCGATGTCGTGGCCCAGCAAGATGGGGCCGGATTCGAGGCCCACGTCCGCACAGACTTTGGCGGTGACGTGGTCGTTGTCGCCAGTGAGGATCTTCACCGCCACCCCGTGTTCGCGCAGCGCCTTCAAG
>JBEEJT010000092.1:0-35309 GCA_041169085.1 Pseudomonadota bacterium | reverse complement strand
TGGTCTGGCCGGACATCGAGGTGACGACGTCTCCCGGCTTGGTGGCGGCGCCGCCCGGCATGTTCTCGGTGGTCGGGATGAGGCCGACCAGGTTGAGCGGCAGCTTCATCCGCGCCACGGCGCGGAACGTGCCCAGCACGCTGGCCGCGCCGCACATGTCGAATTTCATCTCGTCCATCTCGGGCCCGGGCTTGAGCGAAATGCCGCCCGTGTCGAAGGTGATGCCCTTGCCCACCAGCACGACGGGGGCCTGCGAGGCCGCGCCGCCCTTGTACTGCAGGATGATGAATTTCGGCGGTTGGGCCGAGCCGTTGGTCACAGACAGGAACGAGCCCATGCCCAGCTTTTCCAGCGCCGGTCGTTCAAGCACCTGCACGGCAATGTGCTTGAAGCTGCGCCCCATGGCCTTGGCTTCGGCCGCCAGGTGGCTGGGCGTGCACACGTTGCCGGGTCGGTTGGCCAGCTCGCGCGCCAGCGTGATGCCGGCAGCCAGGCCTTCGCCCTGGGCCAGGCCGGCTCGGCCCGCCTGAACCACGTCGGCCAGGCCCAGCCAGCTGAGCTTTTTGAGCGCGCCGGGCTTGGGGGCGCTGGGTTTGGTGTCGCGGTAAACGTAAGTGGCGTCGGCCACGGTGGTCACCAGGGTCTGGGCCAGGTCGCTCGTTTGCTCGGGCGACTGCGGCCAACCGTCTGCCAGCGTCACGGCCACGTGAGCGCTGCCCGACTCCTTCAGGCCCGCCAAGGCTTTGGTCAGCGCGCCTTGCAGGCCCTTCGGGCTGGCTTCAGCGGCCACAACAATCAGGGCGCGCGGCACACGCAAGCCGGCCGGGCGGTGCAGGTAGAGGCTGCGGCCTGCCTTCAAGGCCAGGTCACCGGCCTTGGTGGCGTCGTTGATCACCGTCTGCAGCGCCGCCACAGGGGTCGAAGCGTGTTCAGGTGTCAGCACCAGCACCAACGCATCGGCGGCAAAGCTGGACACTGCGGCGCCATCGGCCGCGACAAACCGGTATTCCATGTGGGGGCGCGTCCATAATGGACGGTTAGAACAGATGCGGACAATGTTATTCGATTCCTCTGTGCGCCGAGAGCTGTGGCGCAGCTTCGTCGGCACACTGGTGGTGCTGTTGACCGTGGTGTTGACCATGGTGCTGATTCGCGTGCTGGCGCAGGCCACCAAGGGGGCGTTTGCGCCCGCCGACGTGGGCCTGATCCTCAGCTACACCGTGATCGGGCAGTTGCCAGTGTTGCTGGCGCTCGCCCTTTTCGTGTCGGTGGTGCGGGTGGTCAGCCGCCTGTGGAGCGACAGCGAAATGGTGGTCTGGCAGGCCAGCGGGGCTCGCCAGTTCAGCTTCGTGCCGTCGTTGCTCCGCATGGCCTGGCCCGTGCTCGCGGTGGCCGCCTTGACCACGCTGGTGGCCCGCCCCTGGGCGCAGACCCAGGCGCAAGTGCTGCGCGACCGCTACGAAAAGCGCTCCGACATGGCGCGCGTGGCGCCGGGCAAGTTCCAGAGTTCTTCGGATGGCAAACGTGTCTTTTTCATCGACAGCCACAGCGACGGCGAAAAGACCGGCCGCAACGTGTTCGTGGTGATGACCGACAAGGGCCGCGAGGCCGTGGTGACCGCCGCGGAAGGCCGTTTGACGGTCGAGCGAGGCCAACGCTACCTGGTGCTCGACCGCGGGGAGCGGGTGCAAACCGACCTGGAGACCGGCGTCAAGACGCTGTCGCGCTTCCAGTCGGCCCGGCTGCTGATCGGCGAAGCGCCTGAAGCCGACCGCGTGAACCTGGACATGCGCTCCCTGCCCACGCCCGAGCTGTTCCGCATCAAACAGCGCGAAGCCAAGGCCGAACTGGTCTGGCGCCTGGGCTTGATCTGGGCGGCGTTCAACATGGTGCTGGCCGGCTTGAGCGTGGCCGCTGGCAACGCCCGACGCAACAGCAACTGGAACATGGTCTATGCCCTGCTCGTGTTCGTGGTGTATTTCAACTTGCTGAGCCTGAGCCAGACCTGGGTGGCCAAGGGCAAGATGAGCTGGCCAGTGGCCTTGTGGCTGGTGCACGGCAGCGTGACGGTCGGCGCCTTGCTGGTGGTTTGGTGGCGCGACGGCGCCCTGATCGGCGGGCGCCCTCTGGGCCGCGGCCCCCGCATCGTGATGCGCGGTGGCGCCCAAGGAGGCACCGCATGAAGACGGTTCGACGGCTCATCTTCCGCACGATCGCCCAGAACGTGCTGTTCGTGGCGCTGGCGTTCAGCGCCCTCGCCTTCTTCATCGACTTTGTCGACGAGCTGCAGATCTTGGGCCGCAATGGCTACAAAGTGCCCCATGCGCTGTGGACCTGCCTGCTGCTGCAGGGCTCGCACCTGTACGACCTGTTCCCCATCGCGCTGTTGATCGGCGGGATCCTGGCCATGTCGCGCATGGCCCAGACCTCCGAGTTCACCATCTTGCGCACAGGCGGCCTGGGCCCAGGTCGGGCCTTGGGCCTGCTGACCTCGCTGGGCCTGCTGGCCGCCCTTGTGGTGGTGGCCATCGGCAACTGGTACATGCCTTGGTCCGAACAGCAACTCACCTTGCACCGGGCCCAGTTTGGCCGGCAGGCGGGCTTGGACCTGGGTCGTGGCGGCACCTGGCTGCGCGAGCGCCGCGAGGTGGCGCCCGGTGTGACGCACCTGATCACGGTCAACGTGGGGCGCGCCAACAACGAAGGCCATTTTGGGGCCGTGCGCATTTTCGAGTTCGACACCAACGGCCACCTGATCCGTCGGCTGTCGGCCGAAGAAGCCCACGTGCGCAGCCAAGGCCGCCGGGGCTCGATGTGGCAGCTGCAAGGGGTGCGTGACACCCGCTGGGGCGACCATGGCCTGGTGGGCGAAAGCGCCGTGCTGGCCGGCCAACAGTTGGTGGACGAACGCCAGGTGCCCCAACTCGAATGGGCGAGCAGCTTGACCACCAAGGTGGTCGCCGCGTCGGTGCTGCCCCCGGAAACCATGTCGACGGTCGACTTGTGGCGCTACACCCAACACTTGGCGAACAACGCCCAGGCGGCGCAGCGCTACGAGCTGGCCTTCTGGAACAAGGTGCTGTACCCCTTTGTGTGCTTCGTGATGATGGCGCTGGCCCTGCCCTTTGCCTACCTCCACGCCCGCGCCGGCAGCATGAGCCTGAAGATCTTTGGCGGCATCATGTTGGGCATCAGCTTCGTGTTGGCCAACCACATCACCAGCCACTTGGGCCTGTTGCACCGCTGGGAACCCTGGCTGGCGGCTGCGGCCCCCAGTGTGGTCTACCTGCTCTTGTCCATGGGCGCCTTCGTCTGGCTGGTGCGCAACCAATAGCCCCCCTACGCTCTCACAACGCCATGAACCCCACCTCCGGCATCTTGCTGTTCGCCCACGGCGCCCGCGACCCGGCCTGGGCCCAACCCTTCGAAGCCGTGGCCACCCAGTTGCGCCAGCAGCTGCCCGCCGACCGGGTGGCGCTGGCCTTCCTGGAGTTCATGTCGCCCGGCATCGTCGAAGGCGGCGCCCAACTCGTGCAAGCCGGTTGCCAGCGCGTGACGGTGGTGCCCTTGTTCCTGGGCGCTGGCGGTCATGTGCGCAAAGACCTGCCCGTGTTGATGACCCAACTGCGCGCCAACCACCCTGACGTGGCATGGACCCTCGCGCCAGCGGTGGGCGAATCGCCCCTGTTGGTGCAAGCCATGGCCGACATCGCCTGGCAGGCCGGCCAACCCAAGCCCTGAGGCCCACCATGAACCTGCACCAGTTCAAGTTCGTGCACGAGGCGGCGCGACGCAACCTCAACCTCACGGAAACGGCCAAAGCCCTGCACACGTCTCAGCCGGGCATCTCCAAGGCCATCCTGGAGCTGGAAGAGGAACTGGGCGTTGACATCTTCGTGCGCCACGGCAAGCGGCTCAAGCGCGTGACCGAGCCAGGCCAACAGGTGCTGGAGTCGATCGACGTGATCTTGCGCGAGCTGGGCAACCTCAAGCGCATCGGCGAGGAATACGCCATGCAGGACGCGGGCACGCTGTCCATCGCCACGACACACACGCAAGCCCGCTATGTGTTGCCCGAGCCCATTGCCGCGCTGCGCCGCAAATACCCCAAGGTCTCGATCAGCCTGCACCAGGGCAGCCCCGAACAAGTGGCCCGCATGGTGCTGGACGAGACGGCCGACATCGGCATGGCCACCGAAGCACTGGCCGACGTGCCTGGCCTGGTCACCCTGCCTTGCTACGAATGGCAGCACGTGCTGGTGATGCCCCCCAGCCACCCGCTGGCGCAGGTCAGCCGGATCACGCTGGAGCAACTCGCGGCCGAGCCCCTGATTTGCTATCACCCTGCCTTCACGGGGCGCAAAGCCGTCGACCAGGCCTTTGCCCAGCGCGGTCTGGTGCCCCATGTCGTGATGGAGGCCATCGACGCCGATGTGATCAAGACCTATGCCCGACTGGGCCTGGGCTTGGGCGTGGTGGCCGAAATGGCCGTCAAGGACGACCCGCTGGCCAACACCCCGCATGGCGACCTGATCTCGCGGCCGGTGGGCCACTTGTTCGGGCCCAACCTGGCACGCGTGGCGTTCAAGCGTGGCGCCTATTTGCGGCAGTTCGTGTTGTCGTTTGCCGAGCTGGTGTCAGACAGGTTGAGCCGCCAGTCGATCTTGCGGGCCATCCAGTCGCCCGGTCAGGCGCCAGGGGCCCCCACGGAAGGCGATTACACCCTTTGAAGGGGCTGGCGGAGCCTTGAGGGCCTTTGCGGGGCTTTGCGGGCCGGCTCAGCGACGCGGCTCGTCGTCGAGCTGCAAATCGACTTCCAAGTCTACGCTCACCCCAGGGCTGAGGCCCGCTGAGCGGCCCGTCGCCTGCATGGGACGTGTGGCCATCAGGGGACCCATGTCGCGCCCGGCCGGCCACAACGCGCCGCCGCCCTCCATGGCGACGACGTCGGCAGAGGTCAAGGGCAACAAGACGTCCACCCGAGGCCCGGGGCCATCCGAGAGGTCACGCGCCACGGCGTAAAGGGTGAGCAGCTCTCGGTAAGCGGGCAAGTCAAAGGCGTCTCCACCTTCTGCTGGCCGCAACAAGGACTTTTCCAGCACCGCCTTGGCTTGCTCCGGGTGGGGCCACAAGGCCTGCAATCGGGCGATGACTTCGGGGTAGTCGGCGAGGCTGTGGCCCTGGGACATGTCGTCGTCCCAGCCCGGCGCCCGCGCATTGAAGCGCGCATCGAAAGCCTGCTGCGTGCGCTCGTAATCTTCGCGACGCCCCAGTCGACGGTAGACGTCCATGAGCTTGAGCAATGGCAAGGGACTGTCCACCTGCTTGGCTTGCACATAGCCTTCCAACAGCTCGATGGCGGCTTCGTCCTGGCCCAGCACCACGAAGAACTCGGCCTGCTGCTCCAGGTCGATCAACTCTTCCACGGCAACGGCACGCAAGGTGTCGTCGGCCTCGCTGGGCAGCGAAGCGAACATGCTGGTGAACTGCGCCCCCGCCTGCCGGGAAGACGGCATGTAGCCTGCCATGTCCAGGCCTTCGCTCGCCCGGAAGGCGGCCACGTCCTGCGTGGCGGCCGGCATGATGTGTTCTGGCACGTGAACGAACTCGACCGTGGTGGCCGGCGGCTCGTGGCCACTGGTTTCCATCGCCGATTTGTAGGCGACAGGCTGCTCGGAATCGACGTCTTCATGACGCCACCAGGCATCGGTCTGCGGCCGGCGGTTCTGGCGACCACGCCAGACCACATAGGCCAGGGCCGCCACAAGCGCCAGAACCGCGCCGGCAACGCCGGTCATGCGCGAGCGCTGCGCGTCGGTCAGGGCCGGTGCCGAAGCTGCCGCGACGGCTGCAGGGGCCACCACCCCCACGCCGCTGGCGCCCACTTCGCTGGCGGCTGCCACGCGGGTTTGGGCCTGCAGTTGGGCCTGCAATTCGGCCACGCGCTGTTCAAGTTCCAGCAGGCGATCGCGGTCACGTGCCAATTGTTCCGGCGTGGCTTGCAGCGCCCGCCAGTAAGCCGCGGCCGACGCGCGGCGCGACAACAGTTCAGGGGGCGGGGCGGCATCCGGGTCGGGCACCGTGGCCAGCGAAGCGCCCATCTTGAGGCGGGGCTCGACCAGCGCATCGACCGACACCGGGTCGAGCTCCAGGCGGCTGCCGCCCGCAGCGGCCACCCCGCGTGCGGCCAGTGCGGCAGGCGCCTTGGTCGAAGCGGACTTGGCAGCCGCGGCCTCGGGCAGCACTTTCGCCTGCGTGGCGATGCGCAAACTGGGGCGAACCGCCGTGGGCTCCGCCGTGTCGACCGGGCGGCTCGGCGTTGCGTGGGCCACCTTGCCTGTGGGGGTGGCGCCGGGCGTCGGGCCGCTCTGCGTGGCACCAGCCACGCGGCGAGCCGAACTGGCCCCGGCCGTGCCGGCTTTGCCTGGGCCCGGCGTGGCTGCCGTGGGCGCAGCGCTTTCGGCGGCAGCGGCCTTCGCCACCGTCGGTTGCGGGTTGTCGACCTGCACGCCCTCGACCACATTGCCCGGCAATTGCATGCCAGGGGGGTCGGCCAGGGCCACGAACTTGCGGGTGATGCGCGATTGGCAGCCCGCCACCACATAAACCGTGACCACGGGTTCGGTCACTGCGTTCTGGGTGGTCACACGCACTTGCGGCGCGCCATGGCTGTCCAGCAGCAACTTGGCCCGCACTTGCGAGCCCGCCACTTTCTCTTCACCGTAGAAGACGTCTGCGGCCACGCACTCGTCGTCCAGCCGCTCGCCGGCCTCAAGTCGCACGGGCACAGTGAGGTTCAATTGTTCGCCGAGGATGGCGTGGCTGTTGGGCTTGCCAAAGCCCAGCGCGTGCGCAGCCCCGAATACACCCAAGAGCGCAGCACCCGCCACAACAGCGACGCTGTGCCGCTTGATCTGCTTCATATCCGGTGCATCATCTGCCTGATCGAACGACTCTAGCACGAAGGTTGTGGGTCCCCCCTCCTGACATCTCCCATGTGATGGTCCGCGGGCGACAAGCCTCGTCTCTTTGTGTCTACCTTTTACATTTGCACGCATGTCCACCGAATTGCTCACAGAACGCCAGGGTTCGACCCTGATCCTCACGCTGTGCGGACCGGCTCGCCGCAATGCCCTCTCACCCCAGGTCTACGCCGCCGGCGTGGAGACCTTGAACATGGCGGAGTCCGATCCCGACGTGCGTGCCGTGGTGATCACCGGCGCGCAAGGGCATTTCTGTGCAGGCGGAGACCTCCAGCGGCTGGCCCACAACCGGCAACATGACTTGATGGCCCAGTCGGCCAACCTGGATGCCTTCCACGACTGGATCGAGAGCCTGCGCAGCTTCCCCAAGCCGGTGATCGCGGCCGTGGAAGGCGTGGCCGCAGGAGGTGGGGTGTCGCTGGCCCTGGCCTGCGACGTGGTGGTGGCGGCCGACAACGCCCGCTTCGTGATGGCGTATGGCCAGGTCGGGCTGTCGCCAGACGGTGGGGCCACCTGGCACCTCACCCGGGCGCTGGGCCGCTCCGGCGCCTTGGCCCTGCTCTGGGCGGGCCAGGACCCTCAGCTCGCTGCGGCAGCCCATTGGCATCGCCTGGGCCTGGTGCAAAAGTTGGTGCCGACGGGGCAGGCGCTGTCGGCGGCGGTCGATTGGGCAACCCAATTGGCGGCGATGCCCGCTGACGCCTTGACCAGCATGAAAGAGCTGGTGCAAGACGCCGACCAATCGCTGCGGTCCCACCTGCTGGCAGAAAAGCAGCACTTCATGGCCAACCTTGGCAAGCCGGGCGCAGGCGCGGCCATTGAGCGCTTCCTGCGCCCACAAGGCTGACCCGCACGCAGGCCGCCGGTCAGTTCTGTCGAGAGACAGCCGGTCGCGCTGGCGCGGGGGCCACCGACTCTGCCTGAGCCTTCATGCGGCGACAGGCCGCGTCAAAGAAGCGGCCCACCAAGCGCAGTTGGGCCGACTCCACGCTGTCGCCCGGCATGCGCAGGGTCAACATGCCGCGGTTGAGCACCAGCACGAGCATCATGCTGTCGGTCCACCACTGGCTGGCCGCGCCTTCCAGTTGCATCAACATGTCGTTGTCCAGCCATTGCTGGGCCACGGCTTCGGCGTTGCAAAACAAGGCGAACCGCCGCTGCAAGATGGTCGAGGCCGACAGCGACACGCGCGGGTGCATGGCCAGCCAACGCATCTCGTCGGGCAACGAGGTGTCGATCTGGGTTTGCATGGCGTTGGTGAAGCGGCTGAACACGTCGGTTTCCAGCACCTGGGCCAACACCTTGGTCAGCAGGATCATCTGCACGTCATTGGGCACGCCGGTTTCGCAGCGAAACCGCAATTCGACGCCATCGATGTAGGGACGCTGGGACGGCCCCAACTCGACACGCCAGCCCGCCGCCGCTTCGACCACGCACCCCTGCGCACTGCGGCTGGTCACGCGCTTGAAGACGTGGCCTTCAGCCTTGGCCCATGCAGCCAGGACCTGTTCGTCATCTCGAACAGAGGGTTCAGCATTGCCCAGGAGGCGTTTGATCGACGCGAACATGCTTGCACTGCGGGCCCATGGCCGTGGATAGAAGCTGACTTGAGTCTAACCCGCAGCACCGAAATGGTGTGCGCACATTGGCACTGAATGGCCTGTTCGGTGAGCTTAGGTCAAAGGCCAGGCGTGGCGGCGCAGCCGGGAAAACACCCAAAGGCCAAGTCAAGAGACTGGTCAGTGCGGTCAATGCCCCCCGCCATAGAATGGGCCGCATTCAGGTCATGTGTGACACATGTCACACCAGATGAGCACGCAAGGCATCACTTTCGTGCACGTTCGACGCCGTTCGCCACCACTTTCACCACCTTGCGCCACCTTGCGCGGAGCCCCGACCATGGCCCTCACCCGACACCTGGCGGTCACCCTGACCCTGGCCACCACCCTGGGCCTCGCCTCGGCCGCCCATGCAGATGGTTACGAAAAAGGCCCGGCGCCGACCGCTGCCGCGCTCAGTGCCACGGGCCCTTACGCCCTGGGGTCTTACAAGATTTCGGCCGCTGAGGGCAAGGCCCACAACCACGGCGGCGCCACCGTGCATTACCCGAAGGCACCTGCAGGCGAAACCTTCGGCGTGGTCGGCATGATGCCGGGCTTCCAGGCCTTCCAACTCGTGTACGACGGGTTGGTCAAGAAGATCGCTTCGCACGGCTTCATCGTGGTGAACATCGACAGCGTCAAGCGTGGCGATTACCCCGACGCCCGCGCCGCAGAGCTCGCTGGCGCCATGCAACACGTGGTGGCGCTGGCCCAAGGCGGCCAAGTGCCTTACGCCGCGGTGGCCGACCTGTCTCGCCGGGCGATCGTGGGCAACTCGATGGGCGGCGGCGCGGTCTTGAGCGCCTCGGTGGCCGACCCGACCCTCAAGGCCACGGTGGCTTTGCAGCCCTGGCACACCACGACATCGTTCAGCGGCGACACGGTGCCCACGTTGATCGTGGCTTGCGAGAAAGACACCATCGCGCCCAACAAGGTGCACTCCGACGTGTTCTACGCCAGCCTGCCCGCCACGCTGCCCCGCGCTGAAATCGAGGTCGCGGGGGCCAGCCACTTGTGCGCCACGTTCCTGGCGTCAAAGTCGCAACTCAACACCATGGGCAAATCGACCGTGGCCTGGCTCAAGCGCTTTCTGGACAACGACATGCGCTACGACGCCATGGTCAAGGGCGGCATCGACACCGGCGAATTCAGCCGCTTCAAGGTCGAAGGCTTTTGAGCCGTCACGCGTCAGGCAAAAGCAAAATCAAATCGGTGGCCCCCACATCGAGGCCGGCCTGCGTGAACAAGGTGGTGGCCTGGCCTCGGTGGTGAGTCTGGTGGTTGAAGACATGCAACAGCACGTCGTGCAGCCGCTTGGCGAAGGCCTTGCCCTGGGTCGTCCGGTAAGCAAGGGTGCTGTCCAGCAGGGCGTCGTTCAGTTGCTCAGCCAAGCCCAGAAAGGCTGCGTCGAGCAAAGCCCGGCGTGATTGCAAGCCCGCCAAGTCGTCGGCCACGGCTTGGTTCAAGGCCGTGGGCGTGGGCAAGCCCAAGACGGGCGCCAGGCAAGTCAGGTTGGCGTCGTGGCGGGCCACACGTTGCAGCCACAAGGTGTCGCCCACAGCCAGGTGGTTGAGGGTGCCCCAGATCGAACCGAAGAACGCGCCGGCGTCACGGCGCACCGCTTCTTCGCCCAACTGGTCGGCCGCTGCGAACAGCTTCTCGTTCATCCACTGGTTGTAGTGGGCGAGCATGTGGATGTGTTCCAGGCGTGTCATCGGTTTCTCCTTGATTGGCTCGGGCCCCTGCGGTTGGGGCCCCTGCTGGCGCGGCACAGTTCAGTGTGAAGCACTTCGCCGCACCGGGGCTTCGCAGACGAAATGGGCCACGCGCAAGCGGTCGTCCCCCTGCCGGGTGGCCAAAGCCAAGGTGGCCAAGGGCGCCGGGCCCTGGATGTCCACGTAGCACACGCCTTCGACGGCCATTTGCATGATCGAGGCGGGCACGATGGACACGCCCATTTCAGCGGCCACGAGGTTGACGACCGAAGAGATCTGCGGCGCCTCCTGGTGGAGGTCGGGCTCGAAGCCGCAGGCACGGCAGGCCGACACCACGGCGTCGAACAGGCTCAAGCCCACCACCCGGGGAAACAAGACGAAAGGCTCGCCTGCCAGGGCCGCCAGCGGCACACGTTTGCGCGAGGCCAAGCGATGGCCCACGGGCAGGACGATTTTCATCGGCTCATCGGCAAAGCGGTGCAATTGCAAGCCGTCGATGCCTTGTGCGCCGGGGCGCAGGAAGGCCACGTCCAGCGAGCCCTGCCGCATGGCCTCGGTCAGCTTGGTGGTGTTGAGCTCTTCCAGGGTCAGCCGCACGCGTGGCCAGGCCCGACGGAAGTTGCGGATCGTGGCCGCGACCACCGGGTTGAACGAGGCCGAGCCGGTGAAGCCCACACGCAAATGCCCGGTTTCGCCCCTCGATGCACGCAAGGCCGCCTCGCAGGCCCGCTCGGTGCTGCCCACGACCTGGCGCGCCTCGACGAGGAAGGCCTGGCCCGCATCGGTCAAGGTGACCCCATGGGCGTGGCGCGAAAACAGGGCTGCGCCCACTTCGCGCTCCAATGCCTGGATCTGCATGGACAAGGGCGGCTGGCTCATGTGCAAGCGTTCGGCCGCCCGGGTGATGTGCCCTTCTTCGGCCACGGCCAGGAAGTAGCGCAGGTGTCTCAGCTCGATTGCCATACGCCAATCATATGCACAATCGCAATTAAATATATTGGACAGATGACATGCCGTTGCGGACACTCCCGAGCCAGTAGCAACCGGTGTGAGCCAGGACGATGTCTGCCTTGGAAGAAGCACCCGCCGGCGGGGTTCAGCCGGGCTCAGCGCTCTTTTGGCGCACGAACGTGGCCTTGTTCCTGGCAGGCTTCGCCTCGTTTTCGCTGCTGTATTGCGTGCAGCCGCTGTTGCCGCTGTTCGTTCAGGCTTTCGGTGTGGGCGCGGCCGCCAGTTCGCTGGCCTTGTCCCTGGCGACCGGTGCCTTGGCTGTCGCCATCTTTGGCGCGGGGGCCTGGTCAGACGGGCGCGACAAGCGCGGACTCATGATGGGCTCGATGGTGTTGGCCGCGATTTGCAACCTGGTGGCGTCGCAATCGCCCAGCTGGCACGGCCTGTTGGCCGCCCGCTTGGTGGCCGGGTTGGTGCTGGGCGGGGTGCCAGCGGTGGCCATGGCCTATTTGGCCGAGCGCATGTCGCCCCAGGCCTTGGGGCGATCGGTGGGGCTGTATGTGGCGGGCACGGCCTTTGGCGGCATGACCGGACGCATCGGCACCAGCTTGGCCGCCGAGGCCTGGGGCTGGCAAGCGGCGATGGCGGGTTTGAGTGTCCTGGACCTGGCTGCGGCCCTGGGCTTCGCCTGGCTGTTGCCGAAAGGCGCCGCCCCCAAGGCCGGGGCCCCGCGTGCAGAGCGGCGCTCGGCCGTTGCCCATGTGCACATCTGGCGGGCCCACCTGAGGCACCCCGCCCTGCCCTGGCTGTTCCTGACCGCCTTCCTGGGCGTCGGGGCCTTCGTGGCCATCTTCAATTACGTGGGCTTCTTGTTGATGGCGCACCCCTTCGGCTGGCGCACGGCCGAAATCGGCTGGGTGTTCGGCGCCTATGTGTTTGCGATGGCGGCCTCACCGCTGGCGGGCGCGCTGGCCGACCGCGTGGGGCCACTGCCCGTGATCAGCGCAGGCGTGGCGATGGCCGCGCTGGGCGTGTCGTTCACGCTGAGTGCGCAGGCCTGGGCCGTGGTCACCGGCATCGTGGGGCTGACCGCTGGTTTTTTCGCGGTGCACGCCGTCGCCAGCAGTTGGGTGGGGCGCTTGGGCGGCGCGCACAAAGGACACGCCACTTCGCTGTACCTGCTGGCCTACTACTTGGGCTCGAGCGTGTTGGGGTCTTGGGGAGGCCACTGGTGGGAATGGGCTGCCTGGCCCGGCGTGGCGGGGATGGCCCTGGTTGCCCTGGCAGGGGTGGCCGCCTGCGCCTGGCGCTTGGGGCTCGCTGCCCCACGCCTTCGGGCCGCGACTGCCGTGTGACGGCGCGCCACGGATGGCCGTCCGGAGGGGGATGAATGCCGCCTCAGAGGCCCGATGAACAATGGGTTCTGCCCATTTTGTACTTGGCGCGTTCCCCGGGTTGTTCCCCGGTTGGGTTAGTGGTGGCACGGCGCGGCAGTGGGCCCGCGCACTGCTGCCGTGGCAATCCCGCAGTGCTTGCCAAGTGAGGCAGGAAGGCCCCAGCTGTGCGTGTTCAAGACCGAAGCATTGACCACCACGGATGGTGCGCTGAACGGCACGCCAACTGGAGCGATCCGAAGTGTGCTTGAGCAAAGCTGGCCGGTCAACTGCGCCAGGCAGGTCCCCGCAACTGTTCCGCAGGTGGCCACAGCAGACCCCCGCGCGCGCCCGCGCGTACGTCTCGGAAGCCTGACCAAACTATGCGCGCAGGCACTAGGGCCGCCGCACGGAGGGCGCGCGTTGTGAGGTTGGGCCGGGCGGGCGGGCTCAGCGCGATGGAGCTGGAACCCTATCAAAAGCTAGCATTTGCATTGCCCGTGGCCCAGGGCTGTTGTGGGCGGTGTCGCCCCAAAGATCACACGCACATAACCGAAACATCACAGGTGACATCACAGCCAAAACCACCTTGAATTTGGCGCCAGCGCCGCTTGCGGGCTGCAGCGCAAGTGCTCACATATGCTCACATCGCCCTGCGGTTGGCCGGCGCAGATGTTCAGGTTTGGCCGGATGTTGACAAATGTTGACGTGCTTCGGGTATTTCGGCGAAGGCGAGCAGCTGACAATGCAGCCTCTCGCGTGTTGGGTTTTGTTGGGGTCCGCGCAGCCATTGAAAAATGCCAAGGCAGAGCAGGAGGCCACCCAATGACCTTGCATCAAATCGCCTTGAGTGGCCGTGATGCGGCCATGCGGATGACCAGCCGCGAAATCGCGGACCTTGCCGGCAAGGAGCACAAGAACGTGCTCGCGGACATTCGCAAGGTGCTCGCCGACTTGGGCATGACATCAGCTGAGTTTTCAGCCGATGTGCCGGATGGCTATGGCCGCCCTCAGCCAGGCTTCAAACTGCCCAAGCGCGAGACCCTCATCTTGGTGTCCGGCTACAGCGTGGCCATGCGCGCCAAGATCATCGACCGTTGGCAGGAGCTGGAAGCGCAAGTGGTGGCGCGGATTCCTCAGACCATGCCCGAGGCCCTGCGCCTTGCTTCGCGCCTGTTATCAAATGTTATGGTCCGCGCCGCCATCGACGCTGGACTGGCCGAATTGCGCCAG
Organism: Pseudomonadota bacterium; assembly: GCA_041169085.1. GTDB lineage: Bacteria > Pseudomonadota > Gammaproteobacteria > Burkholderiales > Burkholderiaceae_C > Aquabacterium. The sequence goes on along the minus strand of JBEEJT010000092.1, from coordinate 21,453 downwards.
AAGAGCGTACCTCGCTGCGTACCTCGCTGCGTACCGACTCCTTGCGTACCCGCTATAGCGTGGAAACCACGCCTGGAAACCACCGACTGGAAACCAGCTGGAAACTGCCGTTTAGCCTCCCGTTTACCCGGCCACCGTTTAGCCGTCAATTGGCACAGAGTCGGGCGACTTCAGCCGCACAGGCCTTCCCGGCACGTTTTGCACCTCAGACTGGAAGTACATGTTCACCCGACCTGGTCGCGCATCTGTCCACCTGTAGGTGTAGCACCCGGTTGCAGGTGGGGCCGGCAGCTTCGGATGCTTTGTGCAAGGGAATGGCCCAGACACCAAGAATGGTGGCCCAAGGGCTTTCTCGTACAGGGAGATGGGCGTGTCCCGGCCCCAATCCAACTCGCTCCAGGCCTTGGCGATCCATTCGGCTCGCTCTTGAGAAGCAGAGGCATCAAGCTCCAATCGCCGCTGAAGCTCGTGGGCAAACTTGGACTCGCATTGCTTCTTGGCTGTTCGCACACCCAACTCCGTGGGCATGGCCGCTGCCCGATCCATGCACTCGTCCAGGTTCTTTGGTTCGCAGCCGAACGGATTGAAGCAAGCAGCCATTAGAGGCGGCTGCACCACGAAAAGTGCCAACACAGTGGGAAACCAAGCTCGCATCTCATTGCCCCTGAATTTTGACTTTTGCTCAGTGTAGCGAACAGCCTTCACGGATCTCGTTGGCCGGTGAGTGAGCATTGGCCGCCCCCGTGGCGACATCCCGGCAATTGACGATGCGAGTGCGGTCGAGCACACTCCGAATCGCTCCAGCGTCTGCGCCAGTTCGCACCCCCGCTTCGGCGGCATCTGCACTGGTCTTGAACGCAGAAGGCTGGAGCTTCTCCTTGGGCGCCACTGCGCACATCCCACCTGGCCGACCTGCTAGGTGTCGCCTAGCTGGGCCTCTTTGTCGGCGCGGGGGAGCGCCGTATGGCTCAGGTCTTCTTGGTCAGATCCACTGTCCCGCCATTGGCTTCCCGCTCCGCTCGCTTGTTCAGCAGGGCTGCGGCCACCTTGATTGCCTTCTCGCGCTCGGCTGGCGTCAGCTTGCTGAGCATTGCGGCCAGCTTGGGCGATGGCTTGGCGGATGGCTTCTTGGGTGGCTGCATGGTGTTGCTCTTGGCTGGCGCTGCCGTAAAGGCTGCAGACACCACATCCACTATCGGGCTGGTCAGCATTGCCTTGTGCTCTGCCGCGCGATCTTGCGAGAAGCCAGTTCGGCCTTCATCCGCTGGCTGGCCTGCTGCGTTTCCTGCATCAGCGATTCGTACTCTGACTGACTGAGCATCGTCGTGCTTGGCGAGGTATCGGGCTTCAGACTCAGTGAGCGCGTCGAATCCATAGCCTGTGGCGGCTCGGAATTGGTCTTCGACATCAGCATACTTGTCACGGAACTGGTCCAACATTTCGGCGAAGGGTGTCAATCTCGCTGAACGTGGCCTGCCTGTCAACGCGCCCGGGGGCCGCTTGCTCATCGCTAGGCAGGTCGGCCGAGACAACTGTGCCTACCTGACCCATCTGGCGCCCGTGTCAGTAAGGCACCTTCAGGAACTGCGCCAACTCGTCACGCGACATTTCGACCTGCCTGCGGCCGTCGCCGATTTTCCGAACGTACCTGTCTGCCCCTCGGGGGCCGGGAATTCGTGCGATGCCTGCCGCAGCGGCCAGTTCATTTAGCTTCTGCGTGGTCACTTTTGGCGGCTCAGCCAGCATCACGCCTCTCGCTGCCTGAGATGTCGGCGGTGGTGCGGCGGCATCCATCCCACGGATGCCGTAGGGGTCCGGTTTGCCCTGGCCGCCAGATGCCGGCGAACCCGAGTAGCGGCCCATGATGACATCGGCCGCGCGTTCCTGCTGGGCTTTTTGCAAAAGCAGCAACTGCTGAGCCGGGTTTTTGGCTGGGTCCCAAGTTCCCTCCATCGTTGCCTTGATGATGCCTTCGTCGATCATCTTGGTTCGACCGACCGCCGACTTGTAGGCTTCAAGGTCGTACTGGTTCATGCGTTCGAATGGGCTGCCGCCCCCACGACCACTGCCTCCAATGCCGCCTGACATGTACTTGTCGGCGCGTTCGCCAGCGGCATCGCCAATCTTCTTCAAGTATGTCAGCCGGCCGGTGAGCTCCCTTTCTGCCCGGGCATTGTCTGCAGCCTTGTCGCGCTGCGCTGCAGCATCTGCCGCCCGCTTGTCGGCCAACTGCTCGCGCTCATGCAAGGCCATGCCGTGAATCGCCTGCAGCGTGCGTGCGCTCGGGGCGATGGGTCGGCCATCGGCGCCCAACACCTCGAAATCAGCCTCCTTGCGGCCATTGCCATAGTCCATGACCTTCCAACGCCCCTTGGCGCCATCTGGAATCTTGGACTTGCCCACCGCGTTGTAGGCGTCCGATCCCTGCAGGTCGAACATGCCCGCCTTGCCGCCCTCGATGTCGGCCACCGAAGGCGCAGCACCCAGGTTCGTATCGATGAAAGAGTTGATGCCCTCGTCCTCAACAACCTTGGCAGCTCGTTGGCGTACCGCCTTCATGTCCAGTGCGGCCTTTTCAAGGCCCATCGCGCCAGCCGGGTCGGCCTGGTTCAGCATCACGCCTTGTAGCCGTGCGATCTTTGCATCCGGGGCGTTGTAGGCAGCCGCAGCATCACCGGCCTCCTTCTCGGTGCCATAGGCGTTCTTGCCCACCATCACCGCAGAAGGGCCCATGCCGTCAGCGGCCTCCTTGATGACAGGCGCCACGTCAGCCGTGGCGGCGCGGCGCTCGGCCGTGTCGCGGCGCGCTTGGTCTGCTGCATCGCTTGCTTCGCGCAATTGGCGCCCACGGAAATACGCTCCAACCAAATCCACCATCACATCACTCCTTGTGCGGCCATGGACGCGGACTTGCGCGAAGCCTTTTTGGGTTCAACCTTCTTGGCCAGGTCCTGCACCTCCTTGTGCAAGCCCTGGATGCCAGCCATCAAGATGCCGTTCATGGAAACCAAGTCGATGACCTTGCCGCCAGGGGCCACCGATTCGCCCATGTTTTTCTGGACATCCTGAGCCATGGGGCCATCGTGGGGCTGGCGGCCATCGTCTGGGCCGCCCTTCTCGGGGCTGTACTCCCATCCCTCATCCACCGGGGTCTTGAGGATGGCGCCCAGGGCCTTGGCCGGGCTCATCACCTTGCCGGTGTTGTCCTTCACGTTCTCGTCAGATTGGGCTGCCCCATAGATGCCCGCTGCAGCCTCGGCGGCATCGGTGACGAACTTCATGTCTTGTCCACGCTTCGACAGATCCAAGCTCCCGGCCTGGCTGTACAGCGAGCCAGCAGAAGCATTCCCGCCGATGGCTTGCCCGATACCAGCCGAAACTCCTGCCGTCGCCTGGTTGCCGATGGCGACTGGCGTTGCGGCATTCCCCGCTGATGCATTGGCCGCATTGACCGCAACACCTGCCGACGTGGCTTGATTGCTGGCCAGGTTGCGCCCCAGGTTTGCGGCGTCCATCTTGCGGGCGTAGCCCTGCAGCTCGACGTTCTTGCGTGCTTGGTAGGCCGCCCCAGCCGCCACCTTGGCTGCACCGATGTCGCCAGCATCCATCACTGCCTGATGCGCCCCAGATTCCGGGTTGATGCCCATGCGCGCCATTTCGCGCCCGGATGCCGCGCGCTGGGCCGACACCTGCTGATTGACATCGGAGACGGCTGCATCGGCTTCTGCCTGCCGGCGCTCTGCCGTGAAGTGAGCCGCCTTCGTCGTTCGACCAGTCGGCCAAAGCCAATGCAGTGAGCTTCAGGGACGGTGGACTGAGCGGAGACTCCCAGACCAAGGACATGGCACGCACGCTCATGGCTTGCCCCCCAGCACACGAACGAAGCGTTCGACCAAATCGAGGCATGTGCCGATCTCGCTCGCCACGCCCCACTTGACGCCGATGTAACGCACCTGGCCATCCAAGGGGTCTGTGCGCAGCAGCTCGAAGCCTGACAAGGCGGCTTCAGCACGTAGCGTGTCAAAGCGCTTCCCGTGCTTTTGTTCCAGGAGGGCGTTCATGCTGCACCTCCAATCTTCAGTAGCAATTGGCGGGCTTCAGCCAGGTTGTTCAGTACGCGCGACATGCCCCATTCGGGGATGGTCGCCATGAGCTTCTCGCCGTAGAGGGGGTACAGCCGCCAGCCCTTGGCGGCGAATCCAGCCTCCAGTCGTTGAAAGGGTGTGGCAGTTGATGGCGCGGTATCTTGTGAGTGAACAAGGCGGGGCGTCATTCAGCACCTCCCTTTTCTTGTTCGGCCTCGGTGCTTCCGGCATCGGGGCCGATTTTCTTGGGGCCCTGCTGGAGGCCGGTGCCGGGGGCCAGGCTGTACAGGGCAACGCCACGATGCAAGAAGCCATCGCCATCCACGGTCGTGATTCGAGCTGACGTGATTGGCTCGCCGAGTTCAATCAGCTCTTGCATCCGGGCGGCCGGATGGCTGATGCCCATTTGCCGAAGTTCGTAGGTGTGCCGTGGGCGTAGCGCCAGCAGGTGCAGGCACAGGGCGCGCTGCGCAGCTTTGCTGCCGGCCGCCTTGATTGCGGGCTTGGGTGTGGTGCTCATGGCGCACCTCACTTGGCCAGGGCGCGCCGAAGGTCGCCAACGACCCAGCGAGTAGTGCGGCCCTCGCGCACAGGTTGTGGCAACAAACCAGACTGGACACGGCGCCAAGCCGTTGCCTGACTGATGGAGAACAACCCGCACACCACGGGCAGCGGCACCCGAGCTGGATCAGGCAGTTGGTCGAAGTCGGCAAGTATGGGAAGTGAGGTTGTCTGCGCCATCGTGAAGCCGTCTGAGGTTTCGTTTCGATGGCTGAATCTCACCTCTACCAGCTATACGGGCTCTATGGCGCCTCTATGGCTCCCGGATGGAGCGAACGCTTGCTTTTTCGGTAGGCGGTCAGAGCTGCAGCTACTGAGGGTTTGCTGCATTTCCTACCTGCGTTAAAGCAAAAGAGTTCTTCTGTGCTTTTGAGCTTCGAGAAGGGGGAACCATCATCCCCGGCAAACCTCCGCATGTGTCGATGTAGTTGGTCTGCCGTGTAATGGGGGTTGTCTTGCATGACCAATCGAACATACGGGGCAATCGCTTCTTGCACAGTCGGCGTTTTTTCAACGGCTGGGGCCTCTACGCTTGGCATGACCAAATCGCTACCGCTGATGGGCCGCGTTGTTGCGCCATTTAGTGCATCGTTGCCATGATCACCAGTCTGCCCATCCAGGGGCGTCGGTGTCTGCGCTGCCTTCTCTGGGGCTGCTTGTTCGCTGGAAAGCAGGTGGCGCAACATGGCGGTGCGCCAAGTCTTTTCCGCATCATCTGCGGCCTTCCTGGCTTTGTCCGCTTCCTCGCAAAGGCGTAGGTAGTCGGGGTCTTGGGCCTTCCACTCGGCGAACGCCCGCCAGATGTTTTCCCGATCCAAGTTCGCAGATTCACGGGATTTGGCATCCTGCAATTCGGCGCCATCGCGCAAAGCGGTTTCCTGCCGAATGGCTGTGTCGTCGCCTGCTGCAACTGCCTTTTTCAAGGGCGCGAGCGCCTCTTCCAGCTTGCATTTTCGATCAGAAAGTTCAGCCTCAAGCCTCGTGCTCACTTCCGCCAATTTGGCATCAATGCGCAGCTTCACGCGGCCGCTGCGGAGAGCCTCATCCCGAGCGCGGGCCTTCCGTTGCGCATCTTCTTCGTGCTGCACATAAAACTTGCCAACAATTTTTGAAGCCTTGCGAAGCTCTGCATAAGCGGCGCGAATCGCGTGCTTTGCTGCCGGAGCATCAACCAAAGCCTCAAGCGCCACCCTCAGATCACCGCCGCTGTAGCCAAAGTGCTCTGAAGCGTATTGAGCCCCTGCGCCGACAAAGAAGCAGGCTGCCAACTCTTTCGCAGTGAACGGAATTCGCAATACTGGCCGAGACTCGGGGCTCGGCTCGCACGGAACCCACAGCAGTTTGTATGGATGCTCGGCGAAGATCTCGCGTTCGGACCTGGGCAAGCGCGGCACTCGCTTCTTGCGGAGCCACACGCCGTCTTTTCGGACCTTCAATAGTTCCGATTCGGAAAAAATGGCTTTCGCAGCCTCGTAGTCGAATCGACCCGGCATCCCGCCCCCTTCAAGGCACCCTTCAAAGAGATCGCCCCAGCAGGCGGGTGAAGGTCTCCCGCTCTTCGGTTCGCGGGCCTAGCTGGGGCAAAAGGTTCAGGCTGCTAAAGGCTCCAGCGTTTTGCGGGCCTTCCGCGTCGTCGTCGGCGGCTCCAAATTGATCATGGTGGCCGGCGCGGCCGGCTTGGTCATATCGACCGCCATCTGTGCCTCCAGAGCCCGTATTGCTGCTTCAAGCTCGCCCACGGCCTCCATGAGGCTTTCAATTGCCATGTCTGCCGTGAGTGACATGCTGCTGAAGTCCATCAATGCCTTCTCGTCATCGTTGACGCTAGCGACATCAATCCAGAGCAGGCCAGACAAGGCGGCCACAAAGCTCTGAGCAATGCCGAGGGATGTGGGTGCCTCGCAGTTGAACGAATGGCCATGCTCCCACCAAATATCGCGTGCAGTCTTCAGGTCACGTTCGATGGCAACCATCATAAGTTGCAAGGCATCTACCTTGAATCCAGGGGCGGAGTCCCGAGCGAACTCAGGCAAGGCCTCCCATTCTGTGTTTGCCATCCGCGACCAGATTTGCAAAGCTCCATCCACCCTCTCCAGAAAAATGTGGGCAGTGGTTGCATTGCTCAGTTGGATGGAAAGTGCGTGCTGCGCAGGCGTCATCGCAGTCTGCGATTGCTTTTCCGCGAGGTGCGCGCTGGTATTCTTGCTTTTAGCCATGGTTCGATCTCCTGTTGATCGGGTTGTGGTCAGGGGCTCGTCGGTGTTCCACCACCTTCGGGCTCCGCTTTGCCTGAGACCGTCAGGCGGCGGGCGCCAGCGCAACGCTGGCTTGAAGTTCATCCCAAGGCGCCGACAGCTTGCGCCCATCGCGCAGCAGCAGGCCGGCCACTTCCAGCGCGGCCACATCCTGGTGCACGTTCTTGTAGTCGCGGCCAATAGCAGCCGCCAGCTCGCGAGTGTTGCCCGCGCCATGCTGGCGCACATGCCTGAGCAACTCCAGCCGGCGCGGCGACAGCGTGGCCAGCATCGTCTCCAGGTCCAGGAAGGTGGCATGGGTTTCGCTGACCTGCTCGCCCTGCTCTGCACGTTGCCAGGCGCCCACAAAGCGCCTGCCCATGTCCTGAAGGCTGCCCACATGCACCTGGGCCGTCTGCTGGGTCGTCTTGCTTGCCTTGCTCATGCTTCACCTCTTGCCTTTTCCACATCGGCCAGGAAATCGGCCACCAACTTCTCGGGGCTGACAAAGCGGTAGGCCGTCTCCCGGCCCTTGAAATGCCGGTGGTCACCCTTGCCGCGCTCGTTGTCGTAGCCCACGATGCGCTCGCCGTCCTTGCCGTAGAACAGCCGGTACTTGAGGCCGTGTGTGGTGGGCGGTACCGGTTCGGGCACCTGCCAGATCACCATTTCCACGATCCCGCCATCAGGCAAAACAGCCTTGTCGTAGAAGATTCGCACCGCCTGATTTATGGTTGATTTAGCCATATTTATTTTATGGCGTCAAGCACCATCATTCGTCGAAAGGGCCATCACCCGACAACCTTGAGTTGGATCACCGCCCCGCCAGCCTTCAGCCCATCGAGGTAGTCGGCCCAAGCCTGCATCATCTGGCGGCGCTGGGTCATGAACTCGGCCCGGTCATAGGCCATGCCAAGGGGGCCTGCCTTGCCGTGCGCCAGCTGAGCCTCAATCACCTCGGGCGACACGCCGGGCAGGCGCTCGGCGATCAGGGTGCGCGCCATGGCCCGGAAGCCGTGTGGCGTCATGTCGTCATTGGTGAAGCCCATGCGGCGCAGCGCCGTGCGGATGGTGTTTTCGCTCATGCAGCGCTTGGGCGACACCAGCGACGGGAAGACGAACTGCAAATGACCAGACAGCGGCCGCAGCTCTTCCAGCACCGCCAGGGCCTGGGGCGGCAGCGGCACCAGGTGCGGCCGGCCGTTGAGCTTGCCATGCAGCCGGCGCTTCATCTTGGCGGCCGGGATCGTCCACAACCCAGCCACGGTGTCGATTTCGGCCCACTCCATGGCGCGCATGTTCCCCGGTCTCTGGAACAGCAGCGCAGACAGCAGCAGGGCCCCGCGCGTGACCGGCTGGCCGCAGTAGGCGTCGATGGCGCGCATCAGATCACCCACCACCTTGGGCTCCAGCACGGCGGCCATGTGCTTGACCACGATGGGCTCCAAGGCACCTTGCAGGTCAGAGGCTGGGTTGCGCTCACACCGGCCCGTCTGGATGCCGTAGCGGAACACCTGCCCGGCCGTCTGCCGAAGGGTGTGGGCCGTCTCCCGGGCGCCTCGGCGCTCCACCTTGCGGATGGCCCCAAGCAACATGGGCGCGGTGATGTCGGACAGGGGAACAGCGCCCAGATCGGGGAACAGATCCTTCTCCATACGCTCCAGCCACCGGCCGGCGTAGCGCTGGCTCCAACCTGAGGCCTTCGCTTTGTGGAGCTCCCTGGCCACCATGTCGAAGGTGTTGCCGCCCTTCACCGCGCTGGCGGCCTTCTCAGCCTTGCGCTTCTGAACGGGGTTCTCGCCGGCCTGACGCTGCTTCTTGGCCTCGTCCCGGGCCTTGCGCGCCTCTTTGAGGCTCAGCTTGGGGTAGCTGCCCAGGGCAAGACGGGATTCTTTGCCATCCGGGTAGAACTTCCAGAACCAGCGCTTGGTGCCAGATGGGGACACCTCCAAGTACAGGCCGCCCCCATCGGTCAGGCGTACCCGGTTCTTGCCTTCAGGGCAAGCGGCATTGCGGCAGTCGACGTCCTGGAGCATGGGGCCTCATTTCGGGGCCTCACACCAGGGAACGTTCCCCGCTTTCCTCTGTGTGCCCCGCCTTGTTCCCCGCAATGTTCCCCGGTTGGGGATGCGATGTCAAGACATCAAGTGAGGCAAGCTGAGACGCTGAATATGCCGCCTGCCTGGGAGATTCATCAATTTTGAGCCTTGATGAGACGCCTTGACATTGCAATTTGGCCTGTCCGGAGGGACTCGAACCCCCGACCTGCTGCTTAGAAGGCAGCTGCTCTATCCAGTTGAGCTACGGACAGCCGGGGCCGAGTTTACGCCAAGCGCCCCCTTGGGGCGCCAGCGCAGCAAGGTGATCGCGTTGAGCAACACGCTGATGCTGCTCATGGCCATGGCCGCCCCCGCCAGCATGGGGTTGAACAAGCCCATGGCGGCCAGGGGCAGGCCGATCACGTTGTAGATGAAGGCCCAAGCCAGGTTCTGGTGGATCTTGCGCGTGGTGCGCGCGGAAATGTCGAGTGCGGCTTCGACCAACAAGGGGTCTCCGCGCATCAGCGTGACCCCGGCGGTCTCCAGCGCCAGGTCGTTGCCGGCCCCCGGGTTCGCCATGGCCATGCTGACGTCGGCCTGGGCCAGTGCCGGGGCATCGTTCAAACCGTCGCCCACCATCACGACCGTGCCGTGAAGCTGGTGCAGCCGCGCCACTTGGTTGGCCTTGTCGCCCGGCAACACTTCGGCCAGCACCTGGTCCAAGCCCAGGTCACCGGCCAAGGCCTGGGCCGCTGAGGTGTTGTCACCGGTGATGAGCCAGGTGTGCAGGCCACGCGCCTTCAAGCGACGGATGGCCTCGGCGGACGTAGGCTTGGGCGCATCGGCGAACACGAGCCTGGCCTGCAAGCGCCAGGGCGCCCCATCGAGCGGGCGACGCAGCAGCCAAGACACCGTGGCACCAGCTGGCGCGGGAGTGTCCAGGCCAGCCACGCCCTTGCCCAAGTCGGCAGCCGGCACGCCGGCCAGCTCAGCCGCCCACAATGCACTGGCGATCACCCAATCACCACGGCATGCTTCTTCATCGATGCGGGCCTGCACGCCTTTGCCCACCACGGCACGGGCGTCTTGCACCACCACAGGCGCCTGAAAAGCCTCATGGTCCAGCGGCTCTGCGGCGCCCGCTGGGCGCTGTTGCGCTTGCCAGGCGCGCACCACGGCGCGTGCCAGCGGGTGCTCGCTGCCCGCCTGGATGCTGGCTGCAACCGCCAGCGCCTGAACGGGGCGAGCCCCCGCCACCGACAGTTCGTCACACGACAGCAATTGAGGGCGCCCTTCGGTGAGGGTGCCCGTCTTGTCGAAGGCAATGACGCGCGCACGGTGGGCGGCCTCCAGCGCCTGGGGGTCGCGGATGAGGATGCCTGCACGCGCAGCCGCGCCCGTGCCCGCCATGAGCGCAGCCGGCGTGGCCAGGCCCAGGGCACATGGGCAAGCCATGACCAACACGCTGACCGCGTTCATCAAAGCCTGTTGCGCGGGCGCGCCTTGCCACAGCCAGGCCAAGGCGGTGAGCGAGGCCAACACCAGCACCACGGGCACAAACACCGCCGACACCCGATCGACCACTTGCTGGATGGGCGGCTTGGTGGCCTGGGCCTGCTCGACTCGGCGGATGATGCCGGCCAAGGTGGCTGCGGCGCCCACCGCCTTCACCCGCATCAGCAGTCTGGCCTCCTGGTTGAGCGTGCCGCCGGTGACCAACGCCCCCGGAGACTTGGGCACGGGCATGGGCTCGCCGGTGAGCATGGATTCGTCGACGTGGCCCAGGCCTTCCGTGACCTGCCCGTCTGCGGGCACCCGAGCGCCAGGCAACACCACCAGCAAGTCACCGGGCAACACTTGGGCCAACGGCACTTGCACCTCGCCTTGGGGGCCCAAGCGCGTGACATGCGTGGGCCGCAAGGCATACAAGCCACGAATGGCCTGGCTGGCCTGGCGCTTGGCCCGGGCTTCGAGCGCCTTGCCCCACATCACCAGGGTGATGACCACGGCCGAAGATTCGAAGTAGAGCTCCGGTGCCATGCCTTCATGACCGGTGTGGCCCGCCTGACGCCACCACAGCCACATCGACAGGCCCCAGGCCGCCGACGTGCCCAAGGCCACCAGCTGGTCCATGTTGCCCGTACCGACACGCAGGGCGGCCCAGCCCGCCTTGTAGAAGCGCGCCCCCAGCCAGAACTGCACTGGCGTGGCCAAAGCAAACTGCAACCAGGCGGGCAACATGGCCATGCCACCGTGCACCTGTGCCGCGCCACCACCCAAGGCAGCCCACACCGCCACAACGCCCCCCCACAACATGGGCCACACCAGCGGCAAGCTCAAGGCCGTGGCCACCGCCACCTGGCCCCACGTGGCCCACCAACTCGCCACCTCCACTGCGGGCGGTGCGTCGTCCGTCTGGGCCACGGCCTCGTAACCGGCGTCGACCACGGCTTGCACCAGGCGCTCGGTGCCTGCAGCCTGGCCCGCCGCCCAATGGACCGTGGCCACCTCGGTTGCGTAGTTCACATTGGCATCGGCGACACCGGGCACTTTGCGCAAGGCGCGCTCCACACGACTCACACACGCAGCACAGGTCATGCCTCGAACGGCAAGCCGCAGGGCCTCATCGGGGTCCATCGTGGGGTTGGCGACAGGGGTGTTCATGGGGTGCACAATCAAGACAGCGAACATCATCGGCGAATTTGCCGCCCCTCGCACCTGCCAAGGAACACAGCCACACCATGAGCACCAACACGCACCAACTCCAGGTCAAAGGCATGAGCTGCCAGCATTGCGTCAAGGGCGTGACCCGAGCCATCCAGAACCAGGACCCTCAAGCCCAAGTGCAGGTGGACCTGCCGCAGGGGCAGGTACAGGTGCTCACACAGTTGTCGCGAGAGGCGGTGCAAGCCGCCATCGAGGAAGAAGGCTACGAAGTGCTGGCCTGACCAACGAGGAGCCCACCATGCCGAACACCACCCCCTTGCTGCGCAGTTTCGACCTCCAGGCCGCTGGCTTGCGCACCCGGGTGCTGCAAGGCGGCCCCAACGACAAAGCCATGGAGGCCGTGGTCTTCGTGCATGGCAACCCAGGCTCTGGCGAAGATTGGCGCGACTTGATGAGCCACCTGGCGCCCAGCATGCGGGTGATCGCCATCGACATGCCGGGCTTCGGCAAAGCCGACAAGCCTCGCGACTACCCCTATTCGGTGCAGGCCGGCGCCATGTTCCTGGGCGAAGCCTTGCGCGAGCTGGGCGTGGTCAACGTGCACCTGGTGGTGCACGACTTCGGGGGCCCGTGGGGGCTGACCTGGGCCGCCATGAACGCCTTCGCCGTGAAAAGCTTGACCTTGGTCAACACCGGCATGCTGCGAGGCTACCGCTGGCATTTGATGGCCCGCATCTGGCGCACGCCGATCCTGGGTGAATTGCAGCAGGCCCTGACCACCCGCCGAGGCTTCCACTGGGCCATGAAAGTGGGTTGCCCGCGGGGCCTGCCCAGCGAGTTCATCGACCGCATGTACGACGACCTGGACGCCGGCACCAAGCGCGCCATCCTCAAGCTCTACCGCGCCACCGACGACCGCAGTGCCCTGAACGACATGCTGGCCAAAATGCTGGCGCCGCTGGCGGACGTGCCTTGCTGTGTGGTGTGGGGTGGCGCCGATCCCTACCTGCCGGTCCGGTTCGCCCACCAGCAACAGGAAGTCTTCCGCCGGGCCGAAGTGCATGTGCTGCCCCAAAGCGGCCACTTCCCGTTCGCAGACGACCCACAAGGCGTGGCCGGCGCCGTGGTGCCCTTCATCCGGCGACTGGCGGTGCCCCAGGCGGCTTGATCCGGCGGCTTGATTCGCCTGGCGACAACCGCCCCCCCTAAAACACCAGGGCCCACCTAGACCGAGGGATGGGTGCCCCCTGCGGCACGTGTTAGCTTGCGCCCAAGCAATTCAGCAATGAAAGTCAGGCATGAGCATTCCTGCGCGCAAGGGTGGTTTGCGCCATTCGAAATCAAAGGCCAACCGGGCCTGGGTGGTGGCCATGGCGGCGAGCGCCTTTCTGGCGGCATGTGGTGGCGGTGGTGGTGGCTCTTCGGGCGGTGACGCCGGGCCTTCGGGCGAGGTCAGCAACCCGCTGGACCAAGCGCTGGCCGACGACGCCGTCAGCGTCAGCGGCGTCAACCTGGCCGGGTTCAATGGCAGCTTTGCCGGCCTGACCCTGACCTTGGCATCCGGGGCGTTCAACACCGACAGCACCGCGGGCTTGAGCGTCAGCGTCAACGGCACCTTGGTCGATGTGTCGGCCACCTTGTTGCAGGGCAACACGGCGCAAGCGACACTGGTCTTTGAAGACGGGCCCAACGAGATCGTGGCCGATGCGGTGGACGCGCAAGGTCGCCCTGTGCACGTCCGGCAAATGGTGTGGTCGGGCAGCAATGCGATCTCGGTGCCCTTGCAGGATGGTTCAGCCCAAGCCTGGGCGGCCAGCACCACCGTGACCGCTAGCCCCAGTGAAGACCTGGCCCAAGCCGCCTCCGCCGTGGGCACCTCGGCGGTGAACTTCACCCACCTGCCCTCCAGGAGCGCCGTGCTGTTGCAGGCCCGCTCGGGCATGGCGATGGGCGTGGCCAGCGTGGTCGCGTCCAATGGCGCTGCGGCCACCCTCACCTTGCTGGACATGGCGCCCAAGAGCGCCGTGGACAACCTTGACTTCAGCAAGACCGACCTGTCGGGTTGGTCGGTCACTGGCCAGTCTGCCCAAGTGACGGCAGGCGATGGGGGCGCGAGCGACCGAGACCTCCTGCTCTCGACCCACGGGCAGACCCAGCCGCAAGTGGCGCGCCATGCTTTTGAGACGCCCGCCGGAGCCCAATCGGTGACCGTGCGCTACCGCTACGCGACCAGCGAAGACCTTCAAGCCACCGACCGCCGCCACGCCGACTTCTTCCGATTGCAGCTGCGCACCCAGGCCGGTCAGGTAGCGGCAGACACCCAGACCATCTGGAGCCTGGGCGCCAATGCTTTCGACAGCAATGGGCGCACGGCTTGGCGCGCCTTGCGCGTGGCCACCAACCCGGCCGGTGACCTGGTGAACCTGGACGCCATCGTGGGCAACGTGTTCGATGGCTCGCAAGACTCCCAACTGCAAATCGACAGCATCACGGTGGACACCGCCGTTTTGAAGCCGTCGCTGGCCTGGGATGCCACTCAGGGCGGGCTCACGCTCGCCACGCAGGTGGCTGGCGCCCCAACGGCTGACCAGGCCGTGCGCCTGTATTGGGCTCAGGGCCCGAACGCTGCCCAGAAGCTGGGCAGTGCCCTGGCGACGCTGAACGTGCCCCAGGCCACGGCCAGCGGCGCCTCGCTCAGCGCCCATGTGGACGGCGCCCTGCTGGCCGCCCCGCCTGCAGGCGCCACCCATTTGCTGGCGGTGGTGGACGACGCGGCGGTGGCCGCTTTGGCCGACGTGCGGCTTCTGGCAGGCCCCAACGCCAACCTCGACACCTTGGGTGAAAAGTTGACCTTGGCCCTGAAAGCGGCCGCCCGGCGTGCAGGGGTGAGCCAGTTGGCGGTGGCGATGACCGGCATGAAGCCCGCCGAGTTGGCCCACGCCATGTTCCTGAACCTCACCCGCAGCAGCGCGCCGATGGCCGACAACGTGGCCAGCCAGAACCAGCTGTTTGGCGCTGCCGGCCAGGCCGTGATCCAGGTGTTCAGCCAGCAAACGCAAGGCAAGAGCCTCACGGAAGTGCTCGCCGCACGCAGCAGCGTCGAAGCGGCGATGACCTTGGCCATTGAGCAGCAGGGGCCGACCCAGGTGTTGAAGCATTGCGCAGACCCGAGCAAGCTGCTGATCGCCGATGTGCGCAAGGCCAGCCTGCCCGATGCCGACAGCGCAGCCCGATTCCAGGCCGCCTTGATTGCTTTGGGCGCCACCGTGGCCGACGAAGCCGGCCGCTGGCACGTGCAACTGGCCTTGCCCTGAACAGCGCAGGCCGCGCCTCAGTCTGGGCTCGCCTGCGCTGGCTGCACGGGCTGCACAGCGGGAGGTGGCAACGCCCCGGGCGCCTCGCCCCCTGATTGCGCCTGCAGTCGGGCGTGCGCCAACACCGCCAGGCCTTGCAGCCGGACCGATTCTGCGCGGGCGGCTGACAGTTCTTGTTCCGCCACCAGCAACTCCGCGCGCGTGGCCTGACCTTGGCGCCACTTGCGCGCCAGCGCCTCTTGCTGGGTGCCCATGGCGCGCTCACGTTGTTGAGCGGCCAAGGCGTGGGCCCGCGTCACGCGCAGGCTGTGCCAGTTGTTGGCCACGTCTTGCCTGATCCGGGCCAACAAGGTGTCGTGGTCGGCCTGGGCCTTCCCGAGCGCGGCCGCCGCTTCACGGACTTTGGCGTTGAGGGTGCCCCCACTGAACAGGGGCAGGCTCAACTGCAAGCCGATGGTCTGGGTGTGGGCCCGGTTGCCCACGGCGATCGACGCCGACGGGCCTTGTTTGGCCCGGCTGTCGCTGGCGACCAAGTCCAGCGCGGGGCCACGACCGCCTTCCGCCTGGCTGACCTGCGCCCGCGCCACCTCGACGCCTTGGCGCGCGGCCAGCAGCTCCGGGCTGCGTTCGGTGGCCCAAGCCAACCAGGTTTCAAGTGCCCCTGGGTCCGGGGTCGTCGCCTGAGCCTGACAGGCATCGGCCGCCAGCGCAGGCGGCTCGCCACCGAGCTCGGCCAACACGAAACGCCGATGGGCCAACTCAGCGGTCGCCTCGGCCAGCCTGGCCTGGGCCAAAGCCAGGTCAGCGGCAGCCAGTTCGACATCGGGCAAGGCGGCATCGCCTTCGCGCCAACGACGCTGCAACACGTCGGCTCTCGCTTGCTGGCGGGCCACATCACTTTGCGCCGCTTGCGCTTGCCAATGGAACTGGCAAGCCTCGAACCACGGCTGCACCACCCTCACCCACAAGGCCTGTTCGGCCGCTCCGGCCTGCCACGCCAATTGCCTGAGCGCCAGGCGGGCGGCTTCACGCCGCGCCATGTCGTCGCGGCGGTAGAGCGCCTGGGTCATCTGCAGGCTGTAGCCGTAGCTTCGAAACACGTCCTGGCGGTCAGGCAAAGCCTGCTCGTCGTACTCCAGCCTCTGGGCCGTGCGATTGAGGTTGCCGGAGAGGTTGACCTGGGGCCAGCGGCTGCCATTGGCCGCGTCCAAGCGGGCCATGGCGCTCGCTTCATCTTGCCTGGCGCTGCGCACGGCCCCATCGCGTTGCAAGGCGGCTTGGTAGATGGCCACCAAGGCCGGTGGCCAGGCCAGGGCCTGAGGCCCTGTAGGCGTTGGCTCTTGCGCAAAAGCCAGACCGACCTGCGCCTGCACGACACCACCGCAAACCCAGGCCGCCCAGGCCCAATGCAGGCGCGGCCTCACCAGGCCACCTTGCAGCCCAAGCCGGGCGGGATCGACAACGACGCGTTGGGCACCTCAAGCCGCACGCCAAACATGCCACTGGCGGGGTCGAGCATGCGGTCCACCAAGCGCACTTTGGCCTGGATGCGACCGCCCACCGGCGCCTCCGGCAAGATGGTGACGAGGTCCCCCACCTTGACCTTGCCGAACTGCGTCACGGGCGCCATCACCTCGACCCGGAGCGGGTCGTACTGAACCAGTTTGACGATGGGCTTGCGCGCGTCGCTGGGGTCGGACAACTCGCCCACCTGCACGTATTGGTCGACCACCAAGCCATCGATGGGGCTGCGCACGATGCGGCGCTCGAGCTGGTCCTCGGCCTGCTTGAGTTCGCGTCGGGCCTGCTCACGGCTTTCTTGCGCTTGCTTGAGCTCGGCCGCAGCCAGCCGGCGCTCCAGGTCGGCGTCGTCGCGCTCCTGGACCGACAAGGCCTGGTCGTCTGCCAGGGCCTTGCGACGCTCGTACTTCCGCCCCAGCAGCTCCACCCTGGCTTGGCCAGAATCGATCGCCCCGGTCATGGCCGCCTTGTGCTGCGCCATCTGGACGGCAGAGCGCTCCACCGAAGATTCCAGCGTGGCCACCACGGCCCCCTTGCGCACCGATTGCCCACGCGACACAGGCACCGACTCGATCAGCCCGGCCACCGCGCTGCGTATTTCCACACTGCGGTAAGCCAACATGGTGCAGCCCACCCCGGCGACAGGCGCAGCCTTGTCCTGTGCCCATGCAGGTGCCCCCCAAAGCAAGGCCAACCACAGTGGGGCACCCCATGCCGACGCCAGGTGGGGCTGGGGTGCGGACGTGCGCATGGTCGGGCGGCTCCTCTTGCTCTGGATCATGTCAGGGAGCTTAGCCTAGCCCTTTGGCGCCATCTGTCTGTGCCCGAGCTTCAACGCCCCCCTAATTTGCAGGCCCCTCATGTGACTGTTGGCGATTGATCGCCCCCTGAGCTTGAGCCAGACTCGTTCGAGTAGGGGCACCAGGCCATGCCGGGGTGCCTTTTTGTTGCAGCCTGCCGCCAGCGTCGAGGACGCGGCGGACGCACCCAGATCAGAACCCAGGAGTCACCATGGCCCGTCGCCACGCCCAACGTCCCGCCCGCCGCGCTTCGTCTGCGCCGCGACAGCCACGCCCCAGTGCGCTGCTGTTGGCGTTGGTGGCACGTGCAGCCCATGGTTGGTGGGCCTGGTGGCGCGCACGTTTGGCGACATGGCACGCCTGGCGTGCTCGCCGTCAAGCGGCAGCCAAGGCCAGCCTGGCCCGCGCAGATGGGTTCCAGGCCTTCGAAACGCTGGAGCCTCGGCTGTTGCTGTCTGCAGACCTGAACCTCGCTGCAGCGGGCACGCTGCCCGTGGTCGATCCCTTGGCAGGCACCAGCATCCAGCGCACGGTCGATGGCCCGCACATGCACGCCACCGCCGTACCCAGCCAGGCCACGGCCAGTGTTCAGGTCCTGGGCCCGGGTCAAGCCACCCTCACTGCCGACGCGAGCGGCGCTTACAGCCTGCAACTGACCGGCACGACCGCGCTGTCTCTGGTGACCCTCAACGTCAGCGACAACACCCACATCCAGCTCAGCCAGATCTCGGTGTCCGGGGCGGTGGGCGGCCTGGACTTGAGCTTGGGCGACTTGCATGGCAGCGCTTTGTTCCAGGGCAACGTGGGCAGTTTGCAATTGGGCCAGGTGCAAGGCGCCAACATCCAGGCCCAAGGCGCTGGGGCGTTCAGCTTCAAGGCAGACAACGTGGTGTCGTCGACGCTGCAAACCGCATCGACCCTGGCCAGCATCGACGTGCAAAGCTGGACGGGCGCTGGCAGCCAGCTGAGCGCAGCCGGCATCAAAGCGCTCAACACCCTGGGTGACTTCTCGGCCGATCTGGCCGTCAGTGGTTCGGGCGTGACCGACTACGCCTTGAACACGGTCACCATCGGTGGCCAGGTGACGGGTGGTGTGTGGGCGGTGCATGGCCGCAGCAAGGCCGTGAGCCTGGGCAGCGCCGGGCCCGACTGGCAAGCGAATTTCACGGGCGCGCTGAGCTTGTTGGCCAGCCGGGGCAACCTGGGTGGGCAGATCAACCTGCCCGCCGTGCAGACGGTGCAAGTGGGGGGCTCGGCCCAAAGCTTGCGCATGGCCGTGGGCGCCAACCTGGGCGACGACGCCAAGCTGGGCGGC
Source organism: Pseudomonadota bacterium (assembly GCA_041169085.1). Lineage (GTDB taxonomy): Bacteria > Pseudomonadota > Gammaproteobacteria > Burkholderiales > Burkholderiaceae_C > Aquabacterium. The sequence goes on along the minus strand of JBEEJT010000092.1, from coordinate 2,917 downwards.
ACAGGCGCGAACGCCGACAGCTTCAAGGCCGGCACGCTGGCGCGCTTGCGTGTCACCGGCAACTTGCAAGACAGCACCATCCTGGTGGGGGTCGACCCGGTCAATGGCATTTGGGGCGATGGCAACGACGCCCAGCTGGGCACCACGCAAGTCGTGCAGGAGCTGGTGATCGGCGGCAAGGTCATCAACAGCCAGGTCGCGGCCCCGGGCTTCCCAGCCACGGTGCGCGTCAATGGGCAGGCAGTGGCTTCGTCCACCCTGGGCGCCTGGCTCGGCCAGCAGCTGCCTGACGCGGTCGCACCGCAACTGGCCGTGGCCTTGTTGCAAGACTCGGGCACCAGCGCCTCGGATGGCGTCACCAACCAGGCGCTGCTCAAGCTGACTGCCTCCGACGCGGGCGGCATCGCCAGCTTCCGCGTGCAGCTCGATGGCGGTGCCGCGGTCAACACCGCAGGCAGCAAGCAAGCCGATGGCACATGGCAATTGAACCTGGCTTCGCTGGCGCCAGGCGGTGTGCTGGCCGACGGCGCCCACGCGGTCGTGGTCCAGGCCATCGACGCAGCGGGCAACGCTTCAACGGCCCAAACGCTGAATTTGACGCTGAAGACTGCCCTGCCCAGCATCGCCCTGAGCCTGGACCCGGCTTCGGACACAGGCCTGGCCGGTGACCTGAAGACCACGCTGCCCAGCGTCAACCTGATCGGGCAGACGCAAGCTGGCGTGGTGGTGAACTGGCTTGGCCAAGCGGTCACGGCCGATGCCACCGGGCGGGTCACGCTCACCAATGTGCCGCTCGTCCTGGGCAGCAACACCATCGACGTCACCCTGAGCGACGTGGCCGGCAACACCGCAGCAGGTGGCATCACCTTGCAACGCGTGGTGCCGCCGTCCGTGGCCAACTTGCGTCTGGCCAGCGACTCGGGCGCGTCCAACACCGACGGCGTGACGAACGCCGTCACGATGCTGGCGGACGTGAGCCCCGCGGCCAACCAGGTGCTGTTGGCACTGGATGGCGGCAGCACCCCCACGTTCACCGCCGTCGCGGGCACCCTGGACGGTGCGGGCCACCTGCAAATCTCGGCCGCGCAACTGGCCACGCTGGCCGGCGGCAGCCTGGCCCAGGGCTCGCACACGCTGCAAGTCAAGGTGATGGACAGCGCCGGGCTCACGTCGACGGTGGCGTCTTTGAACTTCACCCTGGACTCGGTGGCGCCGCCGGTCGGCCTGAGCCTGGTCGCGGCGTCTGACACCGGCACGCCGGGCGACCTCAAGACCTCGCTGGCTGCCGTCGACATCCTGGTGTCGACCCAGGCCGGCGCGAAGGTGCAGTGGAATGGGCAGACCTTCACGGCCGACACCGCCGGGGTCGTCACCTTGAGCAATGTGGCGCTCGCCGTGGGCGCCAACGCCATTTCGGTCGAGGCGTCTGACGCCGCCGGCAACGCCACCAGCAGCTCGTTGACGGTGCAACGCGTGGTGGCGCCCACCTTGGCCAACTTGCGTCTGGAAACCGACTCCGGGGCGTCGGGCACAGACCTGATCACCCACACCGCCAACGTCGTGGCCGACGTGAACGCGACCGCCACCCAGGTCTGGGTGGCCCTGGATCCAGCAAGGCCCTCGCCGGTGTTCACCGCGCTGACGGGTGCCCTCGATGGCGCTGGCCACCTGAAGATTCTGGCCGCCCAACTGGCCACTTTGGCTGGCGGCAGTTTGAGCCAGGGCGCGCACACGCTGTGGGTCAAAGTGCTGGACAACACCGGCTTGTCGTCTGCCCCGCTGAGTTTGACCTTCACGCTGGACTCTGTGGCGCCCAGCTTCTCGATGAGCCTGGCTCCGGCCTCGGACACGGGCACCGCAGGTGACCTGAGCACCGAGGCGGCCACGGTCACGGTGTTGGTCCAAACCCAAGCCGGGGTGGTGCTGACCTGGCATGGCCAAACGTTCACCGCCGACGCCAACGGCCAGGCCAGCCTCACCAACATCCCCTTGACGCTGGGCAGCAATGCCATCGACGTGACCGCCCAGGACGCGGCCGGCAACACCGCCAGCGGCACCCTCACCGTGCAGCGCACCGCACCGACGGTGGTCGACACCGTCGCCCCCACGCTGGCCAACGTGCGCCTGGAGACCGACTCGGGCGCCTCCATCACCGACCGCGTCACCCAAACGGTGACGGTGCTGGCCGACGCGAGCGACAACGTGGGCGTGGTGAAGTTGCAAGTCGCGCTGGACCCCAGCGGCACCCCCACTTTCAGCGATTTGAATGCAGCGCTGGGCGCCAACGGGCAAATCAAGGTCACCCGGGCCCAGCTGGACGCCTTGGCTGGCGGCACGCTGGCTCAAGGCGCTCACACCCTCGTGATGCGCGTGCAAGATGCGGCGGGGCTGAACTCGTCTGCCGTGAGCCTCAGTTTCACCCTCGACAGCGTGGCCCCCACGGGCGCCAGTTTTGGCGTGGCGGCTGCCGACGCCGTCGACGGTCAGAACAACCAGGCCGCTGCGGCCCTGGTCACACTCACCGGCACGGCCGAGGTCGGCGCCACGGTCAGCCTGGGCAACACCAAGGCCTTGGTGGGCGCTGCGGGCACCTTCAGCTTGCCTGGCGTGAGCCTGGCCATGGGCGACAACACCGTCGCCATCACGGTGACGGATGCAGCAGGCAACACCCAGGTGGTGAGCCGCACACTCACCCGCGTGGCCCCCACGCAGACCGACACGGTGCTGGCCTGGACGCAACTGGCCTTGAACGCCATCCAGGCTGATGTGACCGACCCGCCCATTGCCACACGCATGTTGGCCATCGAGAGCCTGGCCGTGTACGACACGCTGGCGGCCATCCAGGGCACACCGGCCTACATGGTGCAGCGCACCGTGAGCGGCTCGGTGTCCGCCGACGCCGCCGTGGCCCAGGCCG
>JBEEJT010000091.1:0-9446 GCA_041169085.1 Pseudomonadota bacterium | reverse complement strand
AGCAAGGTGGGCACGGGCCAGCGCGCGGCGCGGGCACGCGCCACCTCGCCCGAATTGACCAGGAAGTGCGACAGGCGGCCGCTGATGCGGTCGTGCACCAGCGGGTCGGCCTTGTAGGCCGCCACCGTGTCGGGGTTGTGGCAGATCCATTCGGGCTGGAAGCCATTGCCCACCACGAAGTCGGGCACCCAGGTGGCCACGGTGGCCATCAGCAGCTTTTGCACCGGGCTGAGCGTGAGCGCCATGGCCGGCGACGACATCGCCAGCGCTTCCACCGGCCGGGCCCAGGGGGCGCGCTGGCTCTCAGGCAGCGCGAGTTCGGCCACCATGCGGGCCACCAGCACGCCGCCCAGGCTGTGGCCCAGCAACAGCACAGGCAGCTCGGGGTAGCGGTGGCGGGCGGTGTCGATCAGCAAGGCGAAATCGGTTTGCAGGTCTTCGTCGGTGCGCAGGCGGCCCCGCGCGCCTTCGGAGCGGCCGTGGCCCCGGTGGTCGTGGGCCACCACCGCCAGGCCTTGCGCATTGAGCGCCGCTGCCACGGGCTGGTAGCGGCCCGCGTGTTCGCCCAGGCCGTGGGCCAGCACGCACACGGCACGGGGGGCGGCCACGGGCCAGTGGGTGGTGCGCAGCTTCAGGCCGTCGCGGGTGGTGAGCGTGGCGGGGATGGTGGTGGGCATGGTGGCTCCGGTCAGGGGGTCAAGCCAGGCGGGCGGCCTGCAGCCAGCCCAGGCCCACGCGGGTGGCCCAGCCGGGGGCGGCCGGGTCAGGGGCGTGGCGGGGACGGTATTCACAGCCGATCCAGCCGGCCCAGCCCAGGCGGCGCAGTTCGGCCCACAGCCAGGCCGCGTGGAGTTCGCCGTGATCAGGCTCGCAGCGCTCGGGCACGGCGGCCACCTGGATGTGGCCCACCTGGGCGGCGTGCTCGGCGCCCAGCCAGTGGCGCAAGGCCATGGTCACGTCGCCTTCGGTGATCTGCAGGTGGTAGAGGTCGAGCTGCACCTTGAGCGCCGCGCTGCCGATGCGGCGCACCAGCGCGTGGGCCTGGGCCTGGGTGCGCAGCAAGTAGGCCGGCATGTCGCGGGCGTTGAGGGGCTCGATGGTGAGCATGCGGCCGGCCGCTTCGGCTTGGGCCACCGCCCAGCGCAGGCGCGCTTCGTAGCAGGCCAGGGCCGCGTCGTGGCCGATGGGCGCCTCTTGCGCGCTGGGGGCGTTGCCCGCCATCACGTGGATGCGGGGGCAGTCGAAGGCTTCGGCGCGGGCCAGGGCGTCGTCGATGCTGCGGCGGAAGTCGTCCTCGCGGTCGGCCAAGCCGGCCAGGCCGCGCTCACCGGCTGCCCAGTCGCCGGGCGCGGCGTTGAACAGCACCATCTTCAACCCCGTGTCGCGCAGCCGGGCGGCGACTTCGGCGGTGGGGTGTTCGTGCGGGAAAAGGCATTCGACCGCTTCGAAGCCGTCTTGGGTGGCGGCTTCGAAGCGGTCGAGGAAGGGCAGGTCGGTGTACAGCCAGCTCAGGTTGGCTGCAAAGCGAAGCGGGTGCGTCATGGGCCGCTAGCGTAGCCCATGGCGCCCGCTTTGGCCGGTCAGAAGGTTTCCCAATCGTCGTCGTCACCGGCCTTGGCGGTGGCGGGCGCCGGGGCCGAAGCCGCCGGGGTGAGCGGCGTGCTGCGCGGGGCCGGGCGGGCCGTGGCCGTCGGATCGGCCGGGCGGGTGGGGGCCTTGGCGGAGAACTTGGCCATGCTGGCGACCACGGTGGTGTCGCTGGCAGGGGCGGGGGAGCTCACCACGTCGTGCACGGCGGGAGCGGGCAAGCCCAGCAGCGGCTCGCTCGACTTGTGCGACGACAGACCGCCGCCGGAAGAGGGTTGCCACACCGGGGGCTTGGCGGCGTGCGGCGTGACGTGGCTGGTGTGGCCATGGAAGCCGCTGCCCAGCTTGAACGACGAGACGGCGTCCGCCAGGCGGGCGGCCTGGTCGCGCAGGCTTTCGGCGGCGGCGGCGCTTTGCTCCACCAGCGCGGCGTTTTGCTGCGTCATCTGGTCGAGCTGGTTCACCGACTCGTTGACGTGGCCGATGCCAGTGCTCTGTTCGGTCGAGGCCGCCGAGATCTCGCCAATGATGTCCGACACGCGTTGCACGCTGGTCAGGATCTCGGTCATGGAGTTGCCGGCGTCCTTCACGAGGCGCGAGCCCGACTCGACCTTCTCCGAGCTGGAGTTGATCAGCGTCTTGATTTCCTTGGCGGCGTTGGCGCTGCGCTGGGCCAGCGTGCGCACTTCACCGGCCACCACGGCGAAGCCGCGGCCTTGCTCGCCCGCGCGGGCGGCTTCCACGGCGGCGTTCAGCGCCAGGATGTTGGTCTGGAAGGCGATGCCGTCGATCACCGTGATGATGTCGTTGATCTTGCGGCTGGCGTCGTTGATCTCGGCCATGTTGGCCACCACCTGCGACACGATCTGCTCGCCCTGCTGCGCGGCGGCGGCGGCGCCGGAGGCCAGCTGGTTGGCCTGGCTGGCGGCGTCGGCGCTCTGGCGCACGGTGCCGGTCAACTCTTCCATGGAGCTGGCGGTCTGCTGCAGGTTGGAGGCGGTCTGCTCGGTGCGGTTCGACAGGTCCTGGTTGCCGGTGGCGATCTCGGTCGACGCGGTGCTGATCGAGTCGGTCGCCTGGCGGATCACGCTGATGGTCTGGCGCAATTTGTCTTGCATGCCCACCAGCGAGGCGCACAGCGACTGCGGCCCGGCGTCCCGGTGGTCGAGCTTGAAATCGAGGTCGCCCTCGGCGATGCGGCCCACGGCGTTGCGCAGGGCTTCCGGCTCTTCACCCAGGTCTTGCGACAGGCTGGCGGTGAGGCGCCACGCGGTGATGGCGTTGACCACCAACATCGCGACGCCCATCGCGGCCAGTGTCCCGAGGCCTGCGCCTGAGAACGAGCCGACGGCCAGGCCGATCAGGAAGACAAGGGCTGCGCTGCCAGGCATCAGCCAGATGCGGGAATTGAGTTTCATCATGCCTCCATGCGCACAACGGACCACAGGCGGTCCTTCGGTGCACCACGGAAAGACTATCGGCGTCGCTGACTCGAACTGAAGCGCCCAAAACAGCGGGGTTCGCGCAGCTTTTTACAATCCGCCCATGTCCCAAGTTGCTGAACCGCGCCCCGATGCGCCTTCGACCCCTGCCGCCGGCGCCCGCCGCGTGTTGCCGTGGGTGGCCATCCTCTACTTTTCGGAAGGGCTGCCGCTGGGCCTGTTCTACGACCTCTTCCCCGTGCACATGCGTCAGGGCGGCGTTTCGCCATCCGACATCGGGCTGTTGAGCCTGCTGGGCCTGGCCTGGACGGTGAAGTTCCTCTGGGCGCCGCTGGTGGACGCCGTGCGCCGCCACAAGGCCTGGGTGGCCGGTGCCAACCTGGGCATGGCCGCCGTGCTGGGCGCCCTGGCCATGAACCCCGACGCCGTGGCCTCGAACGCCTCGTGGCCCTGGTTCGCGCTGGCGGCCTTCACGGTGTTGAGCGCCACCAACGACATCGCCACCGACGGCTACACCATCGAGCTGCTCGCCCGCGACCAGATGGGCGTGGCCAACGGCATCCGCATCGGCTTTTACCGGGTGGGCATGCTGGCCGCCGGGGCGGTGCTGCTGGCGGCCGACGTGCTGGGCATGCCGGGGCGGCCTGCCTGGGTGGCCGCCTATGGGCTGGCCGCGCTGCTGATGCTGCTCAACGCGGCCGTGCTGAGCCTGGCGCCGCCGCTGCCCGACCGCCCGCCGCAAGCGCCGTCGCAGGCCGAGGCCGCCTCCGGTGGTGCCGCAGGCTCAGGCGGCAACTGGGCGCTGCTGCGGCGGCACCCCATCTGGCTGGCCGCCCTGGGCTTGCTGCTGGCCGGCCTGTTGTGGCCGGTGCTGGGCACGGTGGCCAAGTGGTCGCAAGCGCCGTTCTGGGCGCCCGTGCTGGCCGTGGCTGGCACCTGGTGGTTCAAGGGCGCCATCCCGGTGGGGCTGATGTTCGCCGGCGCCGGGCTGATGGTGCGCGCCGCGCGCCGCCCCGAAGCCAGCCAGCTGGCGGGCAGCCCCGTCGTGGGCGCGTGGGTGGCCTTGCTGTCGCGCCCGGGCATGTTGGCGGTGCTGGTGTTCATCCTCACCTTCAAGCTGGGCGACGCCGCCATGGGCTTCATGGTCAAGCCCTTCTGGGTGGACGCCGGTTTCACCCCGGGCCAGATTGGCCTGGTGAGCGTGAACGTGGGCCTGGGCCTGTCGATCGCGGGTGGCCTGGCCGGGGGCTGGTTCGTGGACCGCCACGGCATCTTCAAGGGCTTGTGGGTCCTGGGCCTGGCGCAAGCGGCCTCCAACCTGGGCTACGCGGCCGCCGCCTGGTGGGTGCCCCACGCCGAGCCGGGCCAGGTGAGCGCGGCCTACCAGGCTGCGGTGTACGCCGCCAGCGGCCTGGAAAGCTTCACCGGTGGCCTGGGCACCGGCGCCTTCATGGCCTTCCTGATGGCCATCACCGCGAAATCTCACGCCACCACCGAATACGCCATCTTGTCGTCCATCTTCGCGTTTTCGCGCGCGGTGGCGGGCTGGGCCGGGGGGCTGGGGGTCGAGCAGATCGGCTACGCCGCCTTCTTCTTCCTCACATTCTGGTTATCCTTCCCGGCATACGCCTTGCTGCCCGCCGTGCGCCGCATGCTGAACACCGCCTCAGAAAATCAGTGAACCCCGTCATGACCGCATCTGTTGTTCGCCGCCCCCTGGCCCCCACCTTTGACCTGCGCGGCCGGGCGCTGGCGCTGGCCGCCGCCGCCGTGGTGGCCACGGGCCTGAGCGCCCCTGCCCAGGCCCGCGAAGGCGTGGAAGTGGGCAAGAAGTCGGTGTTCGTGGGCCTGGTGGCCGCCGAGAAGCTCGAAGCGGCCGCCGACCAGCAATACCTGCAACTGGCTTCGGACGCCAAGCAAAAGGGCGCCCTGGTCGACGACAACAACCCGCAAGTCATCCGCCTGCGCGCCATTGCGCGCCGCATCATCCCTTACAGCTACGAGTGGAACAAGCGCGCCCGCGACTGGAAGTGGCAGGTGGTGCTGCTCGACAGCAAGGAGCTCAACGCCTTTTGCATGCCGGGCGGCAAGATCGCGTTCTACACGGGCATCTTGCAGCAGCTGCAGATGACCGACGACGAGGTGGCCATGGTCATGGGGCACGAAGTGGCCCACGCCCTGCGCGAACACGCCCGTGAGCGCATGGGCAAGACCAGCGCCACCCGGCTGGGTGCAGGCCTGGTGAGCAGCCTGCTGGGCCTGGGCCAGGTGGGCGATTCGCTGCTCAACATGGGTGGCCAGTTGCTGACCTTGAAGTTCAGCCGCGAAGACGAATCCGAAGCCGACCTGGTGGGCATGGAGCTGGCGGCACGCGCCGGCTACGACCCGCGTGCGGGCATCACCCTGTGGCAGAAGATGTCGGCCGCCGCCAAGGGGGCGCCACCGCAATGGCTGTCCACCCACCCGGCCAGCGCCACCCGCATCCAGGACATCCAGGCCAGCTTGCCCAAGGTGATGCCGCTTTTTGACAAGGCGGCCAAGCCCGACCAGCGCTGGGACACGCCGCGCAAGAGCGGCGGCCTCGACGCCCAGGACGTGGACCGCGCTTGGGGCCAGGCCCTGCGCTACTGGGGCGTGGGCGAAACCAGCCAGGCGGCTGCGCAGCCGCACGAGGCCCACTGAGTCACGGGGCCATCCGGCGCAGGTCTTCGGTAGTCTGGCCCTGCCCATCGGGGCGCCAGCCCGGCGGGCCGAACAGGTGGCCGACCACGGCGCGCAGGCCGCGCGCACGTGCCAGGTCCTGGCACAAGGCCCAGGCTTCGCCCAGCTCGATCTTCAGCCAGTTGTGGTGGGTGACGGGCTGCACCAGCCCATAGCGCGGCGGCTCGGCGGCGTCTTCGGCCACGTAGGTGCCAAAGAGCCGGTCAAAAACGATGAGCACGCCGCCGTAATTGGCGTCGAGGTAGCGCAGGTTGGCGCCGTGGTGCACCCGGTGGGCCGACGGGGTGTTCAGCACCCATTCCAGCGGCCCCAACTTGGGTACCCAGGTGTTGTGCAGCCAGTATTGGTAGAGCAGGTTGATCGACACCACCATGCCCGTGGTCTTGGGGTCGAAGCCCAGCCAGGCCAGGGGCACGAAGAACAAGCCGCCCCCCGCGATCTTGCCCAGCACGCCGAAGCGGAAGGAGGCGCCCAGCGCCATCTCGTTGGGTGTGTGGTGCACGCGGTGCTGCATCCAGAACCAACGCACGCGGTGCGCGCAGCGGTGGTACCAGTAGTACATGAACTCCTGCCCCATGAACAGGGCAGCGAACACAAGTGGGCCGTCGATGTCGATGGTGGTCAGGCGGTGGGCGTAGGCCCAGCGCGTGAGCGGCGCGAAAAGCGACCAGCTCACAAACACGATCATGAGCACCCGCACCAATTGGTCGGCCAGGGAAATGGCGAAGGCGCGCCAGTCGTAGCTCCCCTGGCGGCGCCGCAGCCACAGCCCTTCCACGGCGGCCAGGCCGGTGTAGCCGGGCAGCACCCAGGTCAGCTGGAAGACGTCGAAGGCGCGCGCGTGTTCAGGCGTGAGTGGGAAAACGCTCATGGTGGGCGCTCAGAGGTAGGGGTTGCCCACCCGCTCTTCACCGAAGGTGCTTTCCGGCCCGTGGCCGGGGGTGAAGGTCACGTCGTCGCCCAGGGGCAGCAACTTGCCTTTGATGGCGGCGATGAGGTGGGCGTGGTTGCCGCCCGGGAAATCGGTGCGGCCGATGCTGCCCGCAAACAGCACGTCGCCCACGTAGGCGTGGCGCTCGGTGGGGTCGAAAAACACCATGTGGCCCGGGGTGTGGCCCGGGCAATGCAAGACCTGCAAGGTGCAGCGGCCGATGGTCACGGTGTCGCCATCTTGCAGCCACCGGGTGGGCGTGAAGTGTTCGGCGGCCGGGAAGCCAAACATCTGGCTTTGCTTGGGCAGGCCGTCGATCCAGTAGTCGTCGCCCTGACCCGGGCCGATGATGGGCAAGTCGAGTTCGCGCGCCAGCGTGCCAGTGGCCCCCGCATGGTCGATGTGGGCGTGGGTCAGCCACAGGGCCTTGAGGTTCAGGCCCCGGTCGGCGATGGCCTTCTTCAGCACGGGGATGTCGCCACCCGGGTCGATCAGGGCAGCGTCGAGGGTGTCGCTGCACCACACCAGCGAGCAGTTCTGTTCGAAGGGGGTGACGGGGAGAGTGAGGCGGTTCAGGGCCATGGGCGTGGAGGGCGAAAGGTTCGATGCGACTGTGGGGAGCGTAGCACTCCCTGTTCAGGCGAGAAGCGCAACCTGATCTACATCGGGACGAGGGAGAGCGACATCGACCTCAGCGGCCAACGCCATTGCGGCAACAACTACGGCGTGTCCGACGCGCTTCAGCCGCTGGGGCGTGGCGCCCCTCTCGCCACGGGGCAAGGCTTGTGCTAGCCTGAAAGCTTGGAGGCGGCGCGGCACCCTGCGCTTGCGCCAGGCCTCACCTCGAAGCAGTTCCCCGCCACCCTGCGTGAAGATGCTTGACGGTCATGCCTTCTCCAGTCTCACCCGCCCCAGACTGCGCCACCCTGCAATCGGCCATCGCTGACGCCCGTCGGCTGGCGGCCTTGCGCGCCACGGCCTTGCTCGACTCGCCGCCGGAAGAATCGTTTGACCGGCTCACCCGGCTGGCCACCGCGCTCACCGGGGCGCCCGCCACCTTCATGACCCTGGTCGACGGGGGGCGTGATTTCTACAAGAGCATCTGTGGGCCCGGTGACCCCCAGAGCGCCGAGCGCAATTGGTTGGGGCCGACCTTCTGCCAGTTTCTGGTCACCCGCGACGCCCCGTTGGTGCTCGACGACGTGACCGCTCACCCGGTTTACCGCGATGTGCCCACCGTGCGCAGCCTGGGCCTGAGGGCTTACCTGGGCGTGCCGCTGCTGACGTCGGACGGCCAATGCCTGGGCAGCTTTTGCGCCATCGATTTCGCGCCTCGGCGTTGGCGAGACCAGGACGTGGCCTTGCTCACCGAGCTGGCGCATTCGGCGATGCGTGAAATCGAATTGCGCCAGGCCTTGCAGCAGGCGGCCCAGGCCAGCGAGGCCAAAAGCATGTTCCTGTCGAACATGAGCCACGAGATCCGCACGCCGCTCAACGCCATCCTGGGCTTCACCTACCTGATGGCGCACAACTGCCGGGACGCCCAACTCGGCGACCGGCTCGGCAAGGTCGATGCGGCCGCGCGCCACCTCATGCACATCATCGACGACCTGCTCGACCTCTCCAAAGTCGAGGCCGGCAAGATGGCGCTGGAGAACCTGCCGCTGGTGCTCGATGACCTGCTGGTGAGCAGCCTGGACATGGTGCGGCCCCATGCCGAAGCCAAAGGGCTGGCCTTGCAGATGCACAAGGTGGGCGCGTTGCCGGTGCGGGTGGTGGGCGACGTGACCCGGATTCGGCAGTGCCTGCTCAACTTCTTGACCAACGCCGTGAAGTTCACCGAACAAGGTGGGGTGACCTTGAACGTGCTGGTCTTGAACGAAGGCACGGACACTTTGCGCCTGCGCTTCGAGGTGTGTGACACGGGCGAAGGCATCGCCCCCGAGGCCCAGGCGCGCTTGTTCAACAGCTTTGAGCAGGCCGACGCGTCCGTGACGCGCCGCCATGGGGGCACTGGTCTGGGCCTGGCGTTGACCCGCCAGCTGGCCCAGCTCATGGGCGGCGAAGTGGGGGTGCAAAGCACGCCCGGCCAGGGCAGCCGCTTCTGGTTCACGGCCAACCTGGGGCGTGTGTTGGCAGTGAGCCCGGTGATCGCCGCCTTGCAGCCCGCCCCCGACGTCACCGCGATCTGGGCCGGGGCCGAATGGCGAGCTGCGGTGCAGGACAAGCGCGTGTTGATGGCCGAAGACAACCCGGTGGGGCAGTTGCTGGCCAGGGAGCTGTTGGCCATGGCGGGCGTGCGGGTCGATGTGGCGAGCGATGGCGCACGCGCCGTGCAGATGGCCGAATCGGTCGCTTACGACCTGCTGTTGCTGGACATGCAGTTGCCTGAACTCGACGGCCTGTCGGTGGCCAGGCGCTTGCGGGCCAGCCGGGGCACAGGGCTGCCGATCGTGGCCATGACCGCCAACGCTTCGGCCCAGGCTCAGCTTGACTGTCAAGGTGCGGGGATGAACGATCACCTGGCCAAGCCCGTGACCGTGGACGCGCTCCACCATGTATTGGCCAGGTGGCTGGTGGCGCCGACGCCGCTCGGCGACCTGCCGCCATGGCATGCGGCCCTCAAGCGAAGCGACGGGCCCCCGCCACACAAGCCATCGCCGCCAGGGCCACCATCAGCATCTGCGCATTGACCCGCTCGTGCAACAGCAAGGCGGCCAGGCCCAGGGGGCGATGGCTTGTGGGGCGGGGGCCCGTCGCACAAG
>JBEEJT010000090.1:0-19307 GCA_041169085.1 Pseudomonadota bacterium | reverse complement strand
CTCGGAGATCAGCGCGTGCTTGAGCTGGATCTGCAGGTACTTGACGCGGTTGCCGCCGTCTGCGCGCATGAAATCGATGGTGATTTCATCGAAGGTCTGGCCCATGGAGCAGGCTTCCCACAGCTTGGGGCTGGTCAGGTCCATGTCCTTGGTGAACACCATGTCGGCGTGCTCGCAGCGCTCCGAAGTGTGACCACCGGCGGTCGAAGACGTGGCCGACTTGGGTTGACGGATGTCGTGCGACCAAGACCCCACTTCGAGCCACTTGTCGTGGTCCTTGTCGCGGGATTCGCCGTCGATGGCGTAGCGGCCCTTGAAGCGGACGTAGATGTCCTTCATTTTTTTTCCTCTCAGAGTGAGTTATCGCCGCGTTGTGCGGCAGGTGAGAAAGGTGGCCTCGCGCTCGTCAGCCAGCTGCCGACGGGAGTTCAGCCACCAACCGCAGCGACACCGACAGCTCGTCGAGCTGGAAGTGAGGCCGCAGGAAGGCAACCGCACGGTATGCGCCCGCCTTGCCCGGCACCTCGGTCACCTTGACCGAAGCCTCGCGCAGTGGGAACTGCGCCTTGGCTTCCTGGCTGGCACCATCGTCCAGCAGGACATATTGAGAAACCCAGCGGTTGAGGAACTCTTCGACATTGCCGCTGGACGCGAAGCTGCCGATCTTGTCGCGCATCATGGCCTTCAGGTAGTGGGCCACGCGAGAGACGGCAAAGATGTACTGCAACTGGGCCGACAACTGGGCGTTGGCGTTGGCAGCGTCCGTATCGAACTTCTTCGCTTTTTGCGCCGACTGCGCACCAAAGAAGGCGGCGTAGTCGGTGTTCTTGCAGTGCACCAGGGGCATGAAGCCCAGGTCGCTGAGCTCCTTCTCGCGACGGTCGGTGATGGAGATTTCCGTGGGGCACTTGAGCGCCACTTCGCCATCGTCCGTCTTGAAGGTGTGGGTGGGCAGGTCTTCGACCAGACCACCACCTTCCACGCCACGGATGGCCGCGCACCAGCCGTAATCTTCGAAGGCCGAGGTCAGGCGGGCACCGAAAGCGAAAGCGGTGTTCACCCAGAGGTAGCGGTTGTGGTCGGCGCCATCGACGCGCTCGACGAAGTTGAAGCCTTCGGTGGTGATGCCTTCCTTGGGGTCGTAAGGCATGCGCCCCAGGAAGCGCGGCACCGTCAAGCCCACATAGCGCGAATCTTCCGATTCACGGAAGGACTTCCACTTGGCGTATTCGACGGTGTCGAACACCTTGGACAGGTCACGCGGCTTGCCGATGTCGGTGAACGACTCCAGGCCAAACATGTCGGCCGAAGCCGCAGCGATGAAAGGTGCGTGGGCGGCGGCTGCCACGTGCGACATCTGCTCGGCGAAGTACATGTCTTCAGCGCCACGGCCGATGTCGAAGTCGCCGATCAGGGCCGCATAGGGCGCGCCACCGAACGTGCCGAACTCTTCTTCGTAGACCTTCTTGAACAGCGCCGATTGGTCGAAATCGATGGCCGTCTTGAAGTCCTTGACCAGCTCCTTCTTGGTGGCGTTGAAGACCTTGATCTTCATTTGCGCGCCGGTGGAGGAGTGCTTGCAAAGGTAGTTCAGGCCCGTCCAGGTGGATTCGAGCTTCTGGAACTCGGCGGCGTGCATCACTTCGCTGAGTTGCTCGGAAATCAGGTGGTCGATTTCGGCGATGCGGGCATCGATGTTGGCGGACAGGTTGTCGGACACCACCACCGTGCCGTCCATCACTTCGCGAACGAGTTCGCCGATGATGTCTTTGGCGCGGGCGTGTTCGGTGTCGGTTTTGGCGACCTTGCTGCGGGCAACGATGTCGTCGAGCAGGCTGGCACCTTCCAGGACGGCGCCAGATTGGGCTTGCAGTTGTGCGCTCATGGCTTCACTCCTGTTCAGAGGGGTTGGCGGCCACACCGGCCTCCGAGCCCAGTTGCTTGAGCTTCTCGGTGTTGCTCAGGACTTCGCCCAGGACGTCTTCCAGCTTCTCGTTGCCGGCCAGCTTGTTGCGCAAGTCAGAGAGCTTGGTGCGGGCTTCGAGCAGCTTGCGCAGCGGCTCGACTTGTTGCACCACCGACTCCGGACGGAAGTCGTCCATGCCTTTGAACTCGAGGTTGACGGCGAACTCGCCACCCTCTTCGCCCAGTTTGTTTTTGACCCGGTAAGTCGCGCGCGGGGCCATGCCCGCCATGACTTCGTCGAAGTTCTCCAGATCGACGTTCACGAACTTGCGGTCCTTCAGCTTGGCCTGGGGCTTGTCCGGGTCCTGCTGACCCGTGAAGTCGCCCAGCACACCCATCACGAAGGGCAACTCCTTCTGTTCGATCGCGTCGCCGATCTCGACGTCGTAAGTCAGTTGCACGCGGGGCGGACGCACGCGCTCCAGTCGCTTCTGAACGCTGTCTTTCTTGGCCATGAAGGGTCTCTCCTTGAACGTTTACTGCAGGGCACCAAAGGGGTTGCTTCGGCCGTTGCCGGCAGCAGGGGCCGGCGCGGCTTGAGGACGGGGGCGCACCGCCGCCACAGGCGGCGCGGCGGTGGCCGGCGCAGGCGTAGCCTGCACGGGGGCTGGACGGGGCGCGGCGGTGGTCGCCACCGCGGGTGTGGCTGGCGTGGCAGCAGCGGTCGGAGCCGCTGGCCGTGGCGCAGCCGGGCGCGGCGCAGGCTTGGCTGCAGGGCGAGGCGCTTCGGTGTTGGCCGCACCTGCGGCCGGGGCCGCCACCAGCAAGGGCTCGCCCAGCGCTTCACGGATGATCTTGACCACGCTCTCGGCTTCGCTGCGCGCAGAGCCATTGACTTCGTTGGCCTTGCGCAGTTGTTCCATGGCTTCGGCGCTGACGCGCAGGCCACTCACCGCCAGGATGCTGCGTGCGGTGTTGTCATGGACATCGCGCTGCAAGGCTTCCTGGGCCTCGGTGATGGCCACGCCATATTGGCGCTTCTCGAAGTGGAACTGGGCTTTGCGCAGCCAGGGCTGCTTGGCAGAAGGGTCGAGCTTGATGGCCTCGTCAAGAGCGGCCATGCCTTGGTCGGTGTTGCCAGCCTTGAAAGCCGTGTCAGCGTCTTTGATCTGCTGTTCGACCTTTTCCTGCAAGGCCAGTTTTTCGTTGAGCGCTTCTTCAGCACTGGGGGTGGACGCACAGCCCACCACACCCAAACTCCACGCAAAGACCAACGCACAGCAAACGCTGCGGCGCAACAAAGCCGACATCGACTGGTACTCCCTGAACAATTTTTTGATGCGTGAGGCAGGGTCTGGCCATGCCTTCAACACGGCGGATTAGAGCCGAATTCGTTTGGAGCGCCCGCCCCCGAAAGGGGGTGGTTTACAGACTCTTGCATCTGGTTGCAAATGCGCCCCCCATCAGCAGGATGCATGGGGGGCCGAAGCGGGCCACAAGGTCCCTACACTTGCAGGTTGCAGTTCGCCTGGGCCATCCGAGACCCGGGCTTCAAGCACCATGAACAACCATCAAACAGGGAGTTGCGCAGCCATGCGCAAGGCGCATCTGCGCCGCCATCCACTTGTCCGTCGCTTGCACACTGGGGTGTGCGGCCTGGTCTTGCTCGGGCTCGGCGCCTGCGCCTCTGCCCCCACGGCCCCGAGTGCGCAAGCCGCGCCCAGCAGCCCAGGCTTGATCGACGTTCTGGCTGGCTACAAAGACAAGGCCTTGACCGCGATCGGCTTCAAACCGCCTGAATTGCCGGACAAGCCCGAGGCGCCCAACGTGCCGGACAGCGCCCTGCCCGATCGCCGAGTGACCTTGCGCCTGTTCGCCAGCCCTTCGCTGAATGTGAGCCAGGACGGCGCACCGCTCAGCCTTGTGATGCGCATCTACCGCCTGCGCAGCATCGAGGCGTTCCAAAGTGCGCCGGTCGATGTGTTCGGCAATGCCGCCAAGGAAAAGGAAGTGCTCGGTGACGCCGTGGTCTCCACGCGGGAGATCGTCATCAAGCCCGGGCAGCACTATGAAACCCTCGACAAATTCAGCCGGGAAGCCCAGTACATCGGCGTGGTGGGCCTGTTTCGCAAGCCCGCAGAGAACCGTTGGCGACAGGTGTTCGAAGCCCGCAGCGCCGAGTTCTCGGGCTTGACCCTTGGGGCCCACGCTTGCGCCCTGAGCGTGCAAGTGGGCACTCCCCTGGGTGGTCACGCCTCACTGGCCAAATGGTCTGGCACCTCGTGCCTGCCTTCCTGAACGTCCCCGGCGCCGCCGTCGTCCCCATGCTTTATTCCGAGGCGAACACGTGAACCCATCTCCCAAAGTGCTCTGGGGCGAAGGCCTGTTTTTGAGGCCCCAGCATTTCCAACAGCAAGACGCGTATCACGAGTGGCGGCTAGCCCAGGTCGCGCGCTTGTTGCACCCTTACGCCTGGGGCGTTCGCCACATCAAGGTCGACACCGACGCCCTGCAAACCGGCATGCTGAGGCTGCTGGAGTTGCAAGTCGTGATGCCTGATGGCGAATTGTTCAATGCGCCGAGCGAAGACGAGTTGCCGCCCCCGGTGGCGCTCGGCGGCCCAGGCCAAGCCGAGCAGCAGGCCGCGGCCGACACGGTGTTCCACCTGGGCATGGCGCCTTTGCGCCAGCACGGCAGCAACATGGCGTCGACCCAGGACGCCGCAGACACCGCCGTGCGCTATTTCCGCCAATCGGCTCAACAGGCCGACACCTACACCGACGCCGTGCAGGCCGAGGTGGTGTCGCTGCGCAAATCCGCGCGTCTGCTGCCCGATCAGGCCCCGCGTGCCCACCTCATGCACTTGCCCTTGCTGCGGCTGAAGCGGACGTCAACGGGGGGCTTCGAGCTCGACGCGCGCTTCGTGCCGCCCAGCTTGCACATCCAGTCTTCGCCCGCGCTGTTCTTGCAGTTGCGCCGACTGCTGGACGTCCTGCAAGCCAAGGTGGACGCGCTGTATGGGCTGCACCGCGAACCCAGCAAGAACATCATCGAGTTCCGCTCAGGCGATGTGGCTTCGTTCTGGCTCCTGCACACCGCCAGTTCGGCCTTTGCCGGCTTGAGCCACCTCGCCCGCCACCCCGGCCTGCACCCTGAGCGCCTGTTCGAAAAGCTGCTGGAGTTGGCGGGGGCCCTGATGACCTTCTCCAAGAGCTTCACCTTGGCCGACCTGCCTGCCTACGACCACCAGCAGCCTGGCCCGGCCTTCCATCGCCTGGACCAGGTGGTGCGTGAATTGCTCGAAACCGTGATCTCGACGCGCTATTTCGCGATTGCCTTGCACGAGCGCACGCCCTCCTTCCACCAAGGTCGATTGGAGTCGGAGCAGATCCAGCCAGGCAGCACCCAGCTGTTCCTGGGGGTGACCGCCACCATGCCGCCGGCCGAACTGGTGGACGTGGTGCCCAGCCGCTTCAAGGTCGGCGCGCCCGACGACGTCGAGAAGCTGGTGCTGTCGGCCATGCCTGGCGTGAAGCTGGTGCACGCCCCGCAAGTGCCGGCGGCTGTGCCCGTGCGACCGGGCTGTTACTACTTCACCGTGGAGCCGCGCGGCCAACTCTACGAACGCATGCTGCAGGCCCAGGCGCTGACCATTTATGCCCCCCAAGGCATCCCGGACCTGCGCCTGGAACTGATCGCCGTGAACGCCTGACACGTGGAACACCATGAACGCCACTTCCCGCGCACCCAAACTGTTTGACGACGATGGCGCAGCGCCTCGTCGCGCCACCCCCTTGCACGAAGCCAGTGCGGCGCCCCAAACGGCGCGCACGCTGATCGACCTGATGTACGACGGCTTCTACCTGCTGTTCCTGCTCAAGGCCAAACACGCGCCCCAGGACGCGGAACAGTTCCGCGAGCGGGTCAAGTCGTTCCTGACGCAGTTCGAGCGTGGTGCCCACAAGTTGGGCGCCACCACCGAAGACACCTATGCCTGCAAGTACGCGTTTTGCGCGACCGTCGACGAGGCGGTGCTCATGTCCTCGTTCAAGGTGAAGGAATCGTGGCAACGCATGCCGCTGCAGTTGCAGTTCTTTGGCGAACAGCTGGCTGGTGAGCGCTTTTTCGACAAGCTCGAAGAGCTGCGCCGGGAAGGCGCGCCCCGGCTGCAAGTGCTGGAAGTCTTTCACATGTGTCTGCTGCTGGGTTTCCAGGGCAAGTACCTGATCGAAGGCAGCGAAAAACTCGGCTACCTGACCGCCCGCCTGGGCGACGAGGTCACGCGCTTCAAGGGCCAAACCGCTGGCTTTGCCCCGCACTGGCAGGCGCCCGACCGCGTCAGCCACCAGTTGCGCCACGAGGTGCCACTGTGGGTGATGGGCGCCGTGTTCGGCTTGCTGGCTTTGGCGGCTTACCTGGGGTTGAACTGGCAACTCAGCCGCGCCAGCCGTCAGGCGCTGGGGCAATACCACCAGGTCGTGCAGATGGCCCCTCAGGTGGCCAACATCACGATCACGCTGCCCTGATCAGTCGTCGCCACGGGCCTCGTCATCGAGCTGGCGCAAGTGGGCCAGCTTGTCGGCGATCTTGGATTCCAGGCCACGCGGCACCGGCCGATACCAGCCAGGCTCCGGCATGCCCTCGGGCAAGTAGCTCTCGCCTGCGGCGTAGGCATTGGGCTCGTCGTGGGCGTAACGGTAGGCCTTGCCGTGGCCCAGCGTTTTCATCAGCTTGGTGGGGGCGTTGCGCAAGTGCATGGGCACGGGGCGTGAGCCGTCTTGCTTGACGAAGGCCTTGGCCTGGTTGTAAGCCATGTAGCCCGCGTTGCTCTTGGGTGCAGCGGCCAGGTACAACACGGCCTGCGCCAGTGCCAGCTCGCCTTCGGGCGAGCCCAGGCGGTCAAGGGTCTGTGCCGCGTCGTTGGCGATCTGCATGGCACGGGGGTCGGCCAGGCCGATGTCTTCCCAGGCCATGCGCACGATGCGCCGCGCCAGGTAGTGGGCGTCTGCGCCACCGTCGAGCATGCGGCACAGCCAATACAGCGCCGCGTCCGGGCTGGAGCCACGCACCGACTTGTGCAGCGCGGAGATCTGGTCGTAGAACTGGTCGCCACCCTTGTCGAAACGCCGCAGGCTTTGGCTGACCGCCTGCTGCAGGAAGGCCGGGTCCACCTCTTCGCGACCAGCCGCCACGGCGGCCGTGCGGCATTGCTCCAAGGTGTTGAGGAAGCGCCGGGCGTCGCCGTCGGCTTGATCGATCAAGCCGCTCACGGCTTCGTCGGTGAAGCGCAGGCCTGCCAGGGCCGTGGCCGCTGCGCGGTCGAAGAGCTGGCGCAGTTCTTCAGGTTGGAGCGATTGCAGCACGTGCACCTGGGCGCGCGAGAGCAAGGCCGCGTTGACCTCGAACGAGGGGTTCTCCGTGGTGGCGCCAATGAAGGTGACCAGGCCCGACTCCACGAAAGGCAGCAGGGCGTCTTGCTGCGACTTGTTGAAGCGGTGGATCTCGTCGACGAACAAGATGGTGCGCTTGCCTTGCGCCCGGTGCAGTTCGGCCTGCTCCATCGCCGAGCGGATGTCCTTCACCCCGGAAAACACGGCCGACAAGGCGATGAATTCACAGCCAAAGGCGTGGGCGGTCAAGCGCGCCAGCGTGGTTTTGCCCACGCCGGGCGGCCCCCACAGGATCATGGAGTGCAAGGCGCCCGAGTCAAAGGCCAGGCGAAGCGGCCGCCCCGGCCCCAGCAGGTGGCTTTGCCCGATGACCTCTTCAAGGCGATGCGGCCGCAGCAGTTCGGCCAGCGGTTGGGACACAGGGGTGGGCGTGGGATCGAACAGGTCAGCCATGGGTGACATTGTCTCGCGAGCCCCCGTCACCGGCCCGATTCAGGCCAAAGTGGTGCCCACATGGCCTCAACATGATCCGATTGGACCACGACATCACGCGAAATGTGTCGTCAAGCTGTCGCTTCACACGTTTACAGCGGCGCCATTTCGGCGCATCCTGAGCACTCACCTGGGGCGCATCGACGCGCCCACACACCAAACCATGCTGAGGACATTGCCATGCTGACCATCGCCATCCTGAGCCTTGTGCTGATCCCGGTCGCGTTCGACCTCGGCACGCGTCGCCACCGCCAGACCATCGTGCTGTCGATGGCGCGCCCCGGCAGCGCCTCGCGCCCGCGTCAGTAAGTCTTGTAGGGCAGGAACTTGCCCGACATCGTGATGCTGACGCGGTCCCCTTTGGGGTCGGGCTCACGCTGCAGGTCCATCTTGAAATCGATGGCGCTCATGATGCCGTCGCCGAACTCTTCGTGGATCAGGGCCTTGAAGGTGCTGCCGTAGACGCTCACCAGCTCGTAGAAGCGGTAGATGAGCGGGTCGGTGGGCACGGCGGTGGGCAAGCTGCCCTTGTAAGGCACTTCCTGCAGCCACAGGCGCGCCTCGTCTGGCAACTCGAACAGCTCGGCCACCACGGCGGCCTGCTCTGCGTTGAGCGTCATTTGGCCCAGACAAGCGGCGGTGACCCATTCCTTGCTTTGGCCCACTTGGCTGGCCACGTCCGCCCACTTGAGGCCTTTGCGGACTTTGCTTTCGATGATCAGGTCGGTGACGTCTTCTCGGTTCATGGCCATGCCTGGTTGGTTGGAGACACCAGGCTTTTGCAAGTTCGATGCCAATGGGGTCTTTGACGGCACTGGACAAATCTCAGGAAACCTGGGAGAATCACTGACTCGCATTCGGCAGACGACCCCTTTCCAGGGGCGAAAGCCTGAAGAGCGATAAAGAAGTTCATCCCCTCTGACCTTTTCAAGCCGGGTGGTTGTCGACGGACAGCCCACCACACCAAACGTGTCTTGAGTCTCGGTTGGCGGCGATGCCGTCGCTTTCAAACCGACTCAACGTGAAGTTCGGGCAGCTCTGCCAAACACAAGGCGCAGAGACTGGCACCGTCACGAAGTACGGACACGAATCACAGCGACCCCACTGGCCCCCGTGCTGGCTGCCCTGATGGCATGCGCACGGGCGGCAGCCTGTTGCCGCACGACGGTTGCGACAACGGGTGTTTGTGCCTGGGCTCGTTCCAGGCTTGGAAATAGTCATGAGTCAATCTGAACAAAACAAGGCCTCTCCTCTGGACGCCATCCGTGACGCCGCTCTGCGTGATGCCGGCTTCGACACCCCTGCTTCGCAGCACGCTTCGTCCGAGCAGGACTTTGGCGACGACGAGGAAGACCCCACGCTGGAAGGCATCGACGGCCCCCACGCCGAAGCTGGCCTGGGCAACCCCGACGGCCCCCGCTTTGACGAGCTGGGCCTGCCTGCCGTGCTGTGCGCCGCGCTGAACGATTCCGGCTACACCTCGCCGACCACCGTGCAGGCACAGGCCATCCCGGCCGCGCTGGAAGGCGCCGACCTGATGGTGGCCTCGAGCACGGGCAGCGGCAAGACCGCCGCCTTCTTGCTGCCGGCCCTGGCCCGCATCGCCGCCGCCCGTGGCGACAACAGCAAGCGCCGCGAAAAGGGCAAGGTCCACGGCCCTCGCGTGCTGGTGCTGGCCCCCACCCGTGAACTGGCCATGCAAGTGGCCAAGGCCGCAACCACCTATGGCAACCACATGCAAGGTCTGCGCGTGGCCACCGTCGTGGGCGGCGTGCCCTACGCCTACCAGCTCAAGGCCTTGAAGGGCCCGCTGGACGTGCTGATCGCCACCCCGGGTCGCCTGCTGGACCACCTGGGCACCGGCGCCGCCGTGCTGACCAACACCGACGTGCTGGTGCTCGACGAAGCCGACCGCATGCTGGACATGGGCTTCATCGACGACATCGACGCCATCGCTGCGGCCATCCCGGCCGAGCGTCAGACCATGATGTTCTCGGCGACCTTCGCCGGTCACGTGGGCGCACTGGCCCGTCGCCTGACCCGCGACCCGGTGAGCATCGAAGTGGCTTCGCACACCGACACGCACGACAACATCGAACAGCGCCTGCACCTGGCCGATTCGCTGCAGCACAAGAACGCGCTGCTCGACAGCCTGCTGGCCGACACCACGCTGGACCAGGCCGTGATCTTCACCGCCACCCAGCGTGACGCCGACATCCTGGCCGACCGCCTGGCCGACGTGGGCCACGCCGTGGCCGCGCTGCACGGCGGCATGCCGCAAGGCCGCCGCAACCGCGTGCTGCAAGCCCTGCGCAACCGCCAGCTGCGCCTGCTGGTGGCCACCGACGTGGCCGCCCGTGGCATCGACGTGCCCACGATCACCCACGTGATCAACTACGGCATGCCGATGAAGGCCGAGGACTACGTGCACCGCATCGGCCGCACCGGCCGCGCCGGTCGCTCGGGCCTGGCCATCACGCTGGCCGAGCGCCGCGACATCGGCATGGTGCGCCGCATCGAGCGCTTCACCACGCAACGCATCCCCGAGGCGGTGATCGCCGGTCTGGAGCCGCAACTCAAGGCCAGCTCGCCCTTCAAGGGCCCGCGCGGCGACAAGGGCGCTCCGGGCCACCGTGGTCACCGCGACGAGCGCGGCCCGCGTTATGGCGCCCACCCGGGCTTTGGCGCTGGCCGTTTCGAGCAGCGCAACGACCGTGGCGGCCGTGGCTTCGAGCCGCGCTTCAACGACCGCGAGCAGTTCGACGCCCCGCGTGACCGCGGCTTCGAGCCCCGCAAGCCTTTTGGCGAGCGCGAACACCAAGGCGAGCGCAGCTTCCAGCGCGACGAGCCACGCGGCAAGTCGTTTGGCAACAAGCCTTTCGGCGATCGTCCGCAAGGCGAGCGCTCTTTCGGTGACCGCTCTTTCGGTGACAAGCCTTTCGGCCAGAAGCCGTTCGGCGGCAAGTCGTTTGGCAGCAAGTCGCACGGTGGCGACCGCCCCTTCGGCGATCGCGGCGATCGCGGCAGCTTCGGTGACCGCCCGCAAGGCGACAAGCCGTTCGGCGGCAAGCCCTTCGGCCACAAGGCTGGCGGCAAGCCCTTTGGCGACCGCGCTGAGCGTGGCGACCGTCCCTTCGGCGATCGCCCGTTTGGCGACAAGCCGGCCTTCGGCGACAAGCCTTTCGGTGCCAAGGGTGGCAAGTCGTTTGGCAGAAAGTCGCACGGTGGCGACCGCCCCTTCGGCGACCGCGGTGGCTTTGGTGACCGCCCGCAAGGTGAAAAGTCCTTTGGCAAACCTTTCGGCCACAAGGCCGGCGGCAAGCCCGGCTTTGGTGGCAAGCGTCCTGGTGGCTTCCGCCGCGAAGACTGAGCGTCACGCCCTTTGACCTGAGGCCAGCCCTCGGGTCCGCCCTCCGACAGGCCGACCGATGCCCCGCATCGTCGGCCTGTCGGCTTTTCAGGGGTCAAGAAGCACCGGAGCAGGACAAGGGCGCCAATAATTGGCCGAATACGGCAACGCGCACGTGCCAACTCGGCCACAGCTTCGGGGCTCCTGCCGATGCCACGGCAGGCCTGGGGTGCTAGATTGCGGACTCTCCCCGCCCCTGCCCAGCATCCTCCCGCCGTTGACCATGCTCATTTCTCCTGTGCTCGCCAAGGTGCTGCTGCGGGGCATGTCCTTCATGGGGCACGACCCACACGCCGTGCTGAGGCTGTGCGGCCAACCCGATTTGCTGGTTCGCGACGACGAAGATTGGTTGTCGGTGGACGAGTTCGACACCGTCATGCGGGCCTGCATCCAGGTCACCGGCGACGATGGCTTCGGGCTGAGTTCGGGCCAGAACGTGGCCTTGGCCATGCACGGCGTGATCGCCCAGGTCACCATGCACATGCCCAACCTGCGCGTGGGGCTGAACAACCTGGTGCGCCTTTCGCCCTTGTTGCTGTCCAGGCCAGAATTGAGCGTGGACTTGAGCGGCCCCTCGGGGCACATCGTGCTGGAGCCAGCGGCCACGACGGCCGATGGCCAGCGCTTTCGGGCGGAAAGCGTGCTGTCGGGCCTGGTGGTGCTGTTGCGCATGGTGAGTCGCACACCCCGCGACATCCAGCAGGTGCAGCTGCCCTACCCGGCACCCGCCTACGCCCAACGCTACACCGAGCAATTGGGGGCCTGTGTGGTGTTCAACGCCCGCCAATGTGGCATCGTGTTCGATGCCGCCATCCTGGATGTGCCCGGCCCGGCGCACGACCCCACGGCCTACGAGGCCGTGCTGGCCCAGGCCAACCTGGCTTTGTCAGCCCGCCAACATGGCGAACAGTTGCCCCAGCACCTGCTGAACCTGTTGATCAACGCCCTGCCCGCCACACCCAGCGTGGCCGAGGCGGCTGCCCAACTGGGCATCAGCGAGCGCAGCTTGCGTCGGCGTTTGCTGAACACGGGCGCCAGCTACACCGGACTGGTGCAAGACGCCAAGCGGATCGTGGCGGAACGGCTGTTGGCCGACCTGCACAAGCCCATCAAGGCCATCGCCACCAGCACGGGATTTGAATCGGTGAGCAGCTTCCACCGGGCCTTCCGCAGCTGGCACCAGACCACACCCACGCAATGGCGCCAAAGCCAGTTGGGCCAGCAAGCCGGCCAGCGTCAGGGCAGCGTCAAGGCTGCTTGAGCACGTCTGCCCCGGCGGGCGGCGTGAACTGGAAACGCGTGACCGGCAGGTTGGCGCGGGGCTCGAACTGGTTGAAATTCAAACGCGAGCGCTGGCCAAAACTGTCCAGGATCTCCAGCACGGCCAGCTGGCCTTGCTTGAACCCCACCTTCACCGACTGGAACTGCCCTTCCTTTTGGCGGGGCGTGGCGTCCACCCACTCGATGGCGTCGCTGCCGGCGCCTGTGGTGGGCGCGCCTTTGAGGTTGAAATCTTTGTCGAGCGAGCCGCCCGACAGCAGTGCCGCCGGCGTGGCCCCCAGCGCAGCGCTCATGGGGCGCACCGTCACCTGGTTGAGGTCGGCGTCGTACAGCCAGACTTGTTTGCCATCGCCCACGATCAATTGCTCCGTGGGACTGCTGTAGCTGAAACGGAAGCGGTTGGGCCGCAAAAACTCGAGGCTGCCCTGCGAGGTGCGGCTTTTCTTGCCATCCGGCGAGGTGACAATCTGGGTGAACGAGCCGCGGCCCGACTGCACGCCCTGGACGAACTGCTGCAGCGAAGCCACCGCGTCCGCGTGGGCGATGGACACCGACGCCAGGGCCAGACAGGCCGCCGCGGTGCCGCGGTTCAGCAGCGAAAACATGTCAATGCGCATGGTCATCAGGCCTCATCCCAGGGTGCCGAGGTGGCGCCACCTTCACCGCCGCGTGCCGGCGTGATGATTTCGCGGTTGCCGTTGGTGGACATGGACGACACCAGGCCCGACTTCTCCATCTGTTCGAGCAGGCGGGCGGCGCGGTTGTAGCCGATGCGCAGGTGGCGCTGCACCAGCGAGATCGAGGCTTTGCGGTGCTGCAGCACCACGGAGACGGCGTTGTCGTACATGGGGTCTTGCTCGCCGTCGCCACCACCGGAGGGAGACCCGTCGAGGTTGCTGCCTTCGTCAGACAGGTTGCCCCCTTCGAGGATGCCTTCGATGTAGTTCGGCTCGCCTTGTGTCTTCAAGTACTCCACAACGCGGTGGACCTCGTCGTCGCTGACAAAGGCGCCGTGCACCCGAACCGGCAGGCCCGTGCCGGGCGCCAGGTAAAGCATGTCGCCCTGCCCCAGCAGCGCTTCGGCGCCCATCTGGTCGAGGATGGTGCGGCTGTCGATCTTGCTGCTGACCTGGAAGGAAATGCGCGTGGGGATGTTGGCCTTGATCAGGCCGGTGATCACGTCCACCGAGGGGCGCTGTGTGGCGAGGATCAAATGGATGCCGGCCGCCCGGGCCTTCTGGGCCAGGCGCGCGATCAGCTCTTCGATCTTCTTGCCCACCACCATCATCAGGTCGGCCAGCTCGTCGATCACCACCACCACGTGCGGCAGGCGGTCGAGCGGCTCGGGCTCGTCCGGCGTCAGGCTGAAGGGGTTGGGGATGAGCTCGCCACGCGCCTTGGCCTCGTCCATCTTCTTGTTGTAGCCCGCCAGGTTGCGCACGCCCATCTTGGACATGAGCTTGTAGCGGCGCTCCATCTCGCCCACGGCCCAGTTCAGTGCGTTGCCGGCCTGCTTCATGTCGGTCACGACCGGGCACAGCAGGTGCGGGATGCCCTCGTAGACGCTCATTTCCAGCATCTTGGGGTCGATGAGGATGAGGCGCACGTCGCGCGCTTCGGCCTTGTACAGCAGGCTCAGGATGGTGGCGTTGATGCCCACCGATTTGCCCGAGCCGGTGGTGCCGGCCACCAGGCAGTGCGGCATCTTGCCCAGGTCGGCCACCACGGGCGCACCCACGATGTCCTTGCCCAGGCCGATGGTCAGCATGGACTGCGCGTCGTTGTAGACCTGCGAGCCCAAAATTTCGGCCAGGCGGATCATCTGGCGCTTGGCGTTGGGCAACTCCAGCGCCATCAGGTTCTTGCCCGGGATGGTTTCCACCACGCGGATGCTGACCAGCGAGAGCGAACGCGCCAGGTCCTTGGCCAGGTTGACGATCTGCGAGCCCTTCACGCCAGTGGCGGGTTCGATCTCGTAGCGGGTGATGACCGGGCCCGGCGAGGCCGCCACCACGCGCACCTCCACGCCGAAGTCCTTGAGCTTCTTCTCGATGAGTCGAGAAGTCATCTCCAGCGATTCGGGGGTGACGGTCTCCATGCGGCCGGCGGCGCTGTCGAGCAGGTCGATCTGCGGCAGCTTGTTGTCCCCCATCTCGGCGAACAAGGGCTTTTGCTTTTCCTTGACCACGCGCTCGGACTTGGGCACCTCGATGACCGGCGGCTCGATGATCAGCGGGATGGGCTCGGGCGGCGCCTCCTGGCGCACCTCTTCGACCACGCGCTCGCGCTCGATGGCGGCCGCTTCACCGATCTTGAGGTCTTGCTCGACTTCCTTCTGGATCTCGTGGCGCTGGCGCAGGCGGTCGACCCGCTCGCCGATCGCTTCGGCCAACTCCAGCCACGAGAAGCGCAAGGCCCACGACGAGCCCAGCACCAGCATGCCGATCCACAACACCCCAGAACCGTTGAAACCCAGCAGGTGTTGGCCCCAGCCACCCAGGCTCAGGCCCAGCACGCCGCCCGCGTGCTCGCCAGCCAGGTGCATTTCCTGGCGATACAGGCGCGACCACTCCAGCGCACACGACGCCGCCAGCGTGAGCAACAGGCCCGCCACGAAGCGGGCCCCACCCCAGGCGTCGGCAGCCGGGGCTTCAGGCGGGCGCGCGCCCACCGTCACGCTGACGGCGGTGTCTCGACGCAGCCAGCCCGCCAGGCCGCCCAACCAGGCGCGCACACCGATGACCGGCAGCCACCAGGCCGATTGCCCGAAGAGAAACTGGAGCAGGTCTGAAAGCCAGGCCCCGGAATGGCCCACCCAGTTGGCGGGCTCCGGGCGCAGACCGGAGGTGGTGAAAGCGGGGTCGCCTGCCTGGTGGCTGGCCATGGCCATCACCACCAACAACAGCAAGATGCCGCCCGCCAGGAGGCGGGTCTGGGCGCGCCAGGGCGCTTCGGGCTGAGGCAGCGGGTCCACGGGCCGAAGAGGCGCCGAGCGAGAACCACGCACATGCCGACCAGCGCGCAAGCCGGAAGCGGGCGACTCGGGCACGTCGCCCGTCCGCAGGGAACCCAGGGGATAGCTCATCCCAGCATTTTGACGCCAAACCCAGGTGCGCCGATTCCCGGTGCGCATGGCCTATAGTGCCCAGACAACCAACAACACCCCCGGGAGAAGACATGCGTCACCGCTCGTTCCTGCCTTGCATGGCACTGCTGGCAGCATCACCATCAACACCGACCACGGCGACAAATTCTCGGGCACTTCGGCACCGCTCCAGCCGACTCATGGGGTGGTGGTGCAAGATGCGAGCGCCTTCGGCAGCTTGGTGGGCAACCTCTGTATCCCCGTGCGCTCCTACTTCGTAGTGGTCCACCACGACGCCCAGTTCAGCGTGCCTGTGGCGCTCGACATGGACGACCTGGCCAACACGAGCCTCCTCGTGTCGTTGACCTTGTCTGGCGACACCCCAGGCACCCTGAACATGGCCGCAGCCGACGAACAAGGCGCCTTGCTGCAATTGGACCTGCAAGCGGTGGGCAGCCCCGCGAACGGCAGTTGGACACTGCAGGGCACGCTGCCCGTTGGCTACCACCTGACCAACCTGGGCTACACCCTCAACGTCCCCGCCGGTGTGCTGGGTACTGTGCAGGTTGACGCCTTGCGCTTGACGGCGGTGCGAGCCAGCGTGCCAGAGCCCGGTACGGCGGCCCTGCTCGGGCTCGGCCTGGTGGCAGGCCTGGCCTGCTTGCGCCGCCGCCCCCGAGCTTGACCAGGCCAACGACCTAGGGCATGCCCGCAGGCCAGGCGCTGGTCAAGCACTTGCCGAACCTCCACAATAGTCGGACAAACAACAAGGAGGAACGCATGTTCAACCATGCTCAAAGGACCCGTCGCGCCCTGATGGGCCTGTCCTGGGTCGCTGCCGCCATGGCGGCCCACGCCCAAGCTGCCACCCTTGATTTCAGCGCCGCCGTGAAGTCCACCGGTCCGGCTGGCACCATCGGTGTCGGGGTGTTGGTCGATGGTTCGCCCATGCCTGGCGGCAATGGCTCCTGGGTCCGCGTGGTCTCGGGTTCGCCCAACACCACCACGCCCATCGGCACCGGGCTGACATCGCCGGTGGCCGCCTCTGCTGGCGGCGGCCTGACCTGGCAAGCCAACCCCGCCGACGCCACCTTTGGCGTCAGCACCGCCACATTCAACGGGCGTCCGCTGACCCTGACGTCCAACATCCAACTCAGCAAAGGCTTGTGGACCGACCTGCAGCAACCCGCAGCCACCGGCTTTCACTTTGAATGGTCAGGCACGTCGGCCTCGGCCGCAGACCAGGTCAACATCGGCCTGGGAAGCCTGAACGCCGCCGGGCAGTCTTTCAGCAACACCATCAGCCACACCGGTGCCGGTGCGTGGACGCTCGCCATCGACACACCCTTGGGCTGGACGCCTGCACAGTTCAACTTCATGGTTGGCGGCACGGGCAACAGCAGCCTGTCGTCGTTCACGGTCAAGCCTCAACTCAGCGCGGTGCCCGAGCCTGCCTCCCTGGCGCTCATGGGGCTCGGCCTCTCGGTCCTGCTGGCGACGTCCAAGCGGCGCGGGCCCGCCGTTCACCGAGGTTGACCGCCGCCTGGCGCGGCGTCCGACGAACTCATCACATCACCCCAGGAGGCAACCATGAAAATCTCTCCGGCTTCATTCGCGCTGTTACTCGCCACTGCACTGCCAACGGCCTTTGCCGGCGCCATCGTCTCCCCAAATGCCGTGCTGGCGACCGGTCCGGCAGGCACGATCGGCACCAGCTTGACTTACCAAAAGGACGATGGCAAGGAGGTCGAGATGTCCTTCACCTTCGCCAACTTCGTGACCGGCGATTTTTGCTCGCTGACACCTTGCAGCACACCGCTGGGGTCCTCCGGGTGGCGGGCAGTTGATGGCGCCCTTGTCGCCAGCTTCGGCGGCGCCAATAGATTGGGCACCACAACCAGCCAGTCGCGCTTCGGCAACAGGGACATCACGGTCACACAGACCGCCAGCATCAATGGCACTGGCGTGGGCTCAGAAGGCAACAGCGGAGGCCTTTACACGGACCTGGTCGACCCGGCGCACACCCGCTTCAGGTTCACGCTCAGCGGCACCGGCGGCGCCAGCGTGCGCTTGGTCATCAACGAGCACGATCGCAGCCCGCTGTACGACCAAAGCCTCACGGGCCAGTCCACGGGCTCTGGCTGGCAAACCCAGTTTGACCTGCCTGTGGGCCTCGACCCCATGTTCAAGCCCATCTTCCTCAACGTGGTGGGCTCGGGGACATTCGATCAAATCGTCATCACGCCGATGCTGACCGCAGGCGCCGTGCCTGAACCCAGCGCATGGGCGCTGATGGCGCTGGGCCTGGCCGGGCTCACGCTGGTGCGACGCCCACGTCAGGGCCAAGGCCACTGACGGCCCTGTGCCCTGCCCCCCCTGCGGCAGGCACCAAAAATGAAGCCGCGCCACCTCACGGTGGGCGCGGCTTCTTCGCTTTGGCTAAAGCGCGATCAGGCCGTGGCCAGGCGGTCCTTCAGCACCACGCTGCCGGTTTCCTGCGTCTCGATCAGGCCGCGCTCTTCGAGGTCCTTCATCACACGGGACACCATCTCGCGCGAGGCGCCCACGTGCTTGGCCAGGTCCTGACGCGACACCTTGCCGCGAATCACCTTGGCACCGGCGTCTTCGTCGGCCATGTCCAGCAGGGCCCGGGCCACGCGGCCGTAGACGTCCAGCAGGGCCAGCGATTCGATCTGGCGGTCGGCATTGCGCAGGCGCTGCACCAGGCCACGCAGGATGGCGTAGCTCAGCGACGAGTTCTCGGGCAGGCAGCGGGCGAATTCGGCGCGGCCCAGCACCAGCACGTCGGTCTGCACTTCGGCGCGGACGGTGGCCGAGTGCGGCTCGTTGTCGATCAGGCTCATTTCGCCCAGGTAATCACCGGCTTCCAGCACGGCCAGGATGACCTCGCGGCCGCGTTCGTCCGAGGCGACCACGCGGGCACGGCCGGTCAGCAGGATGAACAGGGAGTTGGTCTTGCGACCACGCTCGACGATCAGCTCGCCCCGGCGATAACGGCGCTTGACCACGCCTTCGGCGATGGCTTCGGCCTGGGTCTGGGTCAGCATCGAGAACAGCGGGACACGACGAATGAGGTCGAGATTCGAAAGCATGGCCATGGAGCAGCTCCTTGCGGGTGGACGGGATCCCCCGCCCTGGATGTGAGTAAAACCAGACTGAACGCCGTCTGGATGGCACGACAAAACAGCCTGTCCTGCCAAATTTCGGCACCCCGACGGAAATATTGAGCACTTTCTGCATGCCGTTGAGCGACAAGCCGCACACCCTCTCCATCATCCGAAAGGCAACCTGCGTTTCTTGACGCACATCAAGAATGAAGCCGTTGGCCTTGTGCCCGCCTTGGCGCTTGGGTCTTGTGCAAGGGTTCATACTTGCGCCTGCGCGACGCCAACGCTGCGCCGCAACAGACACAGAAAGACCGCACATGAGCACGCCCTCGCACAGCCAGGTTCTGATCCTGGGCTCCGGCCCTGCCGGCTACACCGCCGCCATTTACGCTGCCCGCGCCAACCTCAAGCCGACCCTGGTGACGGGCCTGGCCCAAGGTGGCCAGCTGATGACCACCACCGAGGTCGACAACTGGCCCGCCGACGTTCACGGCGTTCAGGGCCCGGACCTGATGCAGCGCTTCTTGCAGCATGCAGAACGCTTCAACACCAGCATGGTGTTCGACCACATCAACGAGGTCGACCTGAGCAAGCGCCCCTTCACCCTCAAGGGCGAC
>JBEEJT010000089.1:0-3732 GCA_041169085.1 Pseudomonadota bacterium | reverse complement strand
ATCGGCACGCCCGAGTCCTGCACCGCCTGGATCGCTGCCGCCATCCCGTAATGGATGAAGGTGTCCATGTGGCGCGCTTCCTTGCCGGGGATCCAGTCCTCGACATTGAAGCCCTTGACCTCGCCGGCGAACCGGCAGGACAGCGCCGAGGCATCGAAACGGGTGACGTTGTCGATGCCGGAACGGCCTGCGACCAGATTGGCCCAGGCCTCGGACACGGAGTTGCCCACGGGGCTGATCAGCCCCAGACCAGTGATGACGACGCGACGACGGGTCATGCCAACAACAGCAATCAGGCCTTCTGGTGCTTGACGGCGTAGTCGATCGCCAGCTGCACGGTGGTGATCTTTTCGGCTTCTTCGTCGGGGATCTCGATGCCGAACTCGTCTTCGAGGGCCATCACCAGCTCGACGGTGTCCAGAGAGTCGGCGCCCAGGTCGGCCACAAAGGCCTTTTCGGCGGTGACTTCAGACTCGGCCACACCGAGTTGTTCTGCAATGATCTTCTTGACGCGTGCTTCGATATCGCTCATGACTCCTCCAGGAGGGTGGTGCAAACAAACCAGGGATTTTACCGGTAGGTCGTGACAACGGCCGCCGGTTTCGAAAAATAGGTGAAAGGCATCCCTGCAACGCCTTCACCCGCTTGACATGGAATCAGGCCATGAACATGCCGCCGTTGACGTGCAACTCAGAGCCGGTGATGTAGCCGGCTTGAGGCGACGCCAGGAAGGCGACCGCCGCGGCGATGTCTTCAGGCTGACCCAGACGACCCAGCGGAATCTGGGCCTTCAAGACGTTGTGCTGGTCTTCTGACAGGGCCTTGGTCATGTCGGTGTCGATGAAACCAGGGGCCACGCAGTTGACGGTGACGTTGCGGCTGCCCAGCTCGCGGGCCAGCGCGCGGGTCATGCCCGCCACACCGGCCTTGGCGGCGGCAGAGTTGGCTTGGCCGGGGTTGCCACTGGCGCCCACGACCGAGGTGATGTTGATGATGCGGCCTTGGCGCTGCTTCATCATCGGACGCATCACGGCACGCGACAGGCGGAAGATGGACTTGAGGTTGGTGTCGATCACCGCATCCCAGTCTTCGTCCTTCATGCGCATGGCCAGGCCATCGCGGGTGATGCCGGCGTTGTTCACGAGGATGTGCAGGCCGCCGTGTTCTTTGACGATGCCGTCGATCAGGGCGTCAGAGGCAGCGGCGTCGGTCACGTTGACCACGGCGCCCTTGCAGCCCTCGAAGCCAGCCAGGGCTTCGGAAATGCCTTGCGCACCCGATTCAGAGGTGGCGGTGCCGATGACCTTGGCGCCCTGACGGGCCAGTTCCAGCGCGATGGCGCGGCCAATGCCGCGGCTGGCGCCGGTGACGAGGGCGATCTGGCCCTGCAGATTGGTTTGGCTCATGCCAACATTCCTTTGGCTTCTGCCAGCGTGGCAGGATCGAAAACGGTGGTGGTGACGATTTCGGCGTCGATGCGCTTGACCATGCCGGCCAGCACCTTGCCGGGGCCACATTCGAACACATGATGGAGGCCACGGGCCTTGAGGGCCTGAATGGTTT
Source organism: Pseudomonadota bacterium (assembly GCA_041169085.1). Lineage (GTDB taxonomy): Bacteria > Pseudomonadota > Gammaproteobacteria > Burkholderiales > Burkholderiaceae_C > Aquabacterium. The sequence continues at coordinate 2,169 of JBEEJT010000089.1, read as the reverse complement.
CCACCCAACGCACGGGGCCAAAGGCCTGCCGGTAGAGCGCATCACGGATGGCGTCGGCGCTGTCGACCACAGCCACGTCGATGTTGTTGACCACCGGGATGGCGGGCACGACGAAGGGTGTGGCGGCCAGCTTTTCACGCAGGCGATCGGCGGCGGGCTTCATCAAACTGGAATGGAAAGGCGCCGACACGGGCAGCGGCAGCGCGCGCTTGGCACCAGCCGCCTTGAGCACTTCGCAGGCCTTTTCCACGCCGGCCTTGGTGCCAGCGATCACCGTTTGCTTGGGGTCATTGAAGTTCACGGCTTCCACCGCTTCACCCGACAGCTTGGCGGCTTCGATGCACCCCGCGCGCACGGCTTCGGCGTCCATGCCGAGGATGGCGGCCATGCCACCCACGCCCACGGGCACGGCCTCCTGCATGGCTTGGGCGCGGAAGCGCACCAGGGGCAAGGCGTCGGCCAGCGTCAGCGCACCAGCGGCCACCAGGGCGCTGTACTCACCCAGGGAATGGCCAGCGACGGCAGCCGGCTGCGGACCGCCTTCGGCCAGCCAGGCGCGCCAGCAAGCCACACCAGCCGTCAGCATGACGGGTTGGGTGTTGGTGGTCAGGTCCAGCGCCTCTTTGGGGCCTTCGGCCACCAGCTTGGCGATGTCTTCACCCAGGGCGGCCGAAGCCTCGGCCAGGGTGTCGCGCACGGCGGGGTGGTCGCCCCAAGCCTGGAGCATGCCCACGGACTGGGAACCTTGTCCGGGGAAGACGAATGCAAATGCTGTCATGGGTCAATTCGCGCCAGATGGCGCGCAGGGAAACATCAGAAATCGAGCAGCACGGCGCCCCAGGTGAAGCCGCCGCCCACGCCTTCGAGCAAGAGCCGCTGCCCCCGCTGGATGGACCCGGACCTTACACCATGGTCGAGGGCCAGCGGCACCGAGGCCGCCGACGTGTTGCCATGTTGATCCACGGTGACGATGATCTTGTCCTGGCTCAACTTCAGCTTCTTGGCGGTGCTTTGCATGATGCGCAAGTTGGCCTGGTGAGGCACCAGCCAGTCGATGGTGTCCTGCGACACGCCCGCCTTTTCCAGCACCTCGTGCGCCGCTCCTTCGAGCAGGTTCACGGCCAGCTTGAACACGCCCTGCCCGTCCATGTGCACCGTGTGCTGGGCCAACCAGGCGCCTTCGCGGGTGTGGGCCGGCACGTTGAGCAGGTCCACACGGCTGCCGTCGGCGTGCAGCGAACTCGCCAGGATGCCCGGCTGATCGGACGCTTCCAGCACCACGGCGCCCGCACCGTCACCGAACAACACGCAAGTCGTGCGGTCCTTGAAATCGAGCAGTCGCGAGAACACTTCGGCACCGATGACCAGCGCACGGCGCGCAGCCCCGGAGCGGATCATGGCGTCGGCCACCGTCAGGGCGTAAACAAAGCCGGAGCACACCGCCTGCAGGTCGAACGCGGGACACGTGCCCACCCCCAGCTCGTGCTGGATGAGGCAGGCCGTGGCCGGGAAGACCATGTCTGGCGTGGTGGTGGCGCAGATGATGAGGTCGATGTCGGCGGGGCCCACACCCGCCATGGCCATGGCCTGGCGGGCGGCTTGCACGCCCAACGAACACGTGGTCTCACCGGGCGAGGCGAAATGCCGCGCGCGGATGCCCGTGCGTTCGACGATCCAGTCGTCTGAAGAGTTGATGCCGTCGCGGGCCAGTTGCTCGACCAACGCCTGGTTGGTCACGCGACGTGCAGGCAAGGCACTGCCCGTGCCTGCGATGCGGGCGTTCCGGCCCGCCGGTGACGCCGCCTGTGCCTTGTGAGCGGGCTGAGCGTCAATGCTGTGTGAAGACATCCAATAAGGGATCAGGCCACGCGGCCCAGACCGGCTTCGCCTGCAGAGGGCGCCGGGGTGGCCGGCAAGCTCTCCAGGGTGGCCGCGATCTGGTCATGCACCCGATCCAGCAGTCTGTGACGGGCCGCATCATACGCCCGATTCATGGCCACTTCAAACGCCAGGGCATCGGAAGAGCCATGGCTTTTAAACACCAGACCCCGCAACCCAAGTAGAGCCGCCCCACTGTAGCGACGGTGATCGACGCGCCGTTTAAAACGGTTGAGCACCGGCATCGCAAACAGCGCGACCGCCTTGGTGAGGCCATTTCGCGTGAATTCC
>JBEEJT010000088.1:0-34491 GCA_041169085.1 Pseudomonadota bacterium | reverse complement strand
AAGTCCTTGATCTGATTGAAAAACTGCCCTGGCACGCCTCTCGCAATCGCCGTGCAACCCCACTGCACGAGGCCGCCATGGACACCACCGCGTTTGTCGCCATCGCCGATCTGCGTCGCGGCCGTCCGGCTGTCAGCCCGGTGGTCGAGGCACCCGCCACAAGCAGCTGCGGCACCACCGGTGGCGTCGGCAAGGCCAGCTGCGGATCGTCTGAGGGACCCGACGACCTGCCGCCCGAGATCTGGGAGAAGGTGAAGAACCACCCCTGCTACTCGGAAGAGGCCCACCACCACTACGCCCGCATGCACGTGGCCGTGGCGCCGGCCTGCAACATCCAGTGCAACTACTGCAATCGCAAGTACGACTGCAGCAATGAGTCGCGCCCCGGCGTCGTGAGCCAGAAGCTCACGCCCGACCAGGCGGTGAAGAAGGTGCTGGCCGTGGCCAGCGAGATCCCGCAGATGACGGTGCTGGGCATCGCCGGCCCGGGCGACAGCCTGGCCAACCCGAAGAAGACCTTCGACACCATGCGCATGCTCCACGAGCAAGCGCCCGACATCAAGCTGTGCCTGTCCACCAATGGCCTGGCCCTGCCCGATCAGGTTGACGAGATCTGCAAGTACAACATCGACCACGTCACCATCACCATCAACATGGTGGACCCTGCGGTGGGCGAGAAGATCTACCCGTGGATCTTCTGGGACCACAAGCGTGTGACCGGCTACGAGGCCGCCAAGATCCTGCACGAGCGCCAGATGCTGGGCCTGGAGATGCTCACCGCCCGTGGCGTGCTCACCAAGATCAACTCGGTGCTGATCCCCGGCGTGAACGACGAGCACCTGATCGAGGTGAACCGCGAGGTCAAGAAGCGCGGCGCCTTCCTGCACAACATCATGCCGCTCATCTCCGAGCCCGAGCATGGCACCTACTTTGGCCTCAATGGTCAGCGTGGCCCGACCGCCCAAGAGCTCAAGGCCGTGCAAGACGCCTGCGCCGGTGGCGCCAACCTGATGCGCCACTGCCGCCAGTGCCGCGCCGACGCCGTGGGCCTGCTGGGTGAAGACCGCTCGGAAGAGTTCACGCTCGACAAGATCGAAGAGATGGAAGTGGTCTATGACCTCGACCGCCGCCGCGCCTACCAGGACAAGGTGGAAGTCGAACGCCAGGCCCAGCACGCCGCCAAGGTCGATGCCCTGGAAGAGGCCAAGGCCTCAATGCCCGAAGTCGACCCCGACATGAAGGTGCTGGTGGCGGTGGCCACCGAAGGCCACGGCCGCGTCAACCTGCACTTCGGCCACGCCACCGAGTTCCAGATCTTCGAGGTCTCTGCAGGTGAGGCGCTGTTCGTCGGCCACCGTCGCGTCGACCTGTACTGCCAGGGCGGCTACGGCGAAGACGAGCAACTGCCCTCCATCGTCAAGGCCATCAACGACTGCCATGCCGTGCTGGTGGCCAAGATCGGCGCCTGCCCCCGTGACGAACTCAAGGCCGCCGGCATCGAGCCGGTGGACCAGTACGCCCACGAGTTCATCGAGAAGGCCGCGCTGAGCTGGTTTGCCGATTACTGCGGCCGCATCGCCCGCGGCGAGATCGTGCACCAGGCCCGCGGCGATGCCTCGATCCGCCAAGGTGCCTACACCTCGGAAGCCGCGGCCTGAACCTTCCCACCCGCCCTTGAAACCAGCAAAGGAGAACCACCATGGCCCTCAAGATCATCGCCTCCACCTGCACCGGCTGCTCGGCCTGCGAACCCGAGTGCCCCAACGTTGCCATCAGCGAAAAGGGTGGCGTTTTCAAGATCAACCCGACCCTGTGCACCGAGTGCGAAGGCCAGTTCGACGCGCCCCAGTGCGTGTCGGTCTGCCCGGTGGACGGTTGCATCGTCAAAGCCTGAAGCGAGAGGACGCCCCCATGGCACCGAACTGGACCGTGTCCCCCGCCGCCGAGAAGTTCATCCGCCGCATGGTGATGTTCTCGGGCCTGCCGGCCTCGGCAGGCTTCCGTCTCACCGTGACGCCGGGTGGCTGCTCGGGCTACAACGCCGAGTTCACCGTGGAGGCGGAACCCGCTGCTGGCGACGCCGTGACGGCCCTCAACGGCATCAAGGTGTTCCTGCCCGCAGACACCTGCAGCTTGCTGGAAGGCGTGCTCGTCGACTTCGCCGACACGCCCACCAAGTCGGGCCTGACGTTCACCAACCCGAACGCCGCGCCTTGCGCTTGCAGCAGCAGTGGTGACGCCACGCCCACCGGGGCCCCGGCGGTGTCCAAGATCGAAATCGGGTCGATCAAGGCGATGGGCGCACCCCGCACGCCCCACACCCACTGACCAGCCCGAGCCACTTCACAGGCCACAACCATGAGCACCCCCAGCGCCGACACCCTCCCCGGGGTGGACTTCGACCTCGCTGTGCTGGGGCGTGGCCTGCCCGCAGAAGTGGAAGCCTGGCTTCGCCAGGCTGGCCAGTTGGGCCCGCATGCACCGCAGGCGCTGGAGCTGTTGCTGCAAGCCAGAGCCGCGGCGCCTGAACACCCCGCGACGCTGATCGCGCTTTACCGCTACCACTTCTATGGCCACCGCTTGAGCCAGGCCCTCGAAGTCGCGGAAGAGACCTTGGCCCACGCCCGAGCGGCCTTGATGCCGCCTGTGGCCGAAGACCCGGGCGCCCTGCCTCACATCACCGACGAGCAAGCCCGCTTCGACGCGGCGGCCAGGTTTTACCTGTTCACGCTCAAGGGCTACGCCTACTTGAGCTTGCGACTGGGTCGCCTGGATTCGGGTCGTCTGGCTTTGAGCACGCTGCGTCTGCTCGACCCGCAAGACCGCCTGGGTGGCGCCGTGCTGCAAGCGGTGCTGGCCAGGGCCGAACGGGCCGCGCGCGGCGAAGACGAAGTGGACTTCGACGAACAGGCGCGGTTGGAAGGCCGCAAGCCGCACCGAGGCTGGGGGGTGGCTTCATGAGTGCCCGCATCCCTGCGCCGCAAGGCGACATCCCCAACCTGACCTGGCAAGGCCAGCCCATCGATTGCGCCAGCTGCCCGCATGTCCACCTGCGTGAAGCGGGCGAATGCGAGCCGGGACTGGCCTGCATGCAAGACGGCTACGCCCGACGCATCGACCGCTTCTTCCGCTGGCACAAGGAGTTGGCCGCCCAACACCTGCACCACCCTTACTTCGAGGTGCGCGCCATCTCGGCGCGCTACACCGAGGTGTTCCATCTCCCAGCCCTGATGGCCGACGAGGACGAGACCGTGCGCTTGCAAGTGGCCCTGCGCCTGCCTCAGCGCCTGCTCCAGAAAATGAAGCACGACGAGCACCGCGAAGTGCGCATCCGAGTGGCCCAGCGGCTGGAAGCCGATCAACTGCCCAGCATGGTGCAAGACCCGGACTATGGCGTGCGCCAGTGGGTGGCGCGTCGGCTGAGCCCGGCCCTGCTGTCGCTGCTGGCCAGTGACCCGGAAGCCGTGGTGCGGCAGGAAGTGGCTTTGCGCATCGAGATGCCCGCCTTGCTTCGCATGGCCGAAGACCCGGACCCCGGTGTGCGCCGCACCGTGGCCGAGCGCCTGCCCGTGGGCTTGCTCGGTCGCCTGGCCGACGATGAAGACCTGCTGGTGCGCTGGAACGTGATCGGCCGGGCCAACGCCGACGTGTTGAGCCGCCTGCGCCAGGACCCCGACCCCATGTTGGCCCAGGCCGCTGAGGGCCGATGGCTGCAATTGCAATCACCCGCCCTGCCCCAGGAGGAGCCCCACCATGGTTGACATTGCCCGCGAAGACGACACCGCGCTCGAAGTGGCCGACCCGCCCCGCTTTCACTTTGGCGAGCGTGTGGTGAGCCGCACGACCATCCGCAACGACGGCACCTTCACCGGCAAGGACATCGGCGACGTGTTGGTGAAGAAGGGCGACATCGGCTACGTGGTGTCCATCGGCACCTTCCTGCAGCAGTTCTACATCTACGCCGTCGAGTTCACCGAGCATGGCTACAAGGTGGGCATGCGCGCCAAGGAACTCATGACCTTGGACAACCTGCCCGATGAGGTGCTGGCCCAGTTCGCCGACCGCTCGCAAGACCTGCAGCAACTGCGTTGACTTCTTGAACAAGGACCTGACCATGATGATCGAACCCCGCGAACCCGCCTACCAATGGGGCCAGGTGGTGCTGGCCCTGGTGGACCTGACCAACGACGGCACCTTCCCGGACATGCCCGATGACGCCGTGCTCGCGCTGGCTGGCAGCGAAGGTGAGATCGTGCAGGTGGGCCACCACGAAGAAGCGAACCAGCCGGTCTACATGGTGGAGTTCGACGGCCGCGTGGTCGGCGTGCTCGAAGAAGAGATCATGTTGCGCCAGGAGCTGGAGGCCATGGCCGCCCAGGCCCGCCAGAACCCGCTGGGCGCGGTGGCCTGAAGCGGCCAGGCCCTCACAGGACTTCGCCATGTGTGCCGCACTCGCCACCTTGTCACCCAGGCCGCCAGCCCGGGTGCATGACCTCGACCGCTTGCGCATCGAACGGGCCCTGCCCAGCCGTGCGCGCTACCGCTATGTGCAGCCAGCGGTCACCGCAGCGGAAGAAGGCGGTTGGCTGATCAGCAGCCCCTGCTGCTCTCGCAACATCGACCCCAATGGGGGCGTGATCGCCATCGCCTGGCTTGAACCCCATGACGGGGTCTGGACGCTGTACGCCCGCGACCACGTGCACGACAGCTGGACGGTGCACCACGAATCGCGCCACCTGCAAGAGTTGCTCGACGAGGTCTGCACCGACCCCATGCGGGTCTTCTGGCCCTGACCCACCCTCACCTCATCGCCCCATGAGCACGCCCGCCATCTACCTGGACCACAACGCGACCACGGCGCCGCTGCCGCAGGTGGTCGAGGCCGTGGGCCAAGCCCTCACCCGGCACTGGGCCAACCCCTCGTCACAACACGAAGCGGGCCAGTTGGCGCGCCAGGCTTTGATGCAGGCGCGCAGCGCCGTGGCCAAGGCCCTGAACTGCAAGCCCCCCGAGGTGGTCTTCACCAGCGGGGCCACCGAGGCTTACGCCATGGCCCTCAAGGGCGCGCCGGGCTTCAATGGCCGTCAGGTCATCGTGATGAGCGAGGCCGAACACGGAAGCGCCCGCAAACTCGGCCTCGCACTCGCCCGCCAACCTGGAGTGACCGTGCGCTGGGTGGGCCTCATGCCTGACGGCAGCCTCGACATGGTGCAAGCCCGCGAGTTCATCCGCGACGACGTCTCGCTGGTGTCCGTCATGGCGGCCAACAACGAGACCGGCGTGTTGATGCCCACAGGCGAACTGGCCCGCATTGCCCACGCCCAGGGCGCCCTGCTCCATGTGGACGCCACCCAGCAGATCGGCAAGCTGCCCTTTGACTTTGCCGCCAGTGGCGCCGACCTGGTCAGCCTGTCAGGCCACAAGTTCGGTGGCCCCAAAGGCATCGGGGCCTTGCTGGTGCGCCAAGGCCTGAATTGGGCGCCTTTGTGGCCCGGCAGCCAGGAGCGTGGCCGGCGGGGTGGCACTGAAAACCTCCCCGGCATCTGTGGCCTGGCCGCGGCGGTGGCCGCACTGCCCCTGGCGCCAGACGCCTGGTTGAGCCGCGCCGGCCACATGGCCCGCTTGCGCGATCAATTGGAGCAAGGCTTGCGGCAGGCCTTGCCGGGTGTCGTCATCCTGGGCGAACACGCCCCCCGCCTGCCCAACACCACCATGTTGAAGCTCGGCGAGCTGCACGCCGAACAAGTGCTTCACGCACTCGGCCAGATCGGCGTGTCGGCCTCTTCGGGGGCAGCCTGCTCGTCGGGCGGCACCGAGCCCTCCCACGTGCTCACGGCCATGGGCTTGAGTCGCCAGGAGGCGCTGCAGGCCGTGCGCATGAGCCTGGGGCCCGACAGCCGGGCCGAAGACATCCAACACGTTTTGCAACTGCTGCCGCCGCGTCTGGCGCCACTGATGCAGCCGCCACCCGTCGGCCAGCAGGCCGCATCTCCAGGAGTGTTCGCATGAAAGTCATGATCCGCAGGGCCGCCAATGGCGTGCTGTCGGCCTACGTCCCCAAGAAGGATCTGGAAGAGCCCATCGTGTCGCAAGACAAGCCTGATCTGTGGGGCGGCACGGTCACCCTGGCCAATGGCTGGCAGCTGGCCTTGCCAGAGATGCCCGAGGGCACCACCCTGCCCATCACCGTGGAAGCCAAGCGCCTGACCACTGGCGAGGAGGTCTGACCATGGCCATCAGCTCAGCCCAATTGCAGCAGGCCGCCCAGATCTTGAGCGCGGCCGCCAATGTGCGCGCCGCCGCTGGCGAGATCCGCCCCCTGCTGGCGCCCTTGCGCACGCTGGTGCTGGACGCGTTCGACATGCGGGCCGAGCAGCCGGTGATGCGCCTGCCGCAAGACCGCGCCATCTACCTCATGGCCACGGACGGGCACTGCTGGAACGTGACCAGCGAGCCCGAACACGCCACCGCCTTGGTCCTCACCGGAGCCTGACCATGAACGCCCCAGCCGAAGCCCTGGACATGGAAGACAGCCTGGAATGGCTGGCCCTTTCCGACCCCGACTTGTGCACCGAGGAGCTCGAAGCGGTGGTCATGACCTTGCGCAGCAGCAGGCTGTCGGCGGGGCCCCAGGTCGAAGGCTTCGAGCGGGCCTTTGCCCACTGGCTGGGGCGTGAACACGCGTGCGCCGTGGCCAGTGGCACCGTGGGCCTGTGCCTGACGCTGAAGGTGCTGGGCATCGGCCCGGGCGACGAGGTCTTGACCTCGGCCTACGCCTGGCACCAGATCGCCCATGCCATCAGCATCGTGGGGGCCACGCCCGTGCTGGTCGACATCGATTACTGGTCAGGCTGCATCGACCCGGCCAAAGCCGCCGACAAGATCAGCGACAAGACCCGCGCCATCCTGGCGTCCAACGTGAACGGCCACCCGGCCGATTGGCAAAGCCTGCGCGCGCTGGCGGACACCCATGGGCTCAAGCTCATCGAAGACAGCACCGAAGCCATCGGCTCGGTCTACAACGGGCAAATGGTGGGCGCCTTCGGCGATGTGGCCATCTTCGACTTCTCGCAGCCCTCGGCGCTGTGCTGTGGCCAAGGGGGCATGGTGGTGACCAACGACCCCCACCTGGCCAGCGAGCTGGGCTACTTGAGGGAACGCCGTTTGTCCGACCGCTTCTCGGTGTCCGTGGGCAGCCGCGTGCCCTGGCAAGCCTCCATGAGCGATGTGGACGCCGCCATCGGCCTGGTCCAACTCAAGCGGGTCGATGAGATCCTGGCCAGGCGCAAGCAGGTCGAGGGCTGGTACCACGAGCAGATGCAAAGCTTTGAGGGCATCAAACCGCCTTACCGCGCCGAGCACATCGACGAAGTGCACTGGATGCTCTACAAGGTGCATCTGGGCAAGCGCTTCACGGGCAGCGCACGCAACGACATCATCGAAGACATGGACACCAACGCGGTGGAGTGCTCGATCTATTGCAGCCCCCTGCACCAGCAGTTCCATTACCAGCAGCTGGGCTACAAGCGCGGCCAGCTGGGCAACACCGAACGCATCGCCGACCGCTCTTTGGTGCTGCCCTTCCATGGGCACCTCACCGAAGACCACGTGCGCTACATCGTCAAGACGCTCAAGGACGCCTCGGTCAACGTGGGCGCGGGCGCAGCCATCTACTGACCACTGCAACGCTGTCATCACACCATGCCCACCACCACCCTGCCCGCCGCCACGACGGCCACCGCGGCCGACCTCCAGGCCATCTCGGAGATCCTTCAGGGGCTCCAGTCCCACCAGGTCATCCCCTACATCGGCCCAGGCCTGCTCGACCTCATCGCCGATTGCCCCGTGCCCACCACGCCCGAGGCGCTGGTGGCTTTGTTGACCGCCAAGGTCACGGTGCCCCACAAGATCCGCAACCGCCTGACGCAGGCAGCGCAATACATCGAGAACTTCAAACACCGCAAAAGCGTCGTCCAGCAGATGAACGAGGTGTTCAAGTTGACGCCCGAGCCGAGCGCCTTCCACTTGTGGCTGGCCGCCCAGCAAGCGCCCATGGTGGTGGAGAGCTGGTGGGACGACACCATGGCCACCGCGCTGCAGCGCACCTTGTCGCCCTCGGCCTGGGGGCAGATCCAAGGCCTGTCGCAATCGGAGCACTTCGGCACCTGGTGGGCCAGCTACCACGGTGACGGCACGCTGGCCGAGGCCCCGCAAGCCAGCTGGCAGACCTTGCTTTACCGCCCCATTGGTGGTCACGCCCCGGCCAGCAACTACCTCGTGTCGGATTCGGATTACGTGGAAGTGCTCACCGAGATCGACATCCAGACGCCCATCGCCGCCGAGGTGCAAGCCCTGCGCACAGGTCGCCACTTCCTGTTCATGGGCTGCCGCTTCAACGACCAGCTCACGCGCACCTTCGCCCGCCAGATCATGAAGCGGTCCAGCGCCAAGCACTGGGCCGTGTTGCCGGGCGAGCCCACCCGCATGGAAGCCCGCTTCCTGGAAGAAAACCAGGTCACCCGCATCGCCATGCCACTGGCGGACGTGTGTGCCGCCCTGATGCAGGGCTGAGCCCTGCTGCCACGTGTCCCTTGATTTTTTTGCCCCCGTGTTCCACACCTAGCCCTGGAGAAGACCATGCCTTTGCTGACCATCCTGCCCGCTGGCTTGACCTGCGAAGTTGCCCCCGGCACCTCGCTGATGGCCGCCATCCGCGCCGCCGGCGCACAGATCCTGAGCAAGTGCGAAGGCAAGGCCCAGTGCGGCGCCTGCCACGTCTACGTGCAGGAAGGCCGCAAGAGCCTGTCCAAGACCCAGCGGGCTGAAAACGAGAAGCTCGACAGCATCGTGGGCGTCAGCTCCAAGTCGCGACTGGCCTGCCAGGCCAACGTTGGCGAAGAAGCGGTGACCGTTGAGCTGTTGAGCTTCGTGTGAGCCCCGCCACCACCAGCGACACCCTCTACGCCGCCGCCTTGCTCCAAGCAGTCGAGGCGGCCGGCGAAGACGTGTTGACCTTGTGCGAAGGCCTGAGTGGCGAAGAGTTGCGCCGCTCCAGGCTCACCCGCCTGAAGCTGGTGCAACTGCTGCAGGCCATGTCGCAGAGCCTGTTGGGCGTGCCCCCCTCGGCACGCACCGACATGCCCGAGATCGACTGGGAGGGCTGGCTGGCCCTGCCCCGGGCGCTCACCGACCCCGATTTGAACCAGGCCCACGAAGCCTTGCTCATGGGCACACAGGCCTTGGTGCCGGCCACCTTGATGTGGTTTCGGGTGTACCGGCCGCAGTCTCCGCAGTGGTTTGAGGCCCCGCTGCCGCACTGAACCGCGGCGCGGCGCCCCCCCAAACAAAGGTCCGTTCACCCCCGGGCCTTTTGTTTTTCTTGCGGCTGCGAATCATTCTCATTTACACTTCTGTTCATGAATGAAGCCCGCCCCCTGCCCCCGAACGCCGAGTCTGGTCTGGCCAGCCCCGCGTCGGCCGAGCACACCCGCACCGTCCGCAGCGAAGTCTTGATGGCCGGGCAAAGGGAAATGCTCATCCAGCACGGCCCGGACACCTACCGCTTGCGCGTCACCGCGCAGGGCAAGCTCATCCTCACCAAGTGAGCCCCATGGCCGCGCTCGCCCTCCCCACCCCTGCCCAGGCCCTGCCTCACGGCCAGCGTGCCAGCTGGCCTTGGGTGGTGCCCCTGGTGGCTGCCCTCCACCTGGGCGTGTTGTGGCCGTGGCTGCAGCAGCAGGCGATCGTGGAAGCGGCCCCGCTGCCCGCGCAAGCCAGCCTGGCCGTGACCTGGGTGCCGCTGGCGGCCCCCCCCCCCAAGGAGGCAACGCCCAGCCCCGTGCCAGCCTTGAAGCCCAACGTCCAGCCTACCGTCCAGCCTACCGTCCAGCCCGCCCCGACCCAGCCGGCCGCCACCCCAACCGTCACCGCAGCGGCGGCCACGGCAGCCCCGGCAGCGCCCTTGGCCCCTCGCCCCACCGAGCCCAGCAGCCCAGCGCCTGTTGCCACGGCCAGCGTGAGCGCATCGGCCCCAGTCGCCGTCGTGCCGCCACCGCCCGCCCCCGTGCTGGCCAAGCCCACGCCGCCCAGCGACACCCCCGCCAGCTTTGACGCCGCTTACCTCGACAACCCACGCCCCGCCTACCCAGCCGTGTCTCGCCAGGAAGGCGAACAAGGCACCGTGGTCCTGAAGGTGCACGTGCTCCCCACGGGCTTGGCCGACCAGGTCGAGCTGGACAAGTCTTCCGGCTTCGACCGGCTGGACAAAGCCGCCCGCAGCACCGTGGCCCGCTGGCGCTTCACCCCTGCTCGCCAAGGCGAGCGCCCCATTGCCGCCTGGGTTCAGGTGCCCATCGACTTCTACCTCAAGCGAGCCCAACCATGACCGATTCCTTCACCCTGGCCGGATTCCTGTCTCAAGCCGATGGCCTGACCCGAGGCGTGTTGATCGTGCTGCTGGGCGCCTCGATCGCCACCTGGTCGCTGATCCTGGTGCGCACCGCCCAGACCTTGCGCGCCCGCCAACGGAGCCGCCGCTTCCTCGACGCCTTCTGGGCGGCGCCCAACCTCGAAGCCGTCGCCTCCCACTTGCGTGAGCACGGCACCCCCGAGCCCTTCTCCCACCTGGTGCACCACGGCTTCACCGCCGTGGAACAAATCAACCGCCAGGAAGGTGCGCGCACCCTGGTCAACGCGGGCAACCCGGAAGACCTGTTGACGCGGGCCTTGCGCCGCGCCATCGAAGAAGACCAGGACCGACTCGGCGCCGGTCAAACCCTGTTGGCGACCGTGGCTTCCAGCGCGCCCTTCGTGGGCCTGATGGGCACGGTGTGGGGCATCTACCATGCGCTCGCCGCCATCTCGGCCACCGGCCAAAGCACGCTGGACAAGGTGGCCGGCCCGGTGGGCGAGGCACTGATCATGACCGGCATCGGCCTGGCCGTGGCGATCCCGGCCGCGGTGGCCTACAACGTGTTTGCCCGGCTGCAGCGCCACACCTTCTCGCGTCTGAACGCCTTTGCCTACGACGTGTTCAACCTGTTGGCCACGGGTGCCACCGTCTCGCCTCGCCTGACCGACGCCAAGCGCAGCAGCGACAAGGTGATCGCCCTGGCCCGCGCCCAGACCCAGTCCTGAACCAGTCCTGACCCTTCGGAGCATAGACCATGGCCTTTGGCAGCTTTTCCAGCCAGGACGAACACGATCTGGCCGAGATCAACATGGTGCCCCTCATCGACGTGATGCTGGTGCTGCTGGTGATCTTCATCGTGGCGGCCCCCATGCTGACCCAGTCGGTGAACGTGCACCTGCCCCAGGCCACCGCCGTGCACAGCCCGGTGCCACAGCAACCGGTCGTGGTGAGCGTGGACGCCCAAGGCCAGACCAGCTGGAACGGCCAGGCCATGGACACCGCCCAACTGGCCCAGGCCATGGCCCAGGCGGCCGCCCAGACGCCCCAACCCGATGTGCAACTGCAGGCCGACCGCCTCACGCCTTACGAAGCCCTGGCCCAGGTGATGGCCCAGGCCTCGCACGCCGGCCTGCAGAAGATGGGCTTCGTGAGCCTGCCCCAGGCCCACTGACGCCCACCTCGCCCCCTTTTGCTTTTTCTTGAACCACCAGCCAGCCCGCGCGACCGAGGCCCTGCCCGGCGTGCCAGCCAGCCAGTCCATTTTTTCTTTCGGACGAACTGACATGCACAGCCGAACTGCCCCCTCTCGTTTGCAACCCCTGGGCGCCATGCTGCTCGCTGGCCTGGCCCCGCTGGCGCCCATGAGCGCCCAAGCGGCCGACGCCGCCCCCGAACCCGTCAAGACCCTGCCCACCGTCCGCGTGGAAGCCGACGCCGAAAAGCCCCAAGGCGCCCTGGTGACCACCACCCGCGTGGGCAAGACCTTGCAGAACCCGCAAGACATCCCCCAGGCCATCACGTCGGTGCCCCAGGCCATCCTGAAAGAGCAGCAAGCAGCCTCGCTCAAAGAGGCCATGCGCAACGTGGCCGGTGTGAGCTTCAACGCGGCCGAAGGTGGCCGTGGCGGCGACAACATGAACCTGCGCAGCTACTACACCTTCGGTGACATGTACCTCGACGGGATCCGCGACACCGCCCAGTACAACCGCGACACCTTCAACCTGGAGCAGGTCGACGTGCTGCGCGGCGCTGGCGCCATGCTCTTTGGCCGCGGCCAGGCTGGCGGCGTCATCAACCAGGTGACCAAGCTGCCCAAGGCCAAGACCGGTGGTGAAGTGAGCGTGGCCGTGGGCACGCACGACCACAAGTCGATCAAGGCCGACGTCAATGGCGCCATCAGCGAAGACGTGGGCATCCGCGTCAATGCGATGAACCGCACCGAAGGCAGCTGGCGCAGCAACCCGGTCACCGGGACCGAGCCCGAGACCAACCGCCGAGGCGTGGCCGCCAGCCTGGCGCTCAACCAGAGCAAGGACAGCAAGTTCTGGGTGAACTACCTGCAGCAGATCACGCGCGACATCCCGGACTTTGGCGTCTCGTTCGACGCGTCCACGCGCCGCCCGGGCACCCAGCAGGCCACCAGCAATTTCTTCGGCACCAACCAGAACTTCGACGACAGCGACACCGAGATGTTCACGCTGATCAACGAAACGCGTCTGAGCGGCACCCAGAAGTTGCGCACCCAGCTTCGCCAAGCCGACTACCAGCGCACCTATTGGGCCAAGACGCCCAACCTGACGGCCACGCCCGACGCCCAGAACGTGGCCGGCGGCAACCAGACCCGCATGTCGCACTACAAGACGACCACGCTGCAGTCTGACTACACGCAGAGCTTCAAGCTGGGCGGCATGTCGCACGACTTCTTGGCTGGCATGGAGTGGCTCAAGGAAAGCAACAGCCGCCGCGCCCTGACCAACCTGGGCGGCACCACCACCGCCAACCCACCGAACTTCCAGCCCTACACCAGCTCGGCCACGCCCACCCAGTTCGACGGCACCTCTTACGCGGTCTATGTGCAAGACACCGTGGAAGTCGTGCCCGACTGGAAGGTGACCGCCGGCGTGCGCCGCGACGACCTGCGCGCCACTTACAGCAGCGCCTCGTCGCCCAAGCTGCACTTCGGCGAGAACAGCTACCGCGCGGCCGTGTCCTGGCAGCCTTCGGACCAAACCCATTACTACGTGGGTTGGAGCGACTCGTTCAGCCCCACCGCCGACTTGTACCAACTGACCTCGACGCCCCAGCCGCCCGAGCGCAGCGCCGTCATCGAGATGGGTGCCAAATGGTTGCTCTTCAACGGCGACCTGGCCCTGCGCACCGCCATCTACCAGGCCACCAAGCAATACGAGCGCAACACCGACGTGGAAACCACGGCGGCCCTGCTCACCCGTGAACGCCGCACCCGCGGTCTGGAGATCGACCTGGCCGGCCACCTCACCGAGAACTGGGAAGTCTTCGGCGGCCTGTCGCTGATGAACGCCAAGATCCTGGCCGTGGCCACCAACACCAACGCCACCACCGGCGTGGTCACCGTGGGCAACGAAGGCTTTGTGGGCAAGCGCGCCCGCAACACCCCGGAATACGCCCTCACCTTCTGGAGCACCTACAAGATCGACGGGAACTGGCAAGTCGGTGGCGGCGCTGAAGTGCAGGGCGACCGCCTGGCCTACCAACCGCAAAGCGCCACCTTGCCCACGCTCAACGGCGAGTTCCACCCCAACACCGCCCCGTCTTATGTGCGCTGGGACGCCCTGGTCCACTACGACAAGTCGACCTGGACGGCCTCGCTGAACATCAAGAACGTGTTCGACAAGGTCTATTACGAGTCGGTCTACGACAACGGTGGCTTCACCGTGCCGGGCCCTCGTCGCACCGTCATCCTGAGCGCCACCCGCCGCTTCTGAGGCCCTGCCATGCTGCTGACCATCCCCGACGTCCTTTCGCCCGAAGCGCTGCAAACCCTGCGAGCCCAACTGGCACAGGCCGACTGGGAAGCCGGCAGCAGCACGGCCGGCCTGCAAGCCACCCAGGTCAAGCACAACAGCCAGCTGGCCGAAACCTGGGGCGGCCTGCCCGCCTTGCGCGACACCGTGATGCAGGCGCTCCAGAGCCATGGCGTGTTCATGTCGGCAGCTTTGCCTTTGCGCCTGGCCCCGCCCCAATTCAACCGCTACGCGGGCCAGGCCAACCATTACGGCTGGCACGCCGACAGCGCCGTGCGGCGCACGGCCAATGGCCATGTGCGGGCTGACGTGTCGGCCACGCTGTTCCTGTCCGACCCCGACAGCTACGAAGGTGGGGAGTTGCGCATCCAGGACACCTTTGGCACCCACAGCGTGAAAGGTGCCGCCGGCAGCCTGGTGCTCTACCCCTCGTCCTCCATCCACGAGGTCAGCCCGGTCACCCAAGGTGAACGCCTGGCCTGCTTCATGTTCATCCAAAGCCTGGTGCGCTCACCCGAACAACGCCGGCTCTTGTTCGACATGGACATGGCCCTGCTGGCCCTGCGTCAGGACCATGGCGACACCGCGCCCGTCGTGCAACTCACCGGCACGTACCACAACCTGCTGCGTCAGTGGGCCGAGACATGACCCTGCTGCACCTGCGCGAACAAGCCCAAGCCCGCTTGCCTGAAGCGCTCTGGCAGCACTTGCAGCAAGGCGCACACGACGCAGGCGCCCCTGCGCCTTCCGAGTTCGACGCCCAGCCCTTGACGCCTCGCCCGCTGCGGGCCCTGGGCCACGGGCACACCTCGCTCCAGCTGTGGGGCCAAACCTGGGCTCACCCCCTGATCGTGGCGCCGCTGGCTTACGCCGGGCTCTTCCATGCCGACGGCGAATGTGGCCTGGCCATGGCGGCCGCGGCGCAAGGTGGCGTTTCGGTCACCAGCAGCCTCGCCAGCCAGCCCTTCTCTGACGTGGCCCAGGCTCACCGCCATGGCCAGGCCGAACCCCTGGGCGCCGCGCCCGACCAGGCCCCCTGGTTTCAGCTGTATTGGCAGGGCAGCCGCGAACGCACCCAGGCGTTGCTGCAACGCGCGCTGGACGCGGGCAGCCCTGTGGTCGTGTTCACGGTCGACGCCCCGATCAAGTTGGCCGGCCTGGAGCTGCCACCCCACGTCCGGGCCGTGAACCTGCCACCCGCCCCCACCGGGCCCGCCGCCCCCACCACTGGCGAAGTCTTCGGCCACTGGATGGCCCAGGCCCCGACCTGGGACGACCTGGTGTGGTTGCGCTCGCAATGTGCCCAGCCTTTGCTGGTCAAAGGCATCTTGCACCCCGACGACGCCCAAGCCGCCTTGCAAGCAGGCTGCGATGGCCTCGTGGTGTCGAGCCACGGTGGCCGGGTGCTCAGCGGCTGCCCGCCCGTGCTGCGCGCGTTGACAGCCATCCGCCAGCGTGTGGGCCCCCAGGTTCCCTTGCTGCTCGACAGCGGCATCCGCAGTGGCCGAGACGCCTTCGTGGCCCTGCAATCCGGCGCCACGGCCGTGATGGTCGGGCGCCCGTGCCTGTGGGGCCTCGCGGCTCAAGGCGCCTTGGGTGTGGCGCAAGCCTTGCGCATCTTGCGAGACGAGCTCGCCATGACCATGGCGCTGATGGGCTGCGCCACCCTGGCCGACATCCCCGAGTCAGGCCTTCAGGCCTTGGGCCGCTCCGACTGGCTGTAATTGCTGAAGTGGCCTTCCTTGGCCGCCTGGGCACGGGCGCGCTGCAAGATGGCTTTGCTCTTGCCCGGCGCCTGGGGCGCGGTCACGCACTTGGTGACATCGGTGGCGCCGCACTGCGGGCAGGCCACCACGGTGTCGCTGCGCACCAACTTGTCGAAGGCGCTGTGGCAATGCGGGCAGGTGTATTGGTAGATGGGCATGGGCAACTCCACGGTGGTCGACACGGCTCCGCAAGATCGGTGCCCACACCGCTGTGGCGCCTGTCCCCAGGCCACTGAAGGCCCCACCCTACACATGGGCTTCATCGCCCACACAAACCCGACAAAAGGCACGCGGCTTTGTCGCACCCGCCCACCCCGGCAGGCTCGCCCAAAGGCAGGCCACTTTGACCTGCCTCAAGGTGGATCAAGCACTTAGCGAGCTTCCACCCTGCCCAGCCGAGCTGGCATCGGGTTTGCAATGACAGGCTCAGACCACCGCAGCCAAGGTGGTCACGGAACCAGGAGCCCTTGCATGTCGAAGCTGACCGCGCCCCTCACCCGCCCCGTGTACCTGGACTACGCTGCCACCACACCGGTGGACCCGCGGGTGGCGGCCAAGATGATGACCTACCTCACCGAGCGCTTCGGCAACCCTGCCAGCCGCTCGCATGCTTATGGCTGGGCCGCCGAAGAGGCGGTGGAACTGGCCCGCGAGCAAGTGGCCTTGCTGGTGGGTGCCGACCCCCGTGAAATCGTGTGGACCTCCGGCGCCACCGAAAGCAACAACCTCGCCCTCAAGGGCGCCGCCCAGTTCTACAAGAGCAAAGGCCGCCACCTCATCACCGTGGCCACCGAGCACAAGGCCGTGCTCGACACTGTGCGGGAGCTCGAACGCGAAGGCTGGGAAGCCACCGTCCTGCCCGTGCAAGCCAATGGCCTGATCGACATCGACCAGTTCAAGGCCGCCATCCGGCCGGACACCGTGCTCGCGTCGGTCATGTTCGTCAACAACGAAACCGGTGTCATCCAGGACGTGGCCGCGCTGGGCGCCATCTGCCGCAGCCAGGGCGTGATCTTCCATGTGGACGCCGCACAGGCCACCGGCAAGGTCGCCATCGACCTCAGCGTGTTGCCCATCGACCTGATGTCCATGTCGGCCCACAAGAGCTACGGCCCCAAGGGCATCGGCGCGCTGTATGTGCGCCGCAAGCCCCGCATCCGCATCGAAGCGCAGATGCACGGCGGTGGCCACGAACGCGGCATGCGCTCGGGCACCTTGCCCACACACCAGATCGTGGGCATGGGCGAAGCCTTCCACCTCGCCGCCAAAGAGATGGGCACCGAGCTGGAACGCATCCGCAGCCTGCGCGACCGCCTGTGGAACGGTCTGAAGACGCTGGACCACGTCAGCCTCAATGGCGACTTCGACCAGCGCACGCCCAACCACCTGAACATGAGCTTTGCCTATGTGGAAGGCGAGTCGCTGCTCATGGGCATGAAGGACATCGCCGTCTCTTCCGGCTCGGCCTGCACCTCGGCCAGCCTGGAGCCCAGCTATGTGCTGCGCGCCATGGGCCGCAGCGACGAGCTGGCCCACAGCTCGGTGCGCTTCTCCATCGGCCGCTACACAACCGAAGCCGACATCGATTTCACCATCGCCCGCGTCAGCGACGTGGTCACCAAACTGCGCGAACTCAGCCCGCTGTGGGACATGGTTCAAGCCGGCATCGACCTCAACACCATCCAGTGGGCTGCGCACTGATGGCGCCTCCGGCTGTGCGTGACCACGGCCCCGCCCTCGCCAACTGCTTCCAGGAGATTTGACATGGCCTACAGCGACAAAGTGATTGACCACTACGAGAACCCGCGCAACGTCGGTTCGTTCAGCGCCGAAGACGATGGCGTCGCCACCGGCATGGTCGGCGCGCCCGCCTGCGGCGACGTCATGAAGCTGCAAATCAAGGTCAACCCCAGCACGGGCGTGATCGAAGACGCCCGCTTCAAGACCTACGGCTGTGGCTCGGCCATCGCTTCGAGCAGCCTGGTCACCGAGTGGGTGCGCGGCAAGACGCTCGACGAAGCCCTGGCCATCAAGAACACCCAGATCGCCGAAGAGCTGGCCCTGCCGCCGGTCAAGATCCACTGCTCCATCCTGGCGGAAGACGCCATCAAGGCCGCAGTGGCCGACTACAAGACCAAGTTCTCCGGCGCAGCAGGTGCACCCGCGACCGACAGCGTCACCCTGGGTGACCAGGCCGTCTGCGCGCCCGTGCCCGCCACCCACTGAGCCCCTCCTTCACCGCCCACCCAACGGAGTCACCCATGGACGTTTCAAGCTCTGCCCTCGCCCCTGTTGCCGAGATGCCGCCCAGCCCGCTGAACTTCAGCGCCGCAGCAGCCGCCAAGGTTCAGGAACTGATCGCCGAAGAAGGCAACCCCGACCTGAAGCTGCGCCTGTACGTCACCGGCGGCGGCTGCTCGGGCTTTTCTTATGGCTTCGCCTTCGACGATGCGCTCAACGATGACGACACCCGCATCGACCGCGACGGCGTGACGATGGTCGTGGACGCCATGAGCCTGCAATACCTGGTGGGCGCCGACATCGACTACGAAGACGGCCTGGAAGGCTCGCGCTTCGTGATCCACAACCCCAACGCCCAGACCACCTGCGGCTGCGGCAGTTCGTTCTCGATGTGAGGTGCAGCCATGGCCGTGACGCTGACCGAATCCGCCGCCAAGCACGTGCGCAAGTCGCTGGACAAGCGAGGCAAAGGCGTGGGCCTGCGCCTGGCCGTGAAGACCAGCGGCTGCTCGGGCCTGTCTTACGCCATCGAGTTCGCCGACACCACCGAGCCGGAAGACACGGCCTTCGAGAGTCAGGGCGTCACCTTGCTCGTGGACACCAAGAGCCTACCCTTCCTCGACGGCACGGAGCTGGACTTCGTGCGCGAAGGGCTCAACGAAGGCTTCAAGTTCAACAACCCGAACTCCAAGGCCGAGTGCGGCTGTGGCGAGAGCTTCGCCGTCTGAGCACGCTCCCGTCGTCAACAGAAAGGCCACACCATGGCGCTGCTGCAAATCGCTGAACCTGGACAAAGTGCAGTTCCCCACCAGCATCGGCTTGCGGCGGGCATCGACCTGGGCACCACCCACTCTCTGGTGGCCACTGTCCAGGGCGCGCAAACCAAGGTGTTGGCCGACGACCAGGGCCGCGTGCTGCTGCCCTCGGTCGTGCACTACGCTCCCGAGCCAGACCCATCGACCATCGTCGTGGGCGACGCCGCAGTCGCCCTGCAGCCCCACGACCCGCTCAACACCATCGCCTCCGTCAAGCGCCTGATGGGCCGCTCGATGGCCGACGTGCTCAAGGCGGGCGCCCCGCCCTACCTGCTGGTCGATGGCCCGGGCATGGTGTCCATCAGCACAGCCGCCGGCGTGAAGAGCCCGGTGGAAGTGTCGGCAGACATCTTGCGCAGCCTCAAAGCCCGAGCCGAAGCAAGCATGGGGGGCGACCTCACGGGCGTGGTCATCACGGTGCCGGCCTATTTCGACGACGCCCAACGCCAGGCCACCAAGGACGCCGCGCGCCTCGCCGGCCTGCACGTCCTGCGGCTGCTCAACGAGCCCACCGCAGCCGCGATCGCTTATGGCCTGGACAAAGGCGCAGAGGGCGTGTTTGCCATCTACGACCTGGGTGGTGGCACGTTCGACATCTCCATCCTGCGCCTGTCACGGGGCGTGTTCGAAGTCCTGTCCACCGGCGGGGACTCCGCGCTCGGTGGCGACGACTTCGACCGCGCACTGGCGCTGTGGCTGGCCGAACAAGCCCACATCGATTGGGCCACGCTCAGCCCGCAAGCCCAGGCCCAGCGCCTGGCAGAAGCCCGAGCCGCCAAGGAAGCCCTGTCTTCCCAGCCCACGGTCACGGTGCAAAGCACCATCGTCAGCCGCGACACCTTTGCCCAGGTCACCCAGTCGCTGATCCAGCGCACGATCCAGGCCACTCGCCGTGCCGTCAAGGACGCCAAGCTGGAGCTTGCAGACATCGATGGCGTGGTCATGGTGGGGGGCTCGACCCGCATGCCCGTGGCCCGCGACGCGGTGGCCAAGTACTTCGACAAGGCCCCGCTGACCGACATCAACCCCGACGAAGTGGTCGCCATCGGGGCCGCCATGCAAGCCGACGTGCTGGTGGGCAACGCCAGCGCCGATGGCCAATGGCTGCTGCTCGATGTGTGCCCCCTGTCGCTGGGGCTGGAGACCATGGGTGGCCTGGTGGAGAAGGTGATCCCGCGCAACGCCACGCTGCCCACCTCGCGCGCCCAAGACTTCACCACCTTCAAGGACGGTCAAACCGCCATGACCATCCACGTGGTGCAAGGTGAACGTGAAACCGTGAGCGACTGCCGATCGCTGGCGCGCTTCCAGCTGCGCGGCATCCCGCCCATGGTGGCCGGCGCCGCCCGCATCCGCGTGACCTTCCAGATCGACGCCGACGGCCTGCTCTCTGTCTCCGCGCAAGAGCTGAGCACCGGTGTGCACGCCGACATCCAGGTCAAGCCATCTTATGGCCTGAGCGACGAACAGATCGCCCAGATGTTGACCGACAGCGTGGGCAAGGCCCGTGACGACATGCAGTTGCGCATGCTGCGCGAAGCCCAGATCGACGCCCGCCGCCTGCTCGACGCCACCGAAGCCGCACTGGCCGAAGACGGTGACACCCTGCTCTCACCGGTGGAGCGCCAGCACATCCGCGACGCACTGAACCTGGTGGCCGACCGCCTGGAGACCGAGGCCGACACCGAAGCCGTGAAAGCTTCGTGCAATGCGCTCAACCAGGTCACCACCTCGTTTGCCGCGCGGCGCATGGACGCCAGCATCCGCCGCGCCCTGGCCGGGCGTGCACTCGACACCATCGCTTGAAGGCTGCCCATGCCTGTCGTCACCGTTTTGCCACACGAAGAACTGTGCCCCGAGGGCACGCGCTTCGAGATGAAGAAGGGCCAATCGCTGTGCGAGGCCTTGCTCAAACACCACGTGGCCATCGAACACGCTTGCGACATGGTGGCCGCCTGCGCCACCTGTCATGTGCTGGTGCGTGAAGGCGCGGATTCGCTCGAAGAAGCCGACGACGACGAGAACGACCAACTGGACCACGCCTGGGGCCTGGAACCCAGCTCACGGCTGGCCTGTTGTGTGCGGCTGGGCACGGCCGACATCACCATTGCGCTGCCCAAGCACACGCGCAACCATGCGCGGGAAAAGTGAAGCTCAGCACGGCGCGCTGACTCATGGTTTACAAGCGAGCTCACGCCATCGGCGCCTGAATCAATCACCACCCATGACGAAGCTGTTCTGCTTGAGTGGGCCAATGACCACTTTGCCAACAAAGGTGAGATAGCTCAACAGCATCAGCACTGCGCTCGTGAATGCCGTGATGCCTGGTGCCAGCCAGATGAAGTCTGCGATTTCTGCGCGCGCGGGCGCATCAGGCAAATAGGCCACCCGAACCGTCTCCCCGACTGCACTGGGGTAGCCGCCGGAACGCCAGCCGTCGTGCGTGAAGGTGATCGAGTCACCTTCTTGCGTTTGAAAGACGATCTCCGGCGGGTTCACGACCTTCGCGACCCCGGTTGTTCTCACAGCATGGCTGTTGAACTCCCACTGCCTGACAAACAGGTGAATCGCCGAACAGAGAAGCAAGACACCGGCGGCAAACATGGCCACAGCAATGCGTCTGCTCGTTGCCGGACTGAACGGCTTGGTGATTGCTGTCATGGAAGAACAAAGAAATGGCCAATCCAAATTGCCTGCCGTGAACCCAGCTTCAGGGCACAAACAGCTCCGTGCTGAGGGTCCAGCCATGGTCCTTGATGAACTTCATCAACGCTGGGTTTTCTGGCTTTGAATCATGTTCGACACATGACACCAGCATGGCCTTGCCAGAATTTTTGTCGACCATGTCTGGCCTGCCGCCAGACTGCGCACCGATGGTGTAGAAACCCATGCGCCTGAAGTCGCAATCCAGCTCACCCACATAGGTCTGCCCGACGAAAGACAGCGCACCGAAGGCATTCACCATCACCTTGATTTTGTGGCGCCCCGGACTCAAATAGATTTCATAGATTCGACCATTCCCCAACCCTTTGCCGTCAACCTGCAAAACGTTGTAGCTGTATTGGTCTGCAGTGTATTGGTTCAACAGCACCGCTGCGCCCTGGATGGACTCACCCTTGGGCAAAAAGGATTGCGGTTGCATTTTGTATGCGCAACCTGTCAGCGACAAGATGGCCAAGGCACAAAGAAGTGGCTTCATACGCTTCATGCAATTGAGAAATTTCAAGCCATAAGTGCGAGGCCATGGGCTCATTTGGCACCCAGTTGACAAGCACGTCAGGCAACGAATTGTGGGCTTGGCGGCGCCTTCATTCAAGAACAATGGGAACAGACATTCGAACAGTCATTGACCCCAAAGGACTTTCAGCGCAGATGCAAGTGCGACGGCACACAACCAAAACCATACAGGGCCCAAGCCCATGACGATGATGGACCTCGAAGACAAAGAAAGTTTGCTGATGCCATGCCTTTTCCGCCCAAGGATTGCCAGCAAAACCGCAACCGAAGATGCAACAACGGACAACACGACGCCACCCAGAAACGCAGACAAGACACCAAGCCCGCACACCCTGTTGTTTGTCGCGATCGCAGATTGATGAGCCCCGACCTCTGCCGCCAGCACAAGGCAGAGCGGCGCTGCAATAGACAGGGCAGCGAAGGCAAGTGCCATGCTTCTCAATGTGATCACAATGATGACAAAAAGATCAACAACCCAGGTTAACCAGGGCCGAAAATGCCGAAGCCGAAGGTATATCTCTACCGCAACCGGGCGCGGCGAGCATTTCTGCAAGCCAGGCCAACCATGGGCAAACCAACCGCAAACAACAAGCCATTTTGCGGCTCCGGTATGACACCCAAACCACTCACCTTCACCGAAAGCGTGGTGGGGTCGCCAGAGAGTTCGTGGAAGGTACCGATGGATGCAAAGGTCCCCGCATCAAAGTAATAAAAAT
Source organism: Pseudomonadota bacterium (assembly GCA_041169085.1). GTDB lineage: Bacteria > Pseudomonadota > Gammaproteobacteria > Burkholderiales > Burkholderiaceae_C > Aquabacterium. The sequence goes on along the minus strand of JBEEJT010000088.1, from coordinate 11,802 downwards.
TGGAACTTCTGCTGATGGCATCGACGCGTGAAACGACGATTGCTTCATATGGGGCATCACCGAGTCCCCTTGCCTGGGCGTTGAGGATGAACTCAATGTCGCTGCAGTCAGCAAAGAAACCACTGCAAATCAAATTCTCCGCGGGGATAAAGGTGTCGAATCTGGGTGGCTCGGCAAGCGTGGCCTCAATTGTGCCTGTCCTGATTATTGGCGAAGCGGAAGGACTTGGATAATCCTCAAATATTGAGGTGAACGTGTATGTGATGGCCGCATTTGCGCCCACCGATGTCAGCGCACCAAGGATGAGCAGCATCGGCCAGAGAAAATATTTCATCTGTTCTCCCAGAAATTATCAACCTGGGATGGAATTTACCATATCGAGCCAGCGGGCGCACCCCCCGATTCATGGCATGACGCTTCTTGCACTTCTTGCAAGCCACCCCATATGAATGAACTTCGCTGGCTTTGCGTTTACGCGGCTGATCTTTGCGTTGGCACGGCTTGCACATTTTTGAACCAATTTCCTGCGCGCTCTCCGCCCTTTGGCGGGCAGTCAGTTTGGACCTGCCAGGCGGCAAAATGCTGACCTGACTCAGATGGCCAAACAACTCTCAGCGGGTGACAGAGGTGACTTTGTCAGTTCAATCACCGTGGGTGTGTGGAGTCGGCTTGGGCCATAGTCTGCGTTCCAGCCCCCTCGTGAGCCAGCAAGGTATGGAACATACCCTTCTTTGCACACCCAAAGGCTTTGGAAGATGAGCGCCTCGCCCAGCAAACTGCTCAGCATGAATCTCCTCTTGGGATTCAGAAGAACCTCGCCCCGCTCATTGCTGAACACCAACGTATGCGGCCTTCCATTTTCCAGGTGGTCAAAAACAAAAGCACCACTCAGTGGCTCCTTCGTCATGGAATCAATGACCTTCGTCTTCAGTCCGTCGTGCACGACCGCAGTTGTTGGCACGCAGCCTTGCAGAGCGCAAATGCAGGAAGTCAGCAGAAAAATCGTATATCTCATTGTGCGGCCAAACGCTCAGTTTTACCGGTGCCGGAGCGAGAAGTATGGAAGGGACCGCGGCAGGCCGTGACGATGCCGAAGGCATGGCCTGCCCTCGCTTTCAGGTTGAACTGACGTTAAATGTGTGTGGCGCGAAGAAGAGGGCATTGAAAAAAACGCAAGCCCGGAGGACGCGGCGATGGGCTCCTGAATCCCATTTGCCTCCAATACCATCGGGGCAGTCGCAGCCGAACCCTTCAGCAAAGACACAATCGCGCGCGTTGAAAGTGAGGCGCTTTGCGGTGTAGGGGTATCTTGACATCCGGCGAGCAGCGCTACCAGGATCAGGAGGGAGCCGAATATTCGCATTTGCTTTGCCTAAAGCCCAAGGTAAGCGGCGCCGGAAGGAGCGAAGCAAGTGGAGGCACCGACCAGGAGCATGAAAATGGCGAAGCCATGGGCCTTGTCGGCTTCCGCTTGACCGTCATGTTGGGCCACGGATCTCGACTTGTGGTGTTGCAATTCATGTGTGAAGACGCGCTCGAAATCTGCCACATGCTTCAAGTTGAGTTGGCTTGGCATTTCTATTTGGACAATTTCATAAACGCCTCATACCCTTGGGACAGCTCTTTCTCAAACCGATCGACTGCGGAGGCCGCGTTGAGCGCCCTGGCGAAAGCTATCCGCTCCTCGTCGGATTGATCGCCCTTCCAAATGTTCAACAAGAGCTTATCTCGAACTGGGCCTGCACCAAAGAGACCTTGCTTGTCCAACTCCAGCAGCGCCTCTAACGCTGCGTTGAAAACTTCTTGCTCTGGCTCGTCAGTATTGTCTTCGTCCTGATGGCGGTTGAGAATCTCATCTTTGATGCGCTCAGAGTTCGTGAAGTCCCCGCCTTCAAGGTGCAATGGTGAATCGCATGGGCTCCATCGAAGAGAATCGCTTTGCGTACAAGGGTCTCCTCCGTACTTTTTGCAGTAAGTTGCGCTGATGGCGGACAAGCCTTCTTCTGTGAATGCTGTAGCGAAAAGGTACGACGCATTGTCGGTCGTGTACAGGCCAAAGCCATAAAACCGATCTTGTGGGTGCAAAAGACGAAGCTTCTGCCATGCACCCCGCAGATCGTTAACCAGTGCATTCTTGAGTGCCATCATCGCCATATGCGCCATAAGGCCTAACGCAATCAAACCATCGCCATCGATGAAATTACACGAGCGAAGGCATCAAAACCGAACATTTCCAAAACCCACTGGCCTTATCCAACACCCCAGCAACCTCAAGCCTTGCGCTTTGGCCTTGGTCATGCACCCACCTGTGATCCATTGTTTGTAACGCCCAGCCTACTGAGCAGCCTTCGCCCGGTCAATGGCCCAGACGCAACTGCATCCCCATGCCATCCCCCAGTGATCAAGCACGCAGCCGCCAGGCATGGGGCCGCCTGCCCAGGTGCCTCAGCCCAACTCAGGGCAGCGGCAACAGGTCTTGGTGCCACAACGGGTCCGTCATCACCAGTGGCGGCCGGTCGGTGAGTTTGGCCCAGGCGGCCCCCGCCTGGCGGTGCTTGGCCGCTTGGGGGCGGTTGCCAGTGCGCTCGTAGAGCGCCACCAGCCTGGCCTCGCAGGCCACCGCCCGCGCGACAGCTCCCGCACCAACGGGCTCTCCCGGTTCGGCGGCCTCGAGAGGCTGAACCAAGATGTCTCTCGCCTGCTGGTGCAAAGCCGTGGCTTCGGCCAAACGGCCTTGGTGAGCCCGAATCGCCCCCAAGTTCTGCAGCGCCGCTGACGCGTCGCCCACTGGCACCCCCATGAACTTCGGGTCGGTCGCCCAGATCTTCAGCTCTTGCGTGACATGGGCCTCGGCGTCCACGAGCTTGCCTTGCTTCAAGCTGAGGTGAGCCAAGGCCCACAGCTGGCCGATCTGCTCGTAGTGCAGGGGGCCAAACGCCGACTGCTTCAGTTGCAACAGCTTGAGGTAGTGGCCCCGGGCCGCGTCCAGCTCGCCAAGCTCCAGCAACACCCCGGCCAGCCACATCGTGGGCGACTCCAAGAGCTTCGCATCGGTGGGGGTCAAACTCTCCTGGATGGCCAGCGCGAGCTCAAACTGGCGTTTCGCCGCAGGCCAATCCCGGCGTACAGCCCAGACCTCACCCAACACCAGCGCAGCGTCTGACGCCCCCTCGCTTTGGCCCGGGTGGTGCGCATCAGCGTCCGACACTTCAGCCCAAGCAGGCTGGGCCATCAGGGCCGCACCGCACCCCAAGGCCAAGGCCAGCACGCCAAGACGCCATGGCCTCACAAACCTGGACACCCGACAACGTTGAGACACACGCCTCATTTGCGCCCCCTCCTCAAGGAGATTCCGTCAAACCCAATTCAGACCGGAGCGAGAAGTCTTCGAAGCCCGAAATGCCAGACAAGGTGATCACCTTGGGGCGCTGGACCTTGGACCAAGTCTCTTTGTAGCGCTCGTCGCCACCTTCGGCTTCAGGGTTGGTGTTCACGCGGGTCAACACCTTGTTGGTCAACAGGTTGATGCTGGTGACGCGCTCCACCACCGGGCCATGGTTTTGGCTGCTGTCGTAGCCGATCAGCTCGAAGCTGCCCTGCCGATAGCGGAAGTTGTAGCTCCAGTAGCCGTATCGGCCGTGCAGGAAGTTGATCAACAAGCTGCCTTTGGCCAACTCCAGGTTCAGCTCTGGCGGGACATAGACACCGCCGTCTTCGTTCTCCGAAGCAAAGCAAGTGAGGTTCTTCAGCGCCAGCGTGTAGCCATCGCCCTGCCGCAAGGCGATGACCAAGCCACGGCGGTTGCGGTCGACCCGTTCTCCGAAGCGGTTCTGCACCACAGCGGCCGGGTCGGTGCCTTGAACCAACAAGACGATGTCTGGTTGGCCGTCCTTGTTCAAGTCGCCACGCAGCGTTTCCACCAGCTTGAAGCCCTTGGGGAACCACGTGGCCTGGGTGAAGTCGCTGGCCGCCTGAGCCGACAGCCCACACAGGCCACAGATCCCCAACACACCGCACCAGCGCAGGGGCGCTGACCAGCTGCCGCTCACTTCACCACCTCGTCTCTGGGCACCGCCTGGGCCGCCTGCCACATGTCCTGGTCAGCCGTGGCCGCGCGCCACCGGGTGAAGGCGGCGCGCCAGCCCTGCAAGGGCTCGGGCAGTTGCTCGCGCGGGTCTTCGCTCATGGCATAGGCCATGCCTTCGGTCAGCCATGAAGGCTTGAGCAACCAGGCCGTCCAGGTGCCCAAACGTTCGTTTTGCAGGTGGTGGATGAGTTCGTGGCGCACGAAGTGCGGGTGCCAACCCCGGTGCGAGATGACCGCGCCCAGGGTGCCCACGTTGTAAGCCGCCGTCTTTTTGAAGCCAAACGACCGGCTGCACGCCTCTGTGGCACAGAAGATCACCCGCGGGGGACGCTGGATGGCGCCCAGCTTGTGCGCGACAAAGGCCAGGGCCTCCGCCCGCAAGGCTTCGGCTTCGGACAAGCGCTGCCGGTCATCCACGCAAACGCCAGACGGTGCGCAATGCATGCCCAACAACTCAGGCGCCAGCACGCGCACCGGCTTGTACGAAGCCCAAGCCACCACCGGCAACAAATGAGCAGCCAACACGGCCACCACGACACGGGTTCTCAACATGGGATGCCTCTCCTGTGTTCCATCCATGGTGTTGCCTGACGCTGGGGCGCGAGGCCACTTCACTTCTTTGTGAACTTGCGGATCAGGGCGTACGCCACCCATGCCAGCACGAAGTAGCCAGCGATCGTCCCGGAGGAGCACCCCAAACGGTAAGAGAAACTGCTCGGATGACATTGTTCATCTGTATTCCCTGAGTTTTGAGCATTGTCACACCACCGCCCTTGCCACCATCGTGTGCGTGGTCGAGCGCCTGGCAGGCCCGCCCACTTACGGGCAGTTGCTCGCCACCGCGAGGTTGACGCCATTGGCACTGCGATAAGCCGCAGCATTGGGGAAGCGAACGCACAACTCACCGTTGGCCGACTTGAACCGCTCCACCCGCTCGCCCGCAGCAGTGAAGGACGAGGGTGGGAGCGGGTTGGCTGGCCTGCTCCCGGCTTGCCACGGCCGGTCAGGCGCTGACGTGCCGCCCCGCTCGCGGTCCTGCCTCAAGACGCCCTCGGTGATCCGATTCAGCAGTTCAGCCGTCGACGGGCTCGACGCTGGCGGCGCCGGCGCGCGCGCCGGCGAGGGTGCAGATGCATCGACGGGCGGGGCCACGGCCGGCAAGGCCAGGGGCGCGCTCAAGGCCGGACGCATCTCCACCTGGCGCTCAAAGCGCCGGTTGGCCCGTCCCCCCTGCCTGTGGCTTGAAGCCCGCGCCAACGAGGGCGCGGGGGGTGCCAGGAAGCGCATCTGCATGGCCCCCACGTGGGCACCGACCGGCCTCGACACAGGCGAGCGGCTCTCTGCCGCCAGCCAAAGCAAGCAGCCATGAACCATTGCCGAGCCCAATACTGCAAGCCAAGCGTATTTGCTACGCCGCGTCACGATGGCATTGATGGGGGCACTGGGGCCCGACATTCACCTCTCGTTGTTGTGCAGTGGGGCGTGGCGCCTCACTGCGCCTTTTTCTTGAACAGGAAACAGCCGCAACCGTAGCGCTGCTTTTCGGTCAAGCCGGGATCGGCGAACCGGATCAAACCGCCCACCTTTTGGTCGTCGGGGATCAGGCTGTATTCGACCAACTCAAAGCCGTCGAACATCGACTTCACCAGGTCGTAGGTGTAGACGCGGTGGGCATTGAACTGGATACGCGCCTCGCCGGCCACCGGCACCACAAACAGCAGCTGACCGCCAGGTGCCACCACCCGCTTCAGCTCTTCCACCGCCTTGACGTCTCCCAAAGGGTCAAATGGGTCGCCGTAGCGGGCCAGGCCAATGTGTTCGACCACGTGCATGCAGGAGACGGAGCGCAAGCTGCCTGTCGCAAAGGGCAAGGCGAGCAAGTCAGCCTGGCCACTCGACAAATCGCTGAGCTTCAAGTCTGCGGGCCGATAGTCATAAAACTTTGTGGGCACCAGCACCGAGGCCGCCGCGACGAAATGCAAGGAGCTGGAGATGTCCACGTGCTCCTGTAGCCCGACCGACTCTTTCAACACGCGCAACGCCCACGCCACGTGGTAGACGTAGTGCCTGTCGAATGGCGTCTGGCTCACGCCGTCATGCAGGCACAGCAGCCGGTCTTGCCATCGAACCCTGAAACGCCCAGCCGTAGAGGTCCTCAAGGCCTTCATCCTCGAAGGCATTTGCCACAGCTGCCTCATGGGCCCATGGGGCTTAAAAAATCCGCGTGGAATCAAACGCACAGGCCCCTCTCCCTTTTGCCCAGAACGTATCGTGCCGCCAAGGTGCAATCTCCGCTGCAACCGGCACAAGCCAAAGCGCGGATGTTATTTCAGAAACCGTGCCCAACCCAGGGCGCTGTGGGCCGCAAGCCATGGTCGGCATCCCGCAGCGGTGTGTGGGTTTTGACGCAAACCCCACAGGGCCTCACCGCACCACCGAACAACCCGAACACACGTCAAACCCCAATCAAATCAACCATTTGCGTTGCCGCCACCGCCTCAACCGCCTTGGCACACCGATTGCAGCAACAGGCTCAGACGCAACCGCGTCACCCACAGCGAGGGCCTCCTGCCATGCAACGCGCCACCATCAACGACACCACCTTGCGCGACGGCGAACAGACCGCAGGCGTGGCGTTCACGCTGGCTGAAAAGTGCGCCATCGCCCAGGCCTTGTCGGATGCCGGCGTGCCCGAGCTGGAGGTGGGCATCCCCGCCATGGGCCAGGCCGAAATCGACAGCATCAACACCCTGGCCGCCCTGCCCTTGCGCAGCCGCCTGATGGTGTGGGGCCGCATGTGCGCCGACGACGTGGCCGCCGCCCTGCGTTGCAATGCCGACATCATCCACCTGTCCATTCCGGCCTCCAGCATCCAGCTGTCGCACAAACTGGGCCGCAACTTGAGTTGGGCCGTGGGCATGGTCCACACCCATGTGGCGCCGCTGGTGGCTCAAGGCCGCACCGTGTCGGTGGGCCTGGAAGACGCCAGCCGTGCCGACCGCCAGGGCTTGCTGCAGCTGGCCCACGCGGCCCAGATGGCCGGCGCCACCCGCGTGCGCATTGCCGACACGCTGGGCGTGCTGGACCCGTTCAGCACCTACGACTTGATCCGCCAGCTGCGCAGCGAGCTGCTGATCGACATCGAGATCCACGCCCACAACGACCTGGGCCTGGCCACCGCCAACACCCTGGCCGCCTTGAAGGCCGGGGCCACGCACGCCAACACCACGGTCAATGGCCTGGGCGAGCGCGCGGGCAACGCCGCGCTCGAAGAGGTGGTGATGGGCCTGCGCCACCTGCACCAGTGCGATGTGGGCGTGGACACGGCCGCGCTGTGCCAGCTGTCGGAGCTGGTGGTGCGGGCTTCGGGCCGGCCGGTGGCGGCCAACAAGAGCATCGTGGGCGAGGCCGTGTTCACCCACGAGGCCGGCATCCATGTCGATGGCTTGGCCAAGCACCCACGCACCTACGAAGGCTTTGACCCCTCCGAAGTAGGCCGCGAGCGGCGCACGGTGCTGGGCAAACATTCGGGCACGCGGGCGGTGCAGCTGGCCTATGCGGCCTTGGGGCTGCAGCCACAGGGCACGGAGCTGCAGGCGCTGCTCGATCGTATCCGCCTGCATGCCGTGCTGACCAAGGCGGCGCCCACGGCCGATGAGCTGCGCCGCTTCTGGCGCGACACCCACCACACGCAGGGAGTGGCCGCATGAAGCGCGAAGACCCGGCGCTGGACGCCATCCACGCCCACATGGCCGCCCTGCCCGCCGCGCCCGTGCGCGACGACACGCCGCCGTGGTGGCCCGCCCTGAAGGAAGACGTGGCCTGCGTGCTGGCCCGCGACCCCGCCGCCCGCAACACCATGGAGGTGTGGACCATCTACCCCGGCGTGCAGGCCGTGGCCCTGTACCGCATGGCCCATGCGCTGTGGCAGCGGGGCTGGCGCTTCGTGCCGCGCTGGCTGTCGTTCGTGGCCCGCTGGTGGACCAACATCGACATCCACCCCGGTGCGCGCATCGGGCGTCGATTCTTCATCGACCACGGCGCTGGCGTCGTGATCGGCGAGACGGCCGAGATCGGCAACGACGTCACCCTGTACCACGGCGTCACGCTGGGTGGCACCACCTGGCGCCCCGGCAAGCGCCATCCCACGCTGGGCGATGGCGTGGTGGTGGGGGCCGGCGCCAAGATCCTGGGCGCCATCACCGTGGGCAACCGTGCCCGCGTGGCCGCCAACTCGGTCGTCATCGAACACGTGCCCGAGGCCGCCACCGTGGTCGGCATCCCGGGCCGCGTGGTGGTGCGCCAGGCCGGCGGCATCAGCAGCCCCAACGGCATCAACCTCGATCACCACCTGATCCCTGACCCCGTGGGCAAGGCCATGGCCTGCCTGCTGGAGCGCATCCACGCCCTCGAATGCGAGGTGCGTGAGCTGCGTGGCCAACCCAACCCCGAAGCCGATGCAGACGCCTGCCTGCCGGCCAAGGACCCATCCTCAAACTGCAACGAATGTGGAGCCCGACCATGAACGACAGCTTTGCCAACAAGCTCAAGGGCCTGTCGGCCGCCGAAGAGTTCCTCGAATTCTTTGGGGTGCCCTTCGACAAGTCGGTGGTCAACGTCAACCGGCTGCACATCCTCAAGCGCTTCTACCAGTACATCCGCCAGGCCAAAGACCTGCCCGATGAGCACAACGAAGAAGCCATGTATGCCTGCTACCGCGGCTGGCTGGTCAAGGCCTACGAAGACTTCGTGAAGTCCACCCCCGCGCAAGAAAAGGTGTTCAAGGTCTTCCAGGAAGCCACCGGCGAAAAGACCGTGACCTTGCAAAGCCTCAAGTCCAGCCTGCCCTCCCAAGGCGGCAGCGTGCCCGCCTACGAGGTGCCCGCCCACCCGCAGGCGCAAGCCGCCCAACAGCAGCAGACCTTCAGCCGCGCCGTCTGAGCGCCGCGCCCTCGCCCTCCCTGGAGCCCACCATGCACATCGTCGTCTGCATCAAGCAGGTCCCTGATTCGGCGCAGATCCGCGTCCACCCCGTGACCAACACCATCATGCGTCAGGGCGTGCCGGCCATCGTCAACCCGTATGACCTGTTCTCGCTGGAAGAGGCCCTGCGCCTCAAAGACAAGTTCGGCGGCAAGGTGACGGTGATCTGCATGGGCCCGCCCCAGGCCGAAGAGGCCCTGCGCAAGTGCGTGAGCTTTGGTGCCGACGACGCCATCCTGGTGACCGACCGTGCCTTTGCGGGCGCCGACACGCTGGCCACCTCGTATGCGCTGGCCTCGGCCATCCGCAAGATCAACACCGAGCAAAAGGTGGACATGGTCTTCACCGGCAAGCAGACGATTGACGGCGACACCGCCCAGGTGGGCCCCGGCATCGCCAAGCGCATGGGGCTGCAGCTGCTGACCTATGTGAGCCGCATCGTCGAGACCGATCTCGAGGCCGGCACGATCACGGTGGAGCGCCGGGGCGAAGGCGGCGTGCAGATCCTCAAGACCCAGCTGCCCTGCCTGATCACCATGCTGGAGAACACCAACGAGATGCGCTTTGCCTCGCTGCCTTCCATGATCCACGCCGCCGCCTACCAGGTGCGCAAGTGGAACAAGGACGACGCCGGCATCGAAGACGTCACCAAGATCGGCCTGAAGGGTTCGCCCACGGTCGTGAGCCGCGTGTTCGGCCCCACCCCGCGCTCCGAGAAGGCCGAAATGATGGTGGTGGAGAACTCCAGCCTGCGCGACATCTCGCTCAACCTGCTGCAGTCGATCTTCACCGTGCACCCCACGCTGGAGCAAGACCTGATCGACAAGGTCAGCGCCTGACGCCCCCTCACTCCACACGCTGTCATCACCCGTCCCGGAGCCCCACCATGAGTGACGCCAAACCTGCACTGAAGCCCGCTGGCCGTGGCCGCAACCTCGAACTGTCAGAAGAGCTGAAAGCCTACAAAGGCGTGTGGGTCTTCATCGAACACGAACGCGGCCACGCCCACAGCGTGTCGTGGGAGCTGCTGGGCGAGGGCCGCAAGCTGGCCGACCAGCTGGGCTCGCCGCTGTGTGGCGTGGTGCTGGGTGGCCCCGACGAAGACCTCGATGCCTTTGCGAAGGAAGCCTTCACTTTCGGCGCCGACCACGTCTACCTGATGCGCGACACCGTGCTCAAGGGCTACCGCAACGAGCCCTTCACCAAGGGCCTGACCGACCTGGTCAACAAGTACAAGCCCGAGATCGTGCTGCTGGGCGCCACAAGCCAGGGCCGCGACCTGGCCGGCTCGGTGGCCACCACGCTGCTGACGGGCCTGACCGCCGACTGCACCGAGCTGGCCATCGACCCCAACACCCGCGCCCTGGCCGCCACGCGCCCCACCTTCGGTGGCTCGCTGCTGTGCACGATCATGACGCTGGCCTACCGCCCGCAGATGGCCACGGTGCGCCCCCGCGTGATGGCCATGCCGCGCGCCGAAGCCGGCCGAAGCGGCACCACCAGCGAAGACACGCTGGGCCTGATCGAAACGAACATCGTCACCAAGCTGCTGGACTTCATTGCCGACGCCAACAGCAACAAGATCAACCTGCCGTATGCCGACGTGATCGTCAGCGGTGGCAAGGGCCTGAAGAACCCCGACAACTTCAAGCTGGTGTTCGACCTGGCCCGCGTGCTGGGCGGCGAGGTGGGCGCCACCCGCCCCTGCGTGCAAGCGGGCTGGGTCGAGGCAGACCGGCAGGTGGGGCAAACCGGCAAGACGGTGCGGCCCAAGCTGTACATCGCGGCCGGCATCAGCGGCGCCATCCAGCACCGCGTGGGCATGGAGGCCAGCGACGTGATCGTGGCCATCAACACCGACCCCAACGCCCCCATCTTCGACTTTGCGCACTACGGCATCGTGGGCAACGCCATGCAGGTGCTGCCGGCGCTGACGCAAGCGTTTGCCGCGCACCTTGCCCAGCGAGCCAAGAAGGTCGCCTGATCTCACCACCTGGAGAAGCAACATGAACGTCCCCAAGCAATTCGACGCCATCGTGGTGGGCGCAGGCCCCTCGGGCAACGCGGCGGCCTACACCATGGCCAAGGCTGGCCTGAAGGTGCTGCAGATCGAGCGCGGTGAATACCCGGGCAGCAAGAACGTGCAAGGCGCCATCCTGTACGCCGACGCGCTGGAGCGCATCATCCCGGACTTCCGCGACGACGCCCCGCTGGAGCGTCACATCATCGAGCAGCGCATGTGGGTGCTCGATGACAACAGCTTCGTGGGCAGCCACTTCCGCAGCGAGGACTACAACAAGCCACCCTACAACCGCTACACCATCATCCGTGCGCAGTTCGACAAGTGGTTCAGCTCCAAGGTGCGCGAGGCCGGCGCCTTGCTGATCTGCGAGACCACAGTGCAGAACCTGATCATGGACGGCGACAAAGTGGTGGGCGTGCGCTGTGACCGTGAAGCGGGCGATGTGTTTGCCGATGTGGTGATCCTGGCCGACGGCGTGAACTCCACGCTGGCGCGCAAGGCCGGCTTCCACCCCGAGATCCAGGCCAAGAACGTCGCGCTAGCCGTCAAGGAAATCCTCTTCATGCCCGAAGAGGTGATCCAGCAGCGCTTCAACATCGGCGAGGAAGAGGGCGTCGTCATCGAGATGATGGGCTCGGTCACCGAAGGCATGGTGGGCACGGGCTTCCTGTACAGATCGGAAGAGCGTCGTGTAGGGAAAGAGTGTGCA
>JBEEJT010000087.1:0-13919 GCA_041169085.1 Pseudomonadota bacterium | reverse complement strand
GTGTTTGGCCCCCAGCGCGACATGCTGGAGGTGGCGCGCAACTTCGCCCACTTCTTTGCGCACGAAAGCTGCGGCTTTTGCACCCCGTGCCGCGTGGGCACGCCTTTGGTGGCCGGCCTGCTGGACAAGGTCGCGGCGGGCCATGCGGGGCAGCAGGACCTCCAGACTCTGCAGCGGCTGACCGGGGTGATGCGCGGCACGGCGCACTGTGGCCTGGGCACCAGCGCGGGCAACCCGGTGGTCGACACCCTGACCAAGTTCCGTCATGTTTACGAGGCCAGGCTGCGTGTGGGCGACGCGTCGCCCGCTTTTGACCTCGACCTAGCCCTGGCGCGTTCGCGGGAGCTGACCCACCGCGACGACGCCCATGCCCACCTGTCCACCCTCTGGCCTTGAGCCCTGGCCCCCATGACCACCCTGGACCCCAGCTTCCTGCTCGACGGTGAACGCGTGCCTTTCGTGCCGGGGCAAAGCATCTTGCAGGCGGCACAGGCGTGTGGGCGAGCCATCCCGCACCTGTGCGCCCACCCTGAGTTCACGCCTCATGGCTCTTGCAAGCTTTGCACCGTGGTGGCCAATGGCCGCTCAGGGTCGGCGTGCACCATGGCGGCCCAGCCGGGGTTGGACGTGCAATCAGACACCCCCGTGCTCAACGCCGAGCGCCGCACCCTGTTGCAGATGTTGTTTGTGGAAGGCCACCACTTCTGCCCGGGCTGCGAGAAGAGTGGCCAATGCCAGCTGCAAGCTTGGGCCTATGAGTTGGACATGCTCAGCCCGGAGCTGCCGCACTTTCACCCGCACCGCGTGGTCGACGCATCGCACCCGGATGTCTTGCTGGACTTGCAACGCTGCATCTTGTGCGAGCTGTGCGTGCGGGCCAGCCGCGATGTCGACGGCAAGTCGGTGTTCGCCCTGGCCGGGCGAGGGCTCGCCGCCACCATCGTGGTCAATTCGCCCACAGGCAAGCTGGGCGACAGTGCCTTGACCCTGGCCGATCGCGCTGCCCACGTGTGCCCGGTGGGGGCCATCTTGCCCAAGCGCGTGGGCTTTGCCACGCCGATCGGCGAGCGGGCCTTCGACACGGTCACGGCCAGCGGCCGCCGCATCGTGCCCATTCACCCTGAGCGCTGAGCCGAACTGACACATGGCCTCGACTGTCACGCCTGAAACCACGCCCGACGCCATGGGGCGCAAGTGGCGCATCGCCACCACCTCGCTGGCGGGCTGCTTCGGCTGCCACACGTCTTTCCTGGACATCGACGAGCGCCTGTTCGCCTTGGCCGACGTGGCCGAGTTCGACCGCTCCCCGCTCACCGACCTCAAACACGTTCACCCCCACTGCGACATCGGCCTGATCGAAGGCGGGGTGTGCAACGCGGAGAACGTCCATGTGCTGCGGCAGTTCCGCGCCCACTGTCGGGTGTTGGTGGCGTTGGGCGCCTGTGCCATCAACGGCGGGCTGCCCGCTTGCCGCAACCACCTCGACGTGGGCGATTGCCTGCAGCGGGTCTACGTCGACCGCGCGGCCGGCGGCGCCGTGCCCGATGACCCTGAACTGCCCCTGCTGCTCGACCGCGTCTACCCCATCGCCGAAGTCGTGAGGGTGGACCATTTCGTGCCGGGTTGCCCGCCGTCGGCCGACGCGATCTGGAAGTTCCTCGCCGACCTGATGGCCGGCCACACCCCTCGCCTGGGCCCGGGCCTGCTGCATTTCGATTGACGCCCCCATGAACGACCTGGAAACCGCCGCCCAACCCGAAGGCCTGCGCCGGGTGGCCATCGACCCGGTCAGCCGGGTGGAAGGCCATGGCAAGGTCACCATCCTGATGGACGAGGCCCACCGTGTGCACCAGGTGAGGCTGCACATCGTCGAGTTCCGTGGCTTCGAGGTGTTCATCGAAGGGCGCCCCTATTGGGAAGTGCCCGTGATGGTGCAGCGCCTGTGCGGCATCTGCCCGGTGTCTCACCACCTGGCGGCCGTCAAGGCCATGGACCAGATCGTCGGTGCGGACGCCTTGCCCCCCACGGTGGACAAGTTGCGGCGCTTGATGCACCACGGCCAGATCCTGCAAAGCCACGCGCTGCATTTCTTCCACCTCTGCTCGCCCGATCTGCTGCTGGGTTTCGACAGCCCGCCCACGCAGCGCCACATCCTGGGGGTGGCGGCGCAGCACCCCGAGCTGGCGCGTCAAGGCGTGTGGTTGCGCAAGTTCGGGCAAGAGGTGATCCGCCACACCTCGGGCAAGCGCGTGCACGGCACGGGCGCCATCCCGGGGGGCATGAACAAGCGGCTCACGCCTGAGGAGCGCGGCGCCTTGCGCGCCGACGTGGACCAGGCCGTGGCGTGGGCCCAAGCCGCCGTGGGCCTGTTCATGCAGATGCACGCGGCCCAGCCGGCGTTCTACGACGGCTTTGGTGAAGTGGCCGCCCACATGGTGTCGCTGGTGGGCCCCGATGGGGCGCTGGACCTCTACGATGGCCGCCTGCGCGCCACCCATGCGGATGGCAGCACGGTGTTCGACCAGGTCGATGTGGCCCGCTACCTCGACGTGATGGACGAGCGCACCAAGCCCTGGACGTACATGAAGTTCCCGCACCTGCGGGCCCTGGGGCCTCAGGACGGCTGGTACCGCGTGGGGCCGCTGGCCCGCATGGGCGTGGCGAGTCGGCTGGCCACCCCGTTGGCCGAGGCCGAGCGGCAGACCTTCCTGGCGGCCCATGGGGGGCGTGTGCCCCACGGCGTCCTGAACCACCACTGGGCTCGGCTCATTGAGTTGCTGCACGCCGCTGAAACCATCCGCGACTTGCTGGACGACCCGGACATCACGGGCGACGACTTGCGCGCCGACCTGGGCCCACGCCGACACGAAGCGGTGGGGGTGATCGAGGCGCCGCGTGGCACCTTGATCCACCACTACCGCGTGGGCGACGACGACCTGGTCAGCCATTGCAACCTGATCGTTTCGACCACGCACAACAACCAGGCCATGAACGAGGCGATCCGCCAGGTGGCGCGCATCCACCTGGACGGCCGTGCGCCGACCGAAGCCTTGCTCAACCACATCGAGGTGGCGATCCGCGCCTACGACCCCTGTCTGTCGTGCGCCACCCATGCGCTGGGCCAGATGCCATTGCAGGTCGACGTGGTGGATGCCGCGGGCCAGACCGTGCACCAACTGCGCTCCGGGGGCGCATGAACAGGCTCGTGGTCTTCGGTTGGGGCAACCCGAGCCGCGGCGACGACGCGCTGGGCCCTGGGCTGCTGGCCGAAGTGGCCAAGGCGAACCTGCCCGGTGTGGCAACGGTGGAAGACTTCCAGCTCCAGATCGAGCACACCCTCGACATGGTGGACGCCGGCTTGCTGCTGTTCATCGACGCCGGCATGGGCACACCGGCGCCCTGGACCTTCCAGGAGATCGTGGCCCAGCCACCAGGGAGGCTCAACACGTCGAGCCACGCCTTGTCGCCGCAGGCGCTGTTGCGCGTGTTCGAACAGGTGCAGGGTCGGCCTGCGCCGCCGGCGTTTTTGCTCTGCGTGCGCGGCGAGGGCTTCGACTTGGGGGCGGGGTTGAGTGAAGCCGGGCGCTTGCACGCCGCTTCGGCGCAGCGGTGGTTGGGCCGCCTGCTCGCGCAACCCGATCTTGACGTTTGGCGCCAATTGTGTCCGGATGGACGAGGTGCGGGCGCCACAAGGCTTGGGTTCCCCCAAAGTTCAGGGATGTTGGCGGGCAAATTGCACAGGTAACCTTTGCAACATTGGTTGTCACCCTCTTGCGGAGCCTGGTCATGCGTGCTGCACACAAAACTCTGATCGCTGCGGCGTGTCTGGCTTCCGGCTGGGCCCAAGCGGCGGTCGTCAAGGTGGCCAGCGTCAAGGCCGTGGGTTCGTACACGAACGCCCCTGCGTTGGTCACCGACGGCGTCTTCCCGACGCCAGCCTCGAGCGTGAACAGCGGCACCAACGTCTACTGGACGGGCCAAGAGGGCAGCAGCGGTGTGGTCATCACCATGAAGTTCGACCAGGCTTACTTGCTGACTGGCGCCTCCTACTCGCTCGACAACAACGACGCCTACCGCATCCAGGTCTCGAAGAACGGCACCATTTGGTACAACCTGATCCGCGTCGAGTCGTACGACGGCGAGGTCTCGGGTGGCATGGACACCTTCAGCACCCTGCCGTCGTCGCCCTATTACGTGGAAGACCACAGCTTCGCGCCGCTGGTGGCCAGCTACGCCCGGGTGTTCGCCCGTGGCGGTGACGGCACTTACGCCGTCGGCGAATTGCAGTTTTACGGCACCGCGACCGTGCCCGAGCCCGAAGCCTTGGCGCTGCTCCTGGCGGGCGTCGGGGTGGCGGGCACGGTGGCGCGTCGCCGCGCAGCAAAGGCCTGACGGTCGCGCTCGCCACCGGTCGGGTCCAGGCAGAAGAAGGCGTCCTTGCCATCTTCGATGCCCCAGGCCGGCAGGTTGGACGAGCTGGAACACACTTCACCTTCTTTGGTGAACACCAAGTCGCGCAGCCACGTCACGCGCGTGGGAGCGGGGTAGGCGATGAAGGTCTTGGTCTGCGGCTGAAACCGCAACACGCGGTCCGACATGTTCGAGGTGATCCACACGTCGCCCGTGGTGGGGTGGATGTTCAGCGCATAAGGCGTTTCGTACTCGTTGGCCGCCAGCAGCGGCAGCTTGTAGCTTTCGAACTTCTTTGTGACCGGGTCGAAGCGCATCAGCGCGCTGTCGTCGAACGCCGGGATCCACAAGACGCCGTTTTTGTCGAAGCGCGGCCGGCGCGGGCCCTTGAGCGGCGTCTCGATTTCTTCGACTGCCAAGGTCTTGGGGTCGATGCGACCGATGCGGTTGTCCAGCAGTTTGGCGTACCAGATCGAGCCGTCCTTGGGGTTCACGTCGATGCCATAGGGCAGCTTGTAGAGGGCCCGGCCGAAGAAGAACTGGTGCGGTGACAAGGTCACGGGCACGTTCTGGGCGGGCAGGAACTTGGCCGCCAGCTTGAAGACGATGGGCAGGCCGTATTCGCTGAAGGTGCGGATCACCCAGTTGTCCGGCAGGTGGAGCATCGTGAAGGTCTCGGTCTTCGGGTCGAAACGCCCCACCTTGTTGGACACCGCCACGGTGAACCAGATGATGCCTTCGCCATCGATGCGGATGGTGTGCATGTAGAAGGCCGGCTCGTTGATCTTGTAGCTCTTGAACTGGCCGGTCTTGGGGTCGAAGCTCATCAGCAGCGACGACAAGGCGTTGGTGATCCAGATGCGGCCGTCCTTGCCTTGGGCCAGGCTGTGCGGGCCATGCTTGCCGGTGAACACGCCCAGTGGCAATTGCATGCCGGCGAAATGGCCACCTTGAGGCAAGTCCACGTCCGGGAAGGCGTGTGAGGTGATCTTGCCCGTGCTGCGGTCCAGTTCCCACAACACGTCGTGGCCCTCGTCGGTGCCGTAGAGGTGGCCGTTGTCGGCCACGTCGGTGTCGTGCACGAAGGTGCCGGCGTCGCCCACATGCCATTCACGCACCTTGGCGCGGGCCAGCTCGTCCGTGGCCACGTATTTCTGCATGTGCTGGATGGGCTGGCCGTCGAAGCCCTTGTTCAGGCTCTTGGCGATGCTCTTGAACTCGCTGAAGGTGAGCAGGGCGCCATAGCCTTCCATGCGCTTCATGATGGCTTCCCAGGTGCTCACTTCCTTGGGCGTGCGGGTGAGCGCGTTGCCCACCTGGTGGCAATAGTTGCACTGGCTGACGAAGGCCCCGCGCACCGATTCGCTTTCGAATTTCACCTGAGTGATGTGGGCCGAAGCAGTGAGGCTGTCCGACAGGCTTTTCGCGTTGGGGTGGGGCGCCATCTGGAAGTCCAGCGTCTGCACGGCGCTCACTTGGCCGTCGGCCGGCAGGCTGGCGTCTTGCAGCATGTGCGAGCGGGCCCGCACGGTGAGCTTGCCCGTGAACGGGCTGGTGATGGCGTAGCTGCCATCTTTGGCCGTGTAGACGGTCTCTTTGCGGTCCTTTGCCTCGTTGAACACCGTGACCATGGCGCCCGCCACGGGCTGGCCACTCGCGAGGGTCACGCGGCCTTGCAGGCTCACCGCGCTCGCAGGGCCCCAACAGGCCGCCAGACCGCTTGCGGTGAGCCAGGCCAATGAACGGAGCGGGACGTGGGGGCGGGCAGACATGGCGGCGGGGTGGCTGATTTTGAAAACGGCCATTGTCTGAATGAGGGTGGGCGGGGTCAATGTCAGGATCGGACAGTGCGCAGGTTTCTGCCCGGGCGTCGGCCGCCAGGGTGGCAATCGGCGACAGTGGGCCGGGCCAGGCGCGCTGGGTGCACAATGCGCGGTCCTTTTCGCAGCACCCCGAGCCGTCGTGTTCAAGAACCTCACCGTCTACCGCATGGGCCCCGGCTGGGCCGCCGACCTGAATGCCGCCATGCTGGCGCTGGCCAAAGCGCCGTTCGTGCCCTGCGGGGCCACGCAGCAAAAGTCTTCGGGCTGGGTGCCGCCCAGGGGCAAAGCCCATGCGCCGCTCATCGAATCCATCGAAGGCCGCTGGCTGATGCAGTTGCAAAGCGAGCAGCGCGTGGTGCCGGCCTCGGTGGTCAAGCGCCGCACCGAAGAGCTGGCTGACCGCATCGAAGAAGCCACGGGCCGCCGGCCGGGCCGCAAGCAGACCAAGGACCTCAAAGAGCAGGCCTTGCTGGAGCTGCTGCCCATGGCCTTCACCAAGCAGTCGAGCATCCGCGTGTGCCTGTGCCCTCAAGAAGGCCTGTTGCTGCTCGACAGCACCAGCCAGGCCTGGTGCGACGAAATCACCAGCCTGCTGGTGGAGGCCTTGCCCGGCTTGCAGCTGGGCCTCGTGCACACCGAAATGTCGCCAACGGTGGCCATGGCCCACTGGTTGGGCACGGGCGAGCCGCCTTACCAGTTCAGCGTGGACCGCGAGTGCGAACTCAAGTCGGCGGACGAGATGAAATCGGTGGTGCGCTACGCCCGCCATCCGCTCGACACCGAGGAGGTCAAGCAGCACATCCTGACCGGCAAGATGCCGACCCGACTGGCCCTGACCTGGCGTGACCGGGTGTCCATGTTGCTGACCGAGGGCATGCAGCTCAAGAAGCTGGCCTTCCTCGACGTGGTGTTCGAAGGCTCGGCCCTGGGCACGAGCAAGGTCGACCAGGACGAGGCCTTCGACGCCAACGCCGCGATCGCGGTGGGCGAGTTGCTGGGCCTGCTGCCGGACCTGCTCGAAGCTTTGGGCGGCGAACAGATTTTCGACCGGACGGCCGCGCCCATGCTGCCGCCTGAGCCGGGCCACGCTGCCCCGGTCACGCGCGCACCGCAGCCGGTGGCTGTGGCCGGCGACGACGCACCGCCCTGGGACGTGTGACCTGCGCCACGGCCCCACCGGTGGCCGTGGCCTGAACGGGGGCGCCAGGGCCGGGCGGGCTTCAGCTTGGTCGCGGCGTGCCGAAACACGCTGGGTGAGGCCATCGCCCGGCTTGGGTGCTGTGTGGCCTCGTAGACCACGAGGCATCCCCATGGCGGCGTCCACCCCCTTGCACACCTTCCTTTGGCCTGGCTTGGCGCTCATGCGGCGCCTGCCGTCGGCGGCCAAGCTGTCGCTGTTGGGCCTGTGCGGTCTGCTGTCGCCCAGTGCGCCTTGTCTCTTGCAATGGGCTGCGCCGCAAAGCGTCACGCCCGCGCAGCTGTGGGCGGTGGCCTGCCTGAGTGGCCTGGTGACGACTTACCTGGGCGCGGCCTACATCCGCACGGTGTTGGGCTCCATGCGCGTGTTGCAGGGGTCGGTGGCCCAGCTCGCGGCGGGCGACCTGGCCGCCCGCATTCGCCTGCGCACCACCGACGAATTGGCCGTGGTGGGGCACACCATGGACCAGGTCACCGGCGTCATCTCGCAGATGGTGTCGGACATCCGCAGCAACTCGACCATGGTGGCCCAGGCGGGCATCCGCATGGCCGAAGACACCCGAGACTTGGCCGTGCGGGTGGACGAACAAGGCCGCAGCCTGGAATCCACCGCCCAGCGTGTGCGAGACATCAATGCGGGCGTGGGCAGCAACGCCGCCAGCGTGAAGGCCGTGGACGAGCAGATCGACGAGGTGCGCGCCGTCGCCGAATCGGGCGGGGAAGCGGTCAACAACGCCGTGACCTCGGTGCAGGACATCCAGACCAGTTCGCGGCGCATGCAGGAGATCATCTCGGTCATCGAGGGCATCGCCTTCCAGACCAACATCCTGGCGCTGAACGCCGCCGTGGAGGCCGCTCGGGCGGGTGAGCAGGGGCGTGGCTTTGCGGTGGTGGCGTCGGAAGTGCGCTCGCTGGCGCAGCGCAGCGCCAATTCTGCCAAGGAGATCAAGCAGCTCATCGGCGAGTCGGTCGAGCACGTGGATCAAGGCGTGCGCCAGATTCTGGGCACCCAGGAGGCCTTTGGCCGCATCCTGCAAGGCATCCGTGGCGTGGCCGAAGAGGTGCGCAACATCGCGCAGAGCACCCAAGAGCAAAGCCAGGCGCTGGGCGAAGTGGCCAGCTCGGTCGCCTCGCTGGAGGACATCACCCAGCAAAGCGCCAACCTGGTCAAGGAAGCGGCCGACAGCTCGGCCCAGCTCAGCGAACGGGCGCGGCGCTTGTCGCAGGCCGTGTCGTCGTTCCGTTTGAGGCAGGGCAGCGCAGACGAGGCCTTGGCCCTGGTCGAGCGGGCCAAACAGGTGGTCAAGTCGCAGGGCATGCAGGCGCTGCCGACCATCACGGCAGACGCCCAGCGCTTCGCCGACCGCGACATGTACGTCTTCGTGTTCGATCGTCAGGGCGTCTACCGGGCCTTTGCGGGCAACGCCGCCAAGGTGGGCACCAACGTGCGGGCGGTGCAAGGCGTGGACGGCGACAAGCTGGTGCGAGACGCCTTCGAGCGGGCCTCGCATGGCGGGGGCTGGGTGGACTACGCTTTCGCCAACCCGCAGAACGGCCAGACTGACATGAAGACTTCTTACGTGGAGTTCATCACACCGGACATGGTGATCGGCTGCGGCGTCTACAAGCAAAAGGCCGTGGAAAGCGAAGGCGTGATCCGCACCCTCCAGAAGGGCCCGATCCGCGAGGAACACCGTCAGAAGCTGGGCCTGATCAGCGCCTCGGCCGCAAGCAGGCCTGCGGGCCAGGGGGCGCGCTGGCAGCAGGCCTGAGCGGGCGCTTCAATTGCGCTTGGCGCGGCGGCGTTGGGCCATTTCGCGGCCCATGCCCTTCAAGTCCCATTCGGCGATGCGGGCCTTGGCTTCAGGGTAGATCAGCGACTCTTCCAGCGCCATGTGGTCCTGGTAGAGCGCCCGGAACACCGGGATGGCGTGCGACAGCAGGTCCACGTTGTACCAGTTGTAGCCTGCTGCGATCGACTCGATCTGCGGGGCCAGCTCCAGCCAGTCTTCTTCGATCCAGCCGTGGTCTTGCTGCAGGCGCAGGGTCACTCGCACCAACTCGTCGTCGCCGCTCTGGATGAGCGCCGGGAAGATGTGCTTTTCTTCGTCAAGGTGGTGTTGACGGGCGGTGTTCATGAAGAACTGGAACAGGTCGCGCGCCAGGGTGCGTGCGTGGCCATCGACACCGTGCTCTTGCAAATGGCTGACCAGTTCTCCGAGTTGCCCCAGGGCCGTGACCATCTGCTTGTGGCAGGCGTCCAGCACATCGAAAGGCTGGATGGTTCGGCTGGACGACTGGAGGGCGGCGACAGGGGTGTCCTGTGCGAGGGTTTGTGCGCTCATGGCGGGCTCCAGGGGGCTCCAGCGGCGCGGGGATCGCGCGGTCGAGGGCTGGCCCCTGCCTGCATTGTGGTCAGCGCCATCCGCACGGGTTTGCGGCAAATCAAGTCAGCGCTTGTCCAGGGCGCGCTCAACGAAATGACGTGGCACCGTGGACCGAGGTACCCGGACATCGAACCAGCTGCGCACGTCGGCGTCCAGCATGTTGGCGTGCATGAAGTTGTAGATGGCCTTCTTGAGCGCACGGCCCATGGCGTCGTGGTCGGTGCCCGTCGGGTCGACGAACACCACGTCGTTGCGCGCAAAGCCTTGGTGTGCGTGAAGCTGGAGCGTCACCCCGTAGGTGGCTGGGTCCAGGCCGACGGGCGAATGCGCGGTGCAGGCAAACCGGTGGAAGAAGCCGCTCTGGATGCAGCCGTGCTCGAACAGCTGGCGCACGTATTCCAGTGCATCGACCGTGTCTTGCACCGTCTGGGTGGGGAAGCCGTACATGAGGTAGGCGTGCACCAGGATGCCGGCTTCGGTGAAGGCGCGCGTCACCCGCGCGACCTGGTCCACCGACACGCCTTTGTTCATCAGCTTGAGCAGGCGGTCTGACGCCACTTCCAGCCCGCCTGAAATGGCGATGCAGCCGCTGTCGGCCAGCAAGTTGCACAGCTCTGGCGTGAAGGTCTTTTCAAAGCGCACGTTGCCCCACCAGGAGATGCGCACCTCGCGGCGGATCAGCTCTTCGGCCAGCGCGCGCAGCGCCTTCGGGGGCGCCGCCTCGTCCACGAAGTGGAAGCCCGTCTGGCCGGTCTCGGCGACGATGGCTTCGATGCGGTCCACCAACACACGGGCTTCGGCGTTCTCGTAGCGCGAGATGTAGTCCAGGCTCACGTCGCAGAAGCTGCACTTCTTCCAGTAGCAGCCATGGGCCACCGTGAGCTTGTTCCAGCGCCCGTCCGACCACAGGCGGTTCATGGGGTTGAGCATGTCCAGCAGCGACAGGTAGCTGCGTATGGGCAGGCCGTCCCAGGTGGGGGTGCCCACCTCGTTGAAGGGCACGTCTGGCTCTTGCGTGGTGACGAAGCGCACCAGACCTGCTTCGTCGCGGACATAGGCTCGCACCAGTTGGTCGCGTGGGCGGCGGCCTTCCAGGTGTTCGATGAGGGCCAGCAGCGGGCGCTCGCCGCCGTCGAGCGTCACGGTGTCGACGAAGTCGAACACACGCGGGTCGCTCAGTTCGCGCAACTCGGTGTTGACGAAGCCGCCGCCCCAGGCGATGTGGATGGCCGGGTGGTGGGCGCGGATGGTCTGCGCGATCCGCAAAGCCGCGTACACGTTGCCAGGGAAGGGCGTGGACAGCAGCACCAGGGTGGGCTGGTGGGTGGCCACCGCTGCCAGCGTGAGCTGCGCCAGGGTGTCGTCGATCAGGGTGGGGGGCGCCGCCAGGGCCTTGGCCAACGGGTCGAAGCTGGGCTGGCTGGTGGCCAGTTGTTCGGCGTAGCGCACGAACTCGAAGCGCGGGTCCACCGCGTCGCGCAACACGTCGGCCAGGTCATTGAGGTAGAGCGTGGCCAGGTGTTTGGCGCGGTCGTGCAGGCCCAGGGCACCGAAGGCCCAACCCAGCGGGTCGCCGCTGCCGTCGTCGGGGTAGCTGTCCAGGCTGTCGAAGCGCGGGCCTTCTGGCAGCAGGTTGCGCTGCACGATGCGGTGCGCCAGCGTCGGGTCGCTGCCTTGCAAAAAAGCGATGACCCGCTCGATGGTGGCGCGGTAGACGTCGAACTGCTCGTCGAACGACTGCAAGGACGCACTGCGCTTGGGGGGCGACACGGCGCGCACCCGATCGCGCAGGGCGTCCAGCCCGGTGGGGGTGAACAAGGCCAGCACCAGCGCCAGCGCCAGGTCCACCTGGTGGGCGGTCACGCCACGGCCACGCAGGAAGCCGGTGAGGTAGGCGGTGGACGGGTAGGGCGTGTTGAGCTGGGTCATCGGCGGGATGACCGACAGCACGCGGGTGCGGCCGTCGCTGGCCGGCGCAGGCCGCGCCGCTTCGGCGGCGGCCATGGCGATCACCGGCCGCTTCGGGCGCTCCGGGCTGGCCGCAGGCGTCAAAGGAAGCGCTCCAGCAGCTTGCGCGAATGCTTGTCGAGCGCGAAGCGGTCCGTCACCACGAAGGTCAGGCCCTGGCCGGCGGTGATCAGCAGTTTGCCCTGGGGCATGCGGCGGATGTCGTCTTCCGACTTCAGCACAAAGCTCGTGGGGCCGCGGTCGGTCTCCACGTCCCAGGTGCTGGGCGTGGCGAAAGTCGACACGTGCTTGAGTTGGTGGACCACCGGCGCGAACTCGCGCACCGCCAACTCCTCTTCCACCAGTTGTCGCGCAGCGGCGGGCAGGTCGTTGACGTGGTCCACCCACAGCAGTTCGTGACCGTCAGGCCCCACCAGCGACAGGCCGGCTTCTGGCGCGGTCAGCGGGAAGGCGCGCACCGGCATCACGCCCTCGTGGGCTTCGCCAGTCAGGCTGGTGAACACCAGGCGGCCGGCGGGGTTGCGAGACAGGGTCCAATCTTGGGCTGCATGCATGTGGGGTTCCTTGCGCACCGAGGGCGAGGTCACAACAACTTGTCCTGTTCCGCTTTGCGGGCCTGGGCTTCGTACAGGCGCCAGTAAGCGCCTTGCTTGGCCATCAGCTCGTCGTGCGGGCCCACTTCCACCACCTGGCCACGGTCCATCACCACCAGCCGGTCGGCCTTGCGCAGCGTGGACAAGCGGTGGGCGATGGCGATGGTGGTGCGGCCCTGAACCAGGTTGTCGAGCGCGCGCTGGATTTCCTTTTCCGTTTCGGTGTCCACGGCGGAGGTGGCTTCGTCCAGGATCAGGATGCGTGGGTTGATCAGCAAGGCGCGCGCGATGCTGATGCGCTGGCGCTCGCCCCCCGAGAGGCCTTGGCCACGTTCGCCCACCATCGAGTCGTAGCCCTGCGGCAAGCGCAGGATGAACTCGTGGGCGTGGGCGGCGCGCGCGGCGGCCACGATTTCTTCGCGGGTCGCGTCGGGCTTGCCGTAGGCGATGTTCTCGGCGATGGTGCCAAAGAACAGGAAGGGCTCTTGCAAGACCAAGCCGATGTGGCGGCGGAAGTCAGACACCGGGATGCGGCGGATGTCGACCCCGTCGACCGAGATGGCGCCGTCCGTCACGTCGTAAAAACGGCAGATCAGGTTCACCAGGGTGGATTTGCCTGAGCCCGAGTGCCCCACCAGCCCGATCATTTCGCCGGGGCGGATCTCGAGGTTGAGCCCGCGGATCACCGAGCGGCTGCCATAGCGGAAGCCGATGCTGTCCATGCGGATGGCGCCCTGCACGGTGGGCAGGCGCACCGGGTTGGCGGGCTCCGGCACCGAACTCACGTGGTCGAGGATGTCGAAGATGCGTTTGGCGCCGGCGGCGGCCTTTTGCGTGACCGACACGATGCGGCTCATCGAGTCCAGCCGACCGTAAAAGCGGCCGATGTAGGCCAGGAAGGCCGTGAGCACACCCACCGTGATGCTGTGGTGCGCCACCAGCCAGATGCCGAACGCCCAGACGACCAACAGCCCGATTTCGGTCAGCAGGGCCACCGTGGGCGAAAACAGCGACCAGGTCTTGTTGAGTTTGTCGTTCAACTCCAGGTTGAAGACGTTGGCCTCGCGGAAGCGGCGTGCCTCACGCGATTCCTGGGCAAACGCCTTGACCACCCGGATGCCCGGGATGGTGTCGGCCAGCACGTTGGTGACCTCGCCCCACACCCGGTCGATCTTCTCGAAGCCCGTGCGCAGGCGGTCGCGCACCAAATGGATCAGCCACGCGATGAAGGGCAGGGGGATGAGGGTGACGAGCGCCAGCCAGGGGTTGATGGACAGCAGGATGGCCGCCGTCATGGCGATCATCAACACGTCGGTGGCGAAGTCGAGCGCGTGCAGCGACAGGAAGACGCTGATGCGGTCGGTCTCCGAGCCCACGCGCGACATGAGGTCACCGGTTCGCTTGGTGCTGAAGTAGTCGAGCGACAGGCCCAGCAGGTGTTCGAAGGTGCTGGTGCGCAGGTCAGCGGCGATGCGCTCGGACACCAGCGCCAGCAAATAGGTGCGCGCCCAGCTCAGGGCCCAGGCCACCAGGGCCGAGCC
>JBEEJT010000086.1:0-3324 GCA_041169085.1 Pseudomonadota bacterium | reverse complement strand
GACGACCTTCAACACCTCGCTGCTGCTACCCCTAGGAGTGCCCCGGGCGCGTTGATCGCTGTCGTCTGTACACACGTACCACTTGCATCAATCACGGCCCGCCAAGCGCTTCTTGCGGGCCGTTTTGTTTGGCGACGCGGTCGGCCGGCGCTCCTGGCGCTGACCGGCGGCAGACCGGGGGCCCTGGGTTCGCCCACCGCTTGTAGCCCAGTGCCCTGATCTTCGAAAGTCCACCATGACCGACAAGCTCATCATTTTCGACACCACCCTGCGCGACGGCGAACAGTCTCCGGGCGCCTCGATGACGCGCGAAGAAAAGTTGCGCATTGCCCGCCAGCTTGAACGCATGAAGGTGGACGTGATCGAGGCGGGCTTTGCGGCCTCGTCCAATGGTGACTTCGAGGCCATCAAGGCCATCGCCGACGTCATCAAGGATTCCACCGTCTGCTCGCTGGCGCGTGCCAACGACCGCGACATCGCTCGGGCGGCAGAAGCGTTGAAGGGCGCCAATTCCTGGCGCATCCACACCTTCATCGCGACCAGCCCGCTGCACATGGAAAAAAAGCTGCGCATGTCGCCCGAGCAGGTGCTCGAGCAGGCCAAGCAGGCCGTGCGCTTCGCCCGCAACCTGACCGCCGACGTGGAGTTTTCCGCCGAAGACGGTTACCGCTCGGAAATGGATTTCCTGGCGCGCGTCTGTGAGGCCGTGATCGCTGAAGGCGCCACCACCATCAACATCCCCGACACGGTGGGTTACGCCATCCCGGAGCTGTACGGCCAATTCATCAAGACCTTGCGTGAACGGGTGCCCAACGCCGACAAGGCCATTTGGTCCGTGCACTGCCACAACGACCTCGGCATGGCCGTGGCCAACTCGCTGGCCGGCGTGAAGATCGGTGGCGCCCGTCAAGTGGAATGCACCATCAACGGTTTGGGTGAGCGCGCGGGCAATTGCGCCCTCGAAGAAGTGGTGATGGCGGTGAAAACCCGCCGCGACCATTTTGGCCTCGACGTGGGCATCGACACCCAGCAAATCATGCCGGCTTCGCGCCTGGTGTCGCAAACCACGGGTTTCGTGGTGCAACCCAACAAGGCCGTGGTGGGTGCCAATGCGTTTGCACACGCTTCGGGCATCCACCAGGACGGCGTGCTCAAGGCCCGCGACACCTACGAAATCATGCGCGCCGAAGACGTGGGTTGGGCCGCCAACAAAATCGTGCTGGGCAAACTGTCTGGCCGGAATGCATTCAAGCAGCGTTTGCAGGAGTTGGGCATCGACCTGGACTCGGAAGCCGAAATCAACGCGGCTTTCGCCAAATTCAAGGAATTGGCCGATCGCAAGAGCGAAATCTTCGACGAAGACATCATCGCCCTGGTTTCCGACGAGAGCGTGACTTCCGAGCAGGAGCACTATCGCCTGCTGGCTTTGTCGCAGAAATCGGAAATGGGGGAGCGCCCCCATGCACAGGTTATTTTTGCGGCCGGTGAAATCGAGCACAAGGCGGAATCCGACGGCAATGGCCCGGTCGACGCCAGTGTCAAGGCGATCGAATCTGTCGTGAAAAGTGGCGCAGAAATCCTGCTGTATTCCGTGAACGCCATCACGTCAGGCAGCACAGAATCTCAAGGTGAGGTCACCGTTCGTCTGCAACATGGCGGTCGGGTGGTCAATGGGGTCGGAGCCGATCCAGATATCGTGGTGGCGTCAGCCAAAGCCTATCTCGCTGCGTTGAACAAACTGCACAGCAAAGCGGAGCGGGTGGCGGCACAGGGTTAATCCCCAATTTGCCACATTCTGGTGCCTGACCGCTTGATGAAGGGCGCGCAAGTCTTTGATTTGGCGCGCTCTTTCATTACACTTGAGTGTGTAGAAAGGGCAGTTGACGTGTCGAGTATCAAAAGCAAGAAGTACTGGTTGGCCTCGGCCGTGATTTCCATGGGCTGCTGGCTTGCTTTGGCTCCCGTTTCTGCTGAAGCGAAGCCTGCTGCCAAGCCTGCCCCCAAGGCCGTGGCTGTGGCCAAGACCGGCAAGGTGGTCAAGGCCAAAGTCAAGGTTCAGGCGCAACCCAAGGTGCCCCGCAGCCTGGTGCGTGCCAAGCCGGTGCGCAAGGTGAACGCGCCAACCGTGCGCAGCGTGCCCCTCGCAGCCCAGGGCCTGTCGCTCAACGCCTCGAACACCCCGCCTGGCTTCGTCACGGCTTCCGTGGCTGCCCGCCAGCCGCAAGCCAGCATGGCTGCCGCTTCCGGCGCCACCGGCGCTTCGTTCGGCCAGATCTACGGCCTGCACCACACGCAAGACCCGCTGGACCTGAAGTCGAGCGTGGCCTTGGTGGTGGACCAGGACACCAACGAAGTCCTGTTCGCCAAGAACTCCGAAGCGGTGTTGCCCATCGCGTCGCTGACCAAGCTGATGACGGCCATGGTCACCGTGGAAGCGCAGGTGTCGCTCGACGACCTGATCACCATCACCGACGAAGACGTCGACACCGAGAAGAACAGCAGTTCTCGTTTGATGGTGGGCTCGACGCTGTCGCGCGGCGAGTTGCTGCACCTGGCGCTCATGTCCTCTGAAAACCGCGCCGCCCACGCGCTGGGTCGCACCTTCCCGGGCGGCTTGCCGGCGTTCCTGACCCGCATGAACGCCAAGGCCCGCAGCTTGGGCATGGCCGACACCCGTTACGTGGACCCGACGGGCCTCAACAGCGGCAACCAGTCCACGGCCAAAGACCTGGCTGCGCTCGTGAAGGCCGCCTACCAGCAGCCGCTGATCCGTGAGTTGTCGACTTCGCCCGAATACGCCGTGAAGCTCGGCCGCCGTCAGGTCCAGTTCCGCAACACCAACAGCCTGGTGCGTAACCCGTCGTGGGACATCGGCCTGCAAAAGACCGGCTACATCGTGGAAGCCGGGCGTTGCCTGGTCATGCAGGCGCGCATGGCGGGCCGCAAGCTCATCATGGTGTTCCTGGATTCGTCTGGCAAGTACTCCCGTCAGGCCGACGCCGAGCGCGTTCGCCGCTGGATCGAGAACGCCAGCGAGAAGGGCGCCCTGAGCGCCTTGCCGCACCACAAGCTCACGTCCTGAGCGAGCGGCATTTGGGGGCATCGGCCCCTGCCAATGAGAACGCCTCCTGACCGGAGGCGTTTTTCGTTGGTGCGTGAGCATCGCTGGCTGCGAGAAGCGCCAGGCGCTTCGGTGGCTCAAGGGGTCTGGGCGCCCAGGCTGGCAGACAGGCGTTGGGCCGTCATTTTCACGGCGTCCAGCCACTCGGGTGTCATGCGGCCCGTCGGGGCTTGCAGGGCCAGGCTGGCGGCCACGTGGCCTTG
>JBEEJT010000085.1:0-8829 GCA_041169085.1 Pseudomonadota bacterium | reverse complement strand
GCCTTTGCCAGGTTCGGGGGCAGTTTCAGCATGGTGTATTCGATCTCTTCGATCGTGACCGCATTCGGGGTGTCGTCGCTGATCGGCGTGGTGTTCGGCTTCTTGCCGGCCCGCCGCGCGGCCCAACTCGATCCGGTGGAGGCACTTTCTCGTGAGTGAATGGGCGATGAACAAGCAAGCGGTATCGGGGGTGGCCTGGTGTGTGGCAGCGGTCTGGGGCTTGGCCGGGTGTGCCAGCCGCAGCACTTACGAGGCGCCGCCGCTCGTGGTGCCCGCGGGGTGGGCAGCGAGCGAAGCCGGGGCCGCCAGGCCTGCGCCTGTCGCCACGGCCGCAGTCTCCGCCGCAGTCTCGGCTGCTTCGGGCGTCGACGCCCAGCCCGCAGGGTTGCCGGTGGCGGGCTTGACCGCCTGGTGGCGCCCGCTGCAAGACCCTCAGCTCGACCAGCTCATGGCCATGGCCCTGGCGGCCAACAACAGCTTGAGCAAGGCCACCTTGGCGGCCCGCAGGGCGCGCCTGGTGGCGGCTCAAGCTGAAAGCGACCAGTTGCCGAGCGTGTCGGCCAAGGTGGGCAGTTCGGCCACCCGGACCTTGGGGCAGGATGGCACCTCGGTGGGCCACACCAGCAGCTTGCTGGCCAGTTGGGAGCTCGACTTGTGGGGCAGGGTGAGTGCCCTGCGAGACGCCGCCGCCTTCGAAGCCCAGGCCACGGAGGCCGAGCGCCAGGCCGTGGCGCTCTCGCTCACGGCATCGGTGGCCAATGCCTGGTGGCAAGTCGCCTACCTGAACCAGCGTGTGAGCACCAGCGACCAAAGCCTGGCTTACGCGAGGCAGACGCTCAAGTTGGTGGATGCGCAGCACCGCGCCGGCGCCAATTCGGGCTTGGAGTTGGCCCAGGCTCAGCAGACTGTGGCCGCGCAAGAGGCCGCCCACACCCAATGGCTGCGCCAGCTCGGCGAAGCGCGCAACACCCTGGGCTTGCTCGTCGATGGCCCGCCCGGTGCAGGTTCCGCCACGCGGCAGGTGCCTGAAGCTACGCGGCTGAGCGAAGCCACCTTGCCGGAGGTGCCCGCCGGCCTGCCTGCCGAGTTGCTCACCCGACGGCCCGATTTGCGTGCGGCCGAGTTGCGGCTGCGCCGCACCCTGGCCAATGGCGACGCCACCCGCACGGCCTATTACCCCACCTTGTCACTCACCGGCCAGCTCTATGGGGCGTCCAGCAGCCTGAGCAACGTGTTGGCCCACCCCCAGGCCATCCTGGGCGCTGGCCTGAGCTTGCCGTTCATCCAGTGGCGAGACATGCAGCGGGCGGCGAACATCGCGCAGGTGGACTACGAATCGGCTGTGGTGGGCTTCAGGCAAAGCTGGTACCAGGCCCTGGCCGACGTCGACAACGCGCTCAACGCTCGCCAGCACTACGACACGCAGGGCGAGCGGCTGCAAGCGGCGCTGGAAGCCGCCCAGCGGGCCGAGCGCTTGGCCGAGGCCCGCTACCGTGCGGGCTCCGTGGCGCTCAAGACCTGGCTCGACGCCCAGGAAACGCGCCGCCAGACGGAGATCAACCTCGCGGCCAATCGGCTCAACCGGCTCAACGCCTGGGTGTCGCTGGTGCAAAGCCTGGGCGGCTGAACCGCAAGGCGTGCGCGCGGCGTTATGCTGCGCGCATGATCACCGTCCACCACCTCGAAACTTCGCGCTCGACGCGCATCTTGTGGCTGCTCGAAGAACTGGGCCAGCCCTACGAACTCAAGGTCTACAAGCGGCACCCGGTCACCAAACTGGCCCCGCCCGAGTTGCGCAAGGTGCACCCGTTGGGCAAGTCGCCGGTGATCACCGATGGTGACGTCGTGGTGGCCGAGTCGGCCTGCATCTTGGAGCACCTGGCCGAAAGCCACCCGCTGGCAGCCAACCCGGACCTCGCCTGGCTGTTGCCCGAGCGGGGTTCCGCCGCGGCCCGCGAGGCGCGCTTCTGGCTGCATTACGCCGAAGGCTCGCTCATGAACTGGCTGGTGATGAAGCTGGTGTTCATGGCCATCCCGACCCAGCCCATGCCCTTCATCGTGCGCCCCATTGCCCGAGAGCTGTGCAAGCGCGTGCAACGCCAGTTGATCGACCCCAACCTGGACAACAGCGCCACCTTCATCGAAGCGCACCTGAGCCAGAACGAGTGGTTTGCAGGTCGGCACCTCTCCCTGGCCGACTTCCAGATGAGCTTTGCCGTGGCGGCCTTGCTGGCGCGCGCCGAGAAGTCCACCCCCTATCCCGCCATGGCGCGGTGGCTCCAGAAGGTGGAGTCGCGGCCGGCATTCCAGCGGGCACTGGCCAAAGGCGGCCCGATGATCATGGCTTGATTTGTCACGGAGACCCGCCTTCCGGACCAGGCTTCAGGGCCCAGTCTTGCGTCAGATCAAGTGACCCGGGGGGCGCCGTCCGCAGAATCGGCCCCATTGACCGTATACAAGAGGAGCTTCGCGATGGGGTCTCGCCAGGTGAATCCGCTGGCCTGTCTGGGGGAGCAAACCCTCTTTCGCGATCTGGGCGCCATGGAACTGGAGCGCTTGGCCCATGCCTGCCAGGTGCGACGCCTGGGTCGGGGAGACGAGTTGTTCCGGGCCGGCGATCCGTGTGAAGGGCTCTACCTCGTCGTCGAGGGGCAGATCAAGCTCTACGCCCAGTCCGGACCAGGCCACGAAAAGGTCATCGAAGTCTTCAACGCCCGGGAGTGGGTGGTGGAAGCCATGATGTTCGGCGACAGCTCACACGCGGTGAACGCGGCGGCGCTGTGCGAAACCACCTTGATGATGATGCCCAAGGCGGTGTTGCTCCAAGAGCTGGCCGCCAACCCGGCGCTGGCTTTGCGCATGCTGACCGAGGTGTCGCGTCGGCTCCATGGCCTCATGAAAGACATCGAAGCCGTGACGCTGCATTCCGGTGTGCGGCGCGTGGTGGACTACCTGCTCCAGGCGCCGGCGCTGGGGGCTTCCCCCCGCGTGGGGCGCCGTGTGGTGGCCGCCGTGGAGGCCGACGTCGTGGAGCGCGACCGGACGGTGTCGCTGCCGGCCAGCAAGGGCACCATTGCCTCGCTCTTGTCGGTCACGCCTGAACATTTTTCGCGCATCCTCCACGAGTTGCAGTCGCGCGGGCTGATCGCCGTCGAGCGGCGCGACATCCACATCCTCGACGCCGACCAACTCTCGCGTTACGCCTGAAGGCGCTGGCGTTCGTGCAGCCCTCGGGTGGCATAGACTCCTGAGGCATGAAGCCCGCACGACACCTGTTGAACCTGGCGACCGCTGCCAGCCTCGCCATCGGTTTGGCCCTGCCGCTTGCTTCGCCCGCCAGGGCTGAAGTGCCTGTGGCCCAGGCCCAGCACATCCTGCTGCAAAGTGGGGCGTGGGCGTCCCTGGGCCAAGTGTCGCCCGCTGTGCAGACTTACCTGTTGGCCGCGGTCGAGGCCGAGCCGGGGGGCGAGTCCACCAAGCGCGAACGCCTGTTGCCGCTCAGCCAGGCCTTGCAGCGCGCTTACGCCCCCGACAAGCTGCGCGCCGATGTCATCCAGCAACTCGCACGACAACTCACCGGCGACGACGCGGCCATGGTGCAAGCCTGGTTTGACACGCCGCTGGGCCGACAAGTCGCGTCGGTGGAGGGGCAAATCGCCGAAGGCAGCGACGACCCCGCCAGCAAGTTGCAAGGCGCCATGCAAGCCTGGCGCCAACTGGCGCCCGAGCGTCAGGCCTTGCTGAGCGCCGTGGTGAGCGCCAACCAGGCGGCCCCCTTGCAGGTGGAGGTGTTGATCCAGAGCTTGCAGGCCATCCACCGGGGCACGTCCACCTTCATGCCCAAAGCCGCCAAAGTGAGCGCCAAAGACCTCAAGTCGCGGCTTGATGCCCAGCGAGAAGAGCTGACGGCCTCATTCCAGTCGGCGGCCCTGGCGCTGTCCACCGGGTTCTACGCCAGCCTCAGCGATCAGCAGTTGGCCGACTATGGCCAGTTCCTGGCCAGCCCGCTGGGCCAACGCCTGCTGGCCGTCCAGCACCAGGCGATGGTCAAGGCGGTGCGCAACGCCACCGAGGAAGCCGGCCGTGGCACAGGCGCCGCCGGCACCGCCACGCCTGCCGGCTTGCCGCGCCAGAGCCACCTGTTGGAGCAACTCAACCGGGGTGGCGCAGCGCCCACCGACGCCACGCAGCGTTGAGCGGCTCGCCGGGCGCTCAGCGCGCCACGGGCTGTGTGCGTGCGGTCAACCACGCCAGGGCGTCGCCAGACACCAGCGGGGTAAAGCGACGCCGCACTTCAGCGTGGTAAGCGTTGAGCCAGGCCAGGTCTTCTTCGCTCATCAGCCCGAGCTCGATGCAACGCGTGTCGATCGGGCACAGGCTGAGGGTCTCGAAGCCCAGGTAGTCGCCATGTTCCGGCGTGCCGGGCGCCGCATCGGCCACCGTGGGCGGCACTTTCACGTTGAGCACCAGGTTCTCGATGCGGATGCCCCACTGGCCGGGGCGGTACAGCCCCGGTTCGATGGACGTGACCATGCCGGGCAGCATGGCCATGTGGGCGTCGGGCACGGCCTTGGAAATCGACTGCGGCCCTTCGTGCACATTGAGGAAGTAGCCCACACCGTGGCCCGTGCCATGACCGAAGTCCATGCCGTGGGCCCACATGGGCGCGCGCGCGATGGCGTCGAGCATGGGGGCCAGCGTCCCCTTGGGGAAGCGCGTGCGCGACAGGCCGATGGTGCCCTTGAGCACCAGGGTGAAGTCGCGTTTTTGCGCCGCCGAGGGTGTGCCGATGGGCCACACACGCGTGATGTCGGTGGTGCCGCCCAGGTATTGCGCGCCCGAGTCGATCAGCAGCAGCCCTTCGGCCGTCAAACCGGTGGGCGTGCTGATCTGAGCGTGGGCTTGCGGGGTGGCGCGGTAATGCGGCAGGGCGCCATTGGCGTTGAAGCCGGCGATCGTCGGGAAGCTCAGGCTCACGTAATCGGCTTGCTTCTGACGCTCGGCCGTGAGGCGATGGTCGATGGTCAGTTCGCTGATGGCCGTGCGCCCCAAGGCTTGTTCCAGCCAGGCGTAGAAGGCGCACATGGCGGCCCCGTCGCGCGCCATCGCTTCCCGGATGAAAGCGGCTTCGGCGTCGGTCTTGCACGCCTTGGCGAGCGTGGACGGGTTGAGGGCTTCCACCACCTTCACGCCTTCGGGCACGGCTTCACGCAGCCCCCAGGTGATGCGCTTGGGGTCGATCAGCAGGCAGCTGCCCGCAGGCAACTGGCGCAAGGCAGGCATGGCCTCGTCGTAGGCGCGCACCACCACCCCCTGGCTGGCCAGTTCCTGGCTCAGCGCAGCAGGCACTTTGCCGGGCGACACGAACAGCTGGACGTCCGAGAGGCCCACCAGCGCGTGCCCCAGGAAAACGGGGTTGTAGTCGACGTCGGCGCCGCGCAGGTTGAGCAGCCAGGCCAGGTCGTCGAGCGTGGCCACCCAATGGTGGCTGGCACCCAGGGCTTGCATGCGCTGACGCACGCCGTGGAGCTTGTCTTGCCGGGAGGTGGCGGCGTGAGGGGGCAGGTGAGCAAACACCGGCGGGGTGGGCAGCGACGGGCGCTCGGGCCAGATCGCCGCCAGCGGGTCGGCGGCCGTGGTCAGCTGCCAGCCTTGGGCCTCAATGGCCGTTCGCAGGGCCTGGGTTTGCGCCAAGCCCAACACCGCGCCGTCCGTGGCCAGCACGCGAGGGGCGTCTCCAGGCAGCGCCTGCAGCCATTTGGCGTAAGCGGCGGCGGGCGCGCCTTCCATCTTCACCAGGTCGATGCCACTGCCTTGCAGTTCGCTGGCGCCTTGCTCCCAGTAGCGGCTGTCGGCGAACAAGGCCGCTTGCTGTGTGGCCACCACCAGGGTGCCAGCCGAACCGGTGAACCCGCTGAGCCATTGCCGGCCCTGCCAACGCTCCGGCAGGTATTCCGACAGGTGTGGGTCGCTGCTGGGCACCAGCACCGCCTGCCAACCTTGGGCAGCCATGTGGGCGCGCAAGGCTTGAAGTCGTGCAGGGCGAGGGTCGTTCTGGGCAGTGGACATGGGCGGGTGGCAACAGACGATGAATCACGGCGCCTGCACCGGGCGGGGCCGCGGCGCAGGTTCAGGGCTTCATGTTGCCACGGGGCAGGGCGCTCAGGCCGCCGAAGGCCTTGTGCCGGTGCCCGCAGGAGCGGCCGTTGTGGCCTTTTCAGGCATGGGCGGGGTGGCGGCCGACACGCTCACGGGCGGCACTTCGGGCGGTTGCACCCGCACCACCATGGCGTTGGGCTCCAGCGCGTGCGGGTCGGGGAACACGCGGGCATGGCGCTGCGACGTGAAGTAGGCCCAGGCCCAATCCATCATCACCACCATGCGGTTGCGGAAGCCGATCAGGAAGTAAACGTGGACGAACAACCAGAACAGCCAGGCCGACAAGCCTGAGAACTTCACGCGCTTGTTGATGTAGGGCAGGTCGATCATCGCCACCGCCGCGCGCTTGCCGATGGTGGCCAGCGAGCCGTAGTCGAAGTAGCGGAACGCTTGCGGCTCCAGCCCCTTCATGCGCCGGATGATGTTGAAAGCCGCCTTGCGGCCCATCTGCTTGGCCCCCGGGCTCACGCCGGGCACCGGGCTGGGGTTGCTCGGGTCGAGGTAGCTCTTGGCCGAAGCCAGGTCGCCCACCACGTAGATGTTGGGGTGGCCCGGGACCGTGAGGTCTGGCTGCACCGTCACGCGGCCCGCGCGGTCCAGGGC
The DNA here is from genome assembly GCA_041169085.1 of Pseudomonadota bacterium. Lineage (GTDB taxonomy): Bacteria > Pseudomonadota > Gammaproteobacteria > Burkholderiales > Burkholderiaceae_C > Aquabacterium. The sequence goes on along the minus strand of JBEEJT010000085.1, from coordinate 2,067 downwards.
GCAGCCGGTGCTCTTCGCCAGCGAGCGGCCCAGTGGCGAAGCGGCCACACCGGCGGCCCACACCACGGTGCGGGTGGGCAGGAAGTGCGAGGTGGTGCGGCTGGTGCCGTCGCTTTGCGGCTCCACCAGGTCGTAATGGATGCCGAAGGCGGTGATGTTGGTCACCTTGGCGCCGGTCAACACCTCGGCGCCCAGGCCTTGCAGCTGCTCGCGGGCACGCTGTGACAGGTCTTCGGTGAAGGCGCCCAGCACGCGGGGCGCGCCCTCCAGCAAGATCACCCGGGCTTCACGCGAGTCGATGTGGCGGAACTCGTCGGTCAGTGTGTGCTGGGCGATCTCCGACATCGTGCCGGCCATTTCCACGCCCGTGGGGCCTGCGCCCACCACGGCAAAGGTCAGCCAGGGCTCACGCTTGGCGTGGTCGGTTTCGCGTTCGGCTTGCTCGAAAGCGGTCAACACCCGGCGGCGGATGGTGAACGCGTCGCCCAGGGTCTTGAGGCCAGGGGCGTACTTGGCCCAGTCGTCGCGCCCGAAATAGCTGTGGGTGGCGCCCGCCGCGACGATCAACTGGTCGTAGTGCACGTGCTCCCGGCCGTCGATCACCACGCAGCTCGTCGAGGTGTCGATGCTGGTCACTTCGCCCATCAGGACGGTGAGCTGCCCCTTGGCAATCTGGTGCCGCAAGACATGGCGAATGGGCGCCGCGATGGCCGGTGCCGGCAGGCCCGCCGTGGCCACCTGGTACAGCAAAGGCTGAAACAGGTGGTGGTTGGTGCGGTCGATGACGATGATCTCGACGTTGGCGTGCGCCAGCGCCTTGGCGGCCTCCAGCCCCCCGAAGCCGCAGCCAATGATGACCACGCGCTGGCGTTGAGGTGCGCTCGATGACGAAGCGGCGGCAGAAGGGGGGCGCTCGGCGTGGTTCATGCGTTACTGACTTGCATCGACCTCGTCCGGTTGTGACAACGGATGTTCCGCATGTGACAACGGTTGATGTCTGAGTGGATTAATCGGATTAAGCGTTTATACCCGTAACCCATGATGCCAGTCAGGGTTTGCCCCTCACAAAAGGGGGTCGCTGCGACACGATGTTGTCGCGAAAACCCCCTTGGCCCTGATTTGGTGCAGTCAGTTGGCGCTGGCCAGCAGGCACGTGGGCGCGGTGCCGGCGCCCGTGGCTTCAGTGGGCTCGGCCAGCGTGGCCGTGGGCGCCGGCCAGTCCGCCAGCACATAGGCTGCTTTGCCGCCTCGCTTGGCGGTGTACATGGCGCCGTCGGCCCGAGCGCACAAGGTCTCGGGCGTGTCGCCATGGAGGTAGGCCGCGGCACCAATGCTGGGGCTCACCACCCGGGACTGGTGCTCGAAGCGGTGGGGCACGCACAGGCGATCGAGGATGCGTTGGCACACCACGCCGACTTCGTCGGGCTGGGACGCGCCTTCCAGGATCACGGTGAACTCGTCGCCCGCGAGCCGGCAGACGGTGTCGGTTTCGCGCACGCACTCTTGCAGCCGCTGCGCCACGTGCACCAGCAACTCGTCGCCCGCTGCGTGGCCAAAAATGTCGTTGATGGCCTTGAAACCGTCGAGGTCGATGAACAGCACGGCCAACGAGCGGGTGCCGCGGCGCGCGCGGGCCATGGCTTGGGCGAGGTGTTCACCGAAGGCCCGGCGGTTGGGCAGGCCGGTCAGGCTGTCGTGGCGGGCCTGCTCGGCCAGCTCGCGTTGGTGGGCCTTGAGGGCGGAAATGTCGCTGAAGACCCGGATGTGCTGGGTGATGGCGCTGCGGGCATTGCGCAGGGTGCTCACGCTCAGCCAGGTGTCGAGGTACCGGCCATGCATTGGCAGCTGTCGGCTCTCGCCCGACCAGCGCTGGCCTGACTTCATGGCCTCGGTCACACCGGGCAAGTGCGATTCGCGCAGCGGCGACAGGCCCAGCAACTCGGCGCTCTGACCGATCACCTGCGTCAGGGTGGTCGACGTCAGCCGAAGGAACGACGGGTTGACCATCACCACGCGGTCCACCGCGTCGGTCACCACCACCGCATCGCCGGTTTCTTCGATCACCCG
>JBEEJT010000084.1:0-5610 GCA_041169085.1 Pseudomonadota bacterium | reverse complement strand
ATGCGGTTCGACCCCTCTTTGGTGCCCGCTGCCGGTCAGCCCATTCCTGGGGTCAAACTGATCCCTGCCAGGCAAGCCGTGTTCGCCCCCTGGGAAAAGGCCTATTACCTGGCCTGCATGGCCTCCGGCCTGGGCTTGTGGGTGTGGTGGTGGTATCGCTTTTTGGAGGCTTGAATCTGGGCTGGGTGTGACTGGTCTCTCAATGTGTCCAACTCACCTGTTCACCCTCATGAGCGATATGACGGTCCCCACGCCACCAGCCGAAGATGAGCGCCCTTGGATCAAAACTCTAGGGGCAATCGGACCATTGAGCTACCTGCCCAATGTTGCGAGTGCACCAGCGCTGCAGCTTGTTGAGCCTTGCCCCCTGGTATCTATTGACAATAGCAAAGCTGTACTAGATGTTGGTGCGCGAGGAGCGAGGGGGATCGGTGTATTGATGGGTTTGGTGTTTCTTGTGAGTGCCTTAATGATGGCTTGGATGGCATACAAGTTCGGTTGGCAGGGGGGGCGTACGAAGGGTTTGTATGTGGCTTCTGGCCTGAGTTTTTCTTCACTATTGGCTGCAGCCGCATTTTTCTCCTTCGATCTGAACCGCGTCGCTGAAAACCTTGTCCTGCTGAACAGACAAGCCGGCAAGATCGTGGCCGCAGACCCTTCCGTCAAGGTCAAGAAGGCCAAAGACATCCGCTTCCTGGCCTGGGACTGGCAAGCCTGCGACTTCGCCATTGAGCGCGTGATCGTGAGTGCCTCGGGCGCCCAGACCTTTCATCTGCGTGCGGTTCAACGCAACGCCAAAGGCGAGCTCGAGCGCTCCATCGTGCTCCTGGCCATGATCCCCACCATGCAGCACGCTGAAGCGGCGTATGAGTTCCTGCGCCGCTACATGGCCCACGAAGATGCTGCCCTGCCCACCGCCGTCAAACTGGTGCCCGGCGGCAAGTTGAACTTCTTCGAGGCCTGCAAACACAGCTTCATCACCTACCTCATCGACGTGGGTGACGACGGCTTGCCCCTATGGCCGTGGCCCTTCATCGTGCTGTTCTATGGCCTGTTGGCGGTGGCGCTGGCCATGGCCTTCCCCTTCGTGTTGGGCAAGGTGTTGGCGGAATGGAGCAGCCAGGAAATGCGGTTCGACCCCTCTTTGGTGCCCGCTGCCGGTCAGCCCATTCCTGGGCTCAAACTGATCCCTGCCAGGCAAGCCGTGTTCGCCCCCTGGGAAAAGGCCTATTACCTGGCCTGCATGGCCTCCGGCCTGGGCTTGTGGGTGTGGTGGTGGCACCGTTTCTTGGGGTCTTGATGCCAGGCCCGGCCGGGCTCGGCCGTCACGGTGGCCTGCCACTGCATTAGGCTTGCACCATCTGCCTCTCCCGCCAGCGCCTGCGCACCGGGTCACCAGCCATGCCCCTCCCCACCCTCGAACTCGAATCCGCCCCCAACCCCCAGCGCTGCCTGATCATCCTCCACGGCCTTGGGGCCGATGGCAGCGACTTCGAGCCGGTGTGCCAGATCCTGGCGCGTGACCTGGCGGATCTGGGGCCTGTGCGCTTCGTGTTGCCCAGCGCGCCGGTCATGCCGGTGAGCATCAATGGCGGCTACGAGATGCGCGCCTGGTACGACATCCGCCCCGTGCAGGGCCCGGAGCGCGAAGACCCGGTGTCCATGCGGGCTTCGTTGCAGGCGGTGCATGCGTTGATCGACCGCGAGGTGGCGCGCGGCATCCCGGCCGAGGCGATCGTGTTGATGGGCTTCTCGCAAGGCTGTGCCATGGCGCTGCTGGCCGGGCTGCGCTACGGCCAACGCCTCGGCGGCATCGTGGGCCTGTCGGGCTACCTGCCTTGGCCCGAGTCCACCGAGGCCGATCGCCACCCGGCCAATGCGCAAACGCCTGTGTTTTTGGGGCATGGCGACGCCGATGGCGTGGTGCTCACCTCGCGCGGTCAGCAGGCCTACGCGGTCTTGCACCGGCTGGGTCAGCCCGTCACCTGGCACAGCTACCCCATCGACCACAGCGTGTGCCCGGACGAGATCGACGACATCGCAGCCTGGTGGCGACAACTCGGTTGAGGGGGGCGGCCCAGGGTTTGCCCGCGTAAACTGTCGCCTCAATCGAAAACCAAGGAGCAGAAGGATGCGACAGTTGGCTCACGCCATGGGCGCCGTGGCCCTGACCCTGGCCGCCTCGGGTGCCCAGGCGGCTGCGGACCTCAACGGCAGCATCGAGCAGCAGGTGCTCGAACTCATCAATGTGCAGCGCGCCAACCATGGCCTGGCGGCTGTGCTGTTGGACCTGAACCTCGACGCCGCCGCCGAGGCCCATGCCCTGGACATGGCGACCACGCCATGCTTCCAGCACGAGAGCTGCGACGGCACACCCACCTTCACGCGGGTCAAGGCTTATTACACCCCCAGCACCTGGCTGGGCGAGATCATCGCTGCGGGCTACACCACGCCGGCCGCGGTGGTGGACGGCTGGATGAACAGCCCGGGCCACCGCGCCAACATCCTGGATGGCAACTTCAAGGTGGCGGGCGTGGCCATGGCTTACAGCTCGGTGGGCAGCTTTGGCAGCTACTGGGTGGTGGATTTCGGTGGCCAGGTCACGTCGGCCACCGTGCCTGCTTCAGTGCCCGAGCCTTCGGCCTGGGCCTTGATGGCCTTGGGCCTGCTCAGCGTGAGCGGCGCGGCCGCCCGGGCACGTCGCGGTTGAGTTGCCCGAGCCAGTGCCGCTCGATGGCGGCCATTCGGGCCCGGTCACGCTTCAGCTTGGCTCTGAGGTTGGGCAGGTGCCAGGCCACCAGGCCCACGACCAGCCACGCCAAGCGCGTCAGCGTCGCCTGGGCTTGATCGGCGTCCAGGGCGGTGTCCAGCAGCCAGGTGGTGCCCACCAGGATGGCGCCCACCATCGTCATCCACAGGTGGTGCCCCATGTGCTCCGGTGGAAAAAGGCGCTCCTGCTCGTCGATGGACATGTGCAAGTGCCGCACCACGAGGCCGTCATCCACGCGCAGCTCCAGGGTGGTGTCAGGGGTGTCCACGGGGCGCGGCCATCCGAAGGGGTAGCTCAGGTTGCGGCCGCCGCCCAACCTGAGCTCGGTGCTGCGCGAGTCATCTGGGCCTGCCACCTCAACCCATGCCAGGGGCCCTCGCTGGACTTCGACCACGCTGGCGATGGGCAGCCTGTGACGCCTCCAGTAGTGGCGCAGCGTCAGGCCGACACCCCAGGCCGCGACCGACCAGGGCAACCAGCGCCAGCTGGGGCTGGCCGCGTGGATGGCCACCAGGCTGCCGATGGCGGTGAGCAGGGGCCCGTAGACCAAGTCCCAGTTCAGCAAGCTGTGGCGCCATCGATCTTCAGAGCGCCTTCAGAGAACAGGCCCGCAGGCTCACTGCGGCGTCAGCAACACCAGCTTGCTGTCGCTGGGGTACTTTTGCGAGAAGTCGCCCACTTCAACCAGCAGGCGGCCGTCCGGCAGGCTGTCCACCACGCGGCGGGCCGACCACTTGGCTGGCCAGTTGCTCACCAGGGCTTGGGGGGCGGAGAGCTGGCCATTGGCCCAGACCCGCGCCGCCGCGTACACGCCATTGTTCAGTGAGGCCGGCTCGGAGCCGAGCACGCGGCCCTGGTCGTCGAGCGCAACCGGCGTCATGTTGCCCAACTCGAGCTGCCGGGCCTGGCCGTCTTGCCAGAGGAGCCACCGGCCGCCGCCCGCACGCAACAAGGCCGCCCCTTGGTTGTTGAGGGAGACCACGAAGTCAGGCGACAAGCCCTCAGGCAAAGCCATGGCTTGCCAGGCTGTGCCCGTCCAGAGCCAGGCTTCGCTGCGGGGGCCTTGGTTCGACGCCACCTGGCGCACCGCGGCCACCTGGCCCGCATCGTTGACCGCCAACTGGGCCGACATGTCGATGAGGAGGCTCTGTGCGCCAGGCATGGGGGGCAAGGTGCGCAGATCGGTGCCCTGGTTGGACACCGCAATGGCGCTGCCGCCTTGTGTCAGGCAGGCAAAGCGCCCTTGACGGCTGACCACGCGCAGCAGGCCGGCGCCTTCGCCGCAGGGCTGCCAAGGGCTGCGCTGCAAGGTGGGTGACCAACGGGTTTCGGTGTAGTCCGCCGGGGCTTGAGAGAGCACCTTGCCGTCGTAGGCCACGGTGCGCGCCACCACGTGACCGGTGTCCAGCGGGGCGATGCCGAAGGCCACGTGGCGTGTGGTCAAAGGCAGGGCCTTGGCGCTGGCGCCAGCGCGCCACAACACAGGGCGGTAGAGGTACCACGGGCTGATGGCGAAGGGGTTGTAGCCATAGTCGGTCGACTGCCCGAACTTGTAGCCCCCGACGGTGTAGCAAAAGGCTGCCACATCGCCTTGGCTGTTCATCGCATGGGTCGAGATGACATCACCGAGACCCACTGCGCACCCCATCGACCCACTGGGCTTGACCAGCTCCTTGTAGGTGTAGGCGGTTTGGGCGGTGGCGCTGCCACAGGCCAGCAAGGCGGCCAGCGCGGCCGGGGCCAGGTGTGGGTGCGTGACGCGGGGAAGGGCTGAGGGCATGGGGCTTCCTGCTTTGTTGAGGCGAAGGGGAAGCGCCGATGTTCTGGGGCAGGGCGGTCGATGGGCAGAGGGGCTTGCCCTGATGCGGGCCACGAAAAAAGGGCCTGCCCCACCCCGGTGAACGCAAAAACACCGTGGCGGGCGCAGGCCCAAGACCGTGATCAGAGAGGAGCTGGTTGTTGTTGGGTCAGCTTCAGAAGCTCGTGGGCGCCGGCGGGCTCACGGTGAACTTGTAGCTCTGGCCAGGGCCCGACATGAAGGCGGTCAGGATGCCGGAGATGAAGCAGCCCTTGATCTGCGGGAAGCTGGTCAAACCGGTGAAGGTCAGGTTGCCATTGCCCAGCGACGACAGCGGGCCGTCGTAGTTGATCGGGAAGGTCACCGGGGTCACCGTCTTGCACTCGCCAAACGGGATGCCCAGGATGGACGTCACCGTGATGTTGGTTTGCGCGTTGGCGGCGATGTGCAGCTGCCCACCGTTGTCCAGCGAGACCTTGCCCGTCACGTTGCCCACCGGCGTCACGCGGATGCCCACGGGCAGCTTCAGGCCCAACAGGTTGATCACCTGCTGGAACTCGGGCACGTTGAGGGTGCCGTCCAGCGTGTTCTTGGTGATGTTGGACTTGGCTGTGAAGGTGGACGTGGCCGGCAGGGTCACGGTCTGGGCCAGCGTCTTGAGGCCCACCGTGGCGGCCAGCGGCCACTTGTCCAGGGTGACGATCAGGTCGCCCGTGTTGTCGTTGGCCGTGGAGGGCGGCGTGGCGGCCGTGTTGCTGCAGTTGCTGGGTGCGGCCTTGCCGGCGATGCGGTCGGCCATCCAGGCCAGGGCCTGCGGGGCGGCCTGGAACTGGGTGACGATGTGCTCGCTCGGGTAGAGGTCAAACTGCACCGACGGGAACTTCGCGCAATAGGCGCGCTTGAGCGCCACGTCCTGGTCGAGCGGGATGAACTCGTCGGCCTGACCGTGGTACTGGTAGAGCGGCACGGAGATGGGCTTGTTGCCCAGGTTCTGCGCCATCAGCGTGTCTCGGATCGGCTTGACCTTGAGCACCTGGTCGAG
>JBEEJT010000083.1:0-16205 GCA_041169085.1 Pseudomonadota bacterium | reverse complement strand
CCGCCTGAAAGCGGTCGTAGCCCGCGAAGCTGCCGTCGGCCTTCACCCGGTTGCCCACCGGGTCCTTCAAGGTGTTGCCCGATTCGGTGGTGGTGGTGTTGCCACTGCCGTCGGTGGTGGTGGTCGTGGTGTAGGTGTCGGCTTCGGGGCACACCACGCTGGGCGCGTAGGTGTACGCCGTGCTGCGGGTAGAAGTGTTGGTCAACAGCTCGGTGTTGACGCCCGCCACCACCCGGCCCCCGTCGGTCACCCGCGTGGCGATGTTGTGGATGTAGAGCGCGTTGTTGAAGGTCAGCGTCAGCGACTTGAGCAAGGTGCGCTGGCTGGCGTTGTAGGCCAGGGGCGATTCACCCAGGTCGGGCGTCAGCGCCAGGACCACCTTGGCCCCCGTGTTCACCGCCTGGATGACGGCGGAGGCCAGATCGGCCGCGCTGGCTTGCAGCCGGGCTTCCACGACGGATTGGGCCACCGCGTTCTGGGTGATGTCGATGTAGGCGTCGTAGATGTCCCACTGGCCGGCCATCACCGTGACCAGCGTGCCCTTGGCGAGTTCGCCCTGGTGGGTGTTGACCTGTTGGACGACATCGGCCACGCGGGCACCGTAAGCCGCGTAAGTGACGGCGTTGCTGTACTGGTCGCTGGGGCACTGGCCTTCGGCACCGTTGTAGCGGCTGTAGCCCAGCTTGAAGCCGTGGGCCACCACCTGCGTCCAGATGGAAGCGCCCGAACAGCTGTAGATGTAGCTCAAGTCCATGTGCCGCGAGGTGGCGGTGTCGGCCGCCGTCGCGCCATGGCGAACCTCCACGAAACTGTTGGCGTAAGCGGCATCCAGGTACCAGCTGGAGTTGGTGAAGGTCGCCAGGGTGCCCGCCACACCGTTGGTCGCGTCGCACGCCGTGTAAGCCGTCGAGGCCGGGTCGGTGCAGAGGTAGGGGTTGCCGGCGCCGTCGGCCGCCGTGTAGACGGCCGTCAGGCCGTTGACCGTGTAGACCAAGCCCTTGACGGTGGCCGGCGTGGTGCCGTCTGCGGCCAGGGTGAGGCCGCTGGGCTGGTCGCTGGCGATCAGGCTGTTTTCGTCGCCGAACGACACCATTTTCTGCGGCACGTAAGGCTCGGCCCGGTCGCCGCCACCGCAGCCTGCGGTCAGCAGGGCGCCACCAGCCAGTGCGCAAAGCACCGCCAGACGGCGCAAGACAGGTTGGGGCTCAGGACAACGGACGTTCAGCATGGTGCAAAGGTGGGTACGGGCAAGGCGCAAGCATATACGCGCCATGTAAAGGGCCGGCAACACGCTCACGCGGCGGCGGCGCGCAGCAGCCGGTCGCGCACGCCGTCCCAGGCCGGGTCGTCGGGCGGGGCCTCGACCCAGATCTCGCCGACACCATGGGCGTCGAGTTCGCGCAGGTCGGCAAAGAGGTCGTGGGCCGCGGTGACGGCGTCGCCAGGCATGGAGCGGTGCACCACGCCTTCGTGTGGCCGGTGCCAGGCCCACAGGCTGCGCGAATAGACGCCCAGGTGGTGGCGCTCGCCCGAGGCCGCCGCACGCACGATGGCGTCCACGCCTTCCATGCGCCGCTCGGCGGTGTCCAGCTCCAGCGCCAGCTGTTCGGACGACAGCAGCCGCAACTTGGCGCGCGGCGCGTAGTGCGACAGCAGCGTGCCCGAGGCCCGGGGGGCCGCCGGGTCGGGCGCTTCAGGGCGAGACCAGGCCACCGGGCCGCCCACCACCGCTTCGATCTCGGCCAGCGTGAGGCGGCCGGGGCGCAGCAACACGGGTTGCTCGCGCGAGCAGTCGACGATGGTCGATTCGATGCCGACGTCGCTGGCGCCGCCTTCCAGCACCCAGACTTCGTCCAGGCCCTCGCCTTGCGTCTCGAACTCTTCGACCACGTGGGCCGACAGGGTCGGGCTGATGCGCCCGAAACGGTTGGCGCTGGGCGCCGCCAGGCCCATGACGTCGCGCTCGGCGCACGCTTGCAGCAGCGCCTGGGCCACAGGGTGATCGGGGCACCGCAGCCCGATGGTGTCCTGACCGCCAGCGGCCGCGCCCGCCACGCCCGGCTTGCGCGGCACGATGACCGTCAGCGGGCCCGGCCAGAAGGCCTCAGCCAGGCGCTGGGCCACGGGCGGGAAGGCATCAACGAAGCCGAACGCCGCGTAGAGGTTGACCACGTGAACGATGAGCGGGTGGTCGGCCGGGCGACCTTTGGCCGCGAAGATGCGCGCCACGGCCGCGTCGTCGCTGGCGTTGGCGGCCAGGCCATAAACGGTTTCGGTGGGCATGGCCACCAGGCCGCCGGCTTGGAGTCGCTCGGCCGCCTGCTCGATGGCGTCGGGCTGTTGTTCGGGGTCGAGCAGGCGCATGGTGGGGGTCGCTTCAGGCCAGGCCTCAGAAGGGCGCGATGCCCAGGATGGCGGCGGCCTTCAAGGCCACCTCGCGCGCGGCTTGCGGCGTGGCGCCGGTCACCGTCAGGTGGCCCATCTTGCGGCCCTTTCGGGCACTGGCCTTGCCGTAGAGGTGCAGGTGCGTGCCGCTCAGGCCCAGCACCGCGGCCCAGTCGGGCTCGACTTGCTCGCTGCCCCCGGCCGGGAACCACAGGTCCCCCAGGAGGTTGAGCATCAGGCAAGGGCTGTGCAACACCGGCGCCACCAGGGGCAGACCGGTCATGCAACGCACCTGCAGCTCGAACTGCGAGACGTCGCAGGCGTCGATGGTGTGGTGACCGCTGTTGTGCGGGCGCGGGGCCATCTCGTTGGCCACGATGCGGCCGTCTTGCAAGACGAAAAATTCGACGCACAGCACGCCCACGTAGGCCAGCGAGGAGGCGATCTTGTGGGCCGAGTCATACGCCTGTTCGGCCACGGCCGCGCTCAGGTCGGGCGCGGGCACGGTGGTGACGGCCAGGATGCCGTCGCGGTGCAGGTTTTGCTGGATGGGGAAATGCACCACCTGGCCGTCGCGGCCACGGGCCACCAGCACGCTGACCTCGTAGGCCAGGGGCAGCATGGCTTCGAGCACACAGGCCACGCGGTCGAGCTCGTCCCAGGCGGCAACCAGTTCGGCACGCGTCTTGACGCGGATCTGGCCCTTGCCGTCGTAGCCCATGCGGGCGGTCTTCAAGATGCCCGGCAGCAAGTCGTCGGTGACGGCGGCCAGTTGCTCGGGTGTCTCGATGAGGGCGTGGGGTGCGCAAGGCACACCGCAGGCCACGAAGTGGGCCTTTTCGCGGGCGCGGTCCTGGCAGACGGCCACGGCGGCACCGGCCGGGGCCACGGGGCGGGTGCGGGCCAGCTCGTCGAGCGCTTCGGCCGGCACGTTCTCGAACTCGGTCGTGATGGCGTCAGCCACCTGGGCGAGTTGCTGGAGGCCCTCGCTGTCCAGGTAGGGGGTGCGCAGGTGCACGTGCGACACCAGGCCCGCCGGGCTGTCCGGGTCGGCGTCGAGCACGGCCGTGCGGTAGCCCATGGCCTGGGCGGCGTGCACGAACATGCGGCCCAGCTGGCCGCCGCCCATCACGCCCAGCGTCGCGCCGGGCAGGATCACGGTGTGCTTGGAGTCGCTCATCGCAGGTCAGGCCTTGGGATCGAAAGTCAGGTCGGCCGTCATGGCGCGGGCCACTTCGGTCTGGCGGGCGCGGAAGGCATCGAGCTTGGCGCGCAAGGCCGGGTCAGCGCCGGCGAGCATGGCCACGGCGAACAGCGCGGCGTTGCCCGCACCGGCCGTGCCGATGGCAAACGTGGCCACCGGGATGCCCTTGGGCATTTGCACGATGGAGTGCAGCGAATCGACGCCTTGCAGGTGGCGCGACGGCACCGGCACGCCCAGCACGGGCACCGTGGTCTTGGCGGCCAGCATGCCGGGCAAGTGGGCGGCGCCACCGGCGCCAGCGATGATGGCGACCAGGCCGCGGTCGGCGGCGGCTTCCGCGTAACGGAACATGTCGTCGGGCATGCGGTGGGCAGAAACCACCTGGGCTTCGAAGGCAACGCCGAACTCGGTGAGAATGTCAGCCGCATGGCGCATCACGTCCCAGTCGCTGCTGGAACCCATCACCACACCGACTTTCACGGCGTCTTGTGCTTGGCTTGCGCCCGTCGTGCTCGTCACGGCCCGCTCCTTCATCTGGTCAAACCCTGAATTTTAGGCGCTCCCCTGCGCCAAGAGCCCACCCATGATCGACATCACCATCGAAAACTTCGAAACCGACCTGATTGCCGCGTCGGTGGGCACACCGGTGCTGCTGGACATCTGGGCCGAATGGTGCGGCCCCTGCAAGAGCCTGGGCCCCGTGCTGGAGCGGCTGGAAGAAGAATACGCCGGCCGCTTCATCCTGGCCAAGGTCAACGCCGACGAGCAGCCCGAAATTTCGGGCCAGCTCTCGCAGATGTTCGGCGTGCGCTCCATCCCGTTTTGCGTGATGTTCAAAGGCGGCCAGCCGGTGGACGGCTTTGTGGGCGCCATCCCCCCGGAAAAGATCCGCGAGTTCCTCGACAAGCACGTGGCCAGCGAGGACGCCCTCGAAGCCGCCGAGGAAACCAACGAAGCCGAAACCCTGATGGACGAGGGCGACACCGAGTCGGCCCTGGCGCTGCTGGAAGACGCCCTGGTCAAGGACCCTGGCAACGACGAGGCCCGTTTCGACTTGATCAAGCTGCTGCTGGCCGAAGGCCAGGTCGAGGCCGCCAAGCACATCTTCCTGCCGGTGGCCGGCCGCGCCACGGGCCCGGTGCCCGAAGCGCGCGTGGTGGCCTTCAGCCGCTACATCGCGGCCGTGCAGGCTGCCCGCTCGGGTCGCTCGCCCTCGGAGCTGGCCGCCGCCGTGGAAGCCAACAAGCGCGACTTCCAGGCCCGCTTCGAGCTGGCCCAGATTTTCTGGGCCGCGGGCCAGCCCACCCAGGCCATGGACGAGCTGCTGGAAATCATCATGCGCGACAAGGCCTGGCAAGACGAGTCTGCGCGCAAGACCTACGTGGCCATCCTGGAAGTGCTGACCAAGCCCCAGCCCAAGCCCACACCGGCACGCGGCCCGGCCGGTCACGCCGGCGTCCATGGCCAGGCGCCTGGCGCCGGGGCAGCGCCCAAGCTGGAGATCGCCGGCAAGGTGGAAGTGGTGCCCAACGACCCCACCATCGACCTCTACCGCCGCAAGCTCAGCATGGCGCTGTTCTGAACCTCGACACAGGCCGCCCCATGACCGCCACGCCCACGACGCCGTCGCCGCTGATCTCTGCCGCCGAGTTGCGTGCCCGCCTGGCCCAGCCCGGTGCGCCTTGCCTGGTGCTCGACACCCGCTTCAACCTGGCCCAGCAGGATGCGGGCGAAGCGGCTTGGCGCGAAGGCCACATCCCCGGGGCACGCCACGTGCACCTCGACCGCGCGCTGTCGGCCCCCAAGACGGGGCGCAATGGCCGCCACCCGCTGCCTGCTCCCGAGGCCTTCGAGGCCACCGCTCGCGCCTGGGGCCTCACCCCGGCCCACCAGGTGGTGGTCTACGACGCGCAAGGTGGCATGTTCGCCGCCCGGCTGTGGTGGATGCTGCGCTGGCTGGGCTTCGACGCCGTGCAGGTGCTCGACGGCGGCTGGCCAGCCTGGCTGGCCGAAGGCGGTGAATCGAGCACGGCCGCCCCCGAGCCGGCCACGCCGGGCACCTGGACGGCCCAGCCCCGCACCGGCTGGCTGCGCAGCGCCGACGAGGTGTGGCGAAGCCTGCCAGGCGAGACAGCCGCGACGGGCGCCCCCAGCGGCCACCCGATCTGCCTGGTCGACGCCCGCGCGCCCGACCGCTTTCGCGGCGAGAACGAAACGCTCGACCCCGTAGGCGGCCACATCCCGGGGGCGCGCAACCGCTTCTTCCAGCTCAATTTGCAGCCGGACGGCCGGTTCAAGGACGCGCCCACCTTGCGCGCCGAGTGGGCCGAAGTCATCGGTGGCCAGCCCCTCGACACCCTGGTGCACCAGTGTGGCTCGGGCGTGACCGCCTGCCACAACCTGCTCGCCCTGGCCATTGCCGGCCACGCCCCCACCGCGCTGTACGCCGGCTCGTGGAGCGAGTGGTGCAGCGACCCCGCGCGCCCCGTGGCCCGCTGAAGCGCCGCTTGTCGCTGAACGGTCGCCCCTGAGCGACGAGCGGCAAGCCCCTTGGCGGGCCCGCCTCCAACGGCCTGCAAGCAAATGTGAACGCTGTTTACAGCGTGGCATTTGTCACGGTTATCCAGGCACCCCGCCCCCTGAGCCCTGACCAGAATCCGTCGATAAGCCGGAAGATGGATTCAACACCAAGGGCTTCAGGCATGTTCTCCCGACCGCAACACCCCCTTCTCGGCCGCCCCCACGGCTTCACGCTCATCGAGGTGATGATCGTGGTGGCCATCGTGGCGATCCTGTCGTCGGTGGCTTTGCCGGCCTACACCAACTACATCCGCCGCGGGCAGCTGCAAGAAGCGTTCACCAACCTGGCGAGCTACCGCATCAAGCTGGAGCAGTACTACCAGGACAACCGCCGCTACGCCGCCGACATCGACGCCACCTCGTGTGGCGGTGCGGCCGCCAACCAGCTCACCGCCGCCGAGCTCGGTGGCGAGGCCTCGCACTTCACCTACACCTGCACGGTGTCGGCCGACGCCACGTCGGGCGCCGCTGCACAGCACTTCACCATCACCGCCACCGGCAACAGCGGCAGCAACGTGGCGGGCTATGCCTACACGCTCGACGACGCTGGCGCCAAGCGCACCACCGGCTTCGCTGGCGAACAGCTGACGCTGGGCTGCTGGGCCACCAAGAGCGCAGGAGAGTGCTCATGAGCCCGCGCCATGGCGCTGCGCGGGTGCGCGGCTTCTCTATCATCGAGATCGCGGTGGTGCTCGTGGTGTTGGGCATGTTGATGTCTGCCGCCATGCCCAACATCAGCAGCTGGTTGCGCAACACCCACCTGCGCAACCAGGCCGAAGCCACGCTCACCGGGCTGCAGCAGGCCCGCAACGAAGCTGTGCGGCGCAACCGCACGGTGAGCTTCTGGCTGGTGAGCCAGGCCTCGACCACGGCCATGAGCGACGAATGCGTGCTGTCGGCCACCGGCACGTCCTGGGTGGTGTCGGTCAACGACCCCACCAGCCACTGTGCCAGCGCACCGTCCACCTCCACCTCGCCGCGCATCGTGGCGACCCGCCTGGGCGCCGACGGCAGCGCGGGCGTGTCGGTCAACGCCACCGACGCCGACGGCAACGCCGCCACCTCGGTGACGTTCGACGGCTTCGGCCGCGCGGTCACCGGCAGCGTCACCCAGATCAACGTGGCCCAGGCCAGCGAGCAGACCGGCGACCGCCCGTTGCGCATCCTCATCAGCACCTCGGGCCAGACCCGGCTGTGCGACGTGAGCGTGACCGAAGGCAGCGACCCTCGCAAGTGCCCCGAAGGGACTTACCGATGAGCCGCCGCCATGCACAAGGCTTCCTGTTGCTGGAAGTGCTGGTCAGCATCCTGATCTTCAGCATCGGCGTGCTGGCGCTGGTTGGCCTGCAGGGCCGCATGAGCAGCGCCCAGACCGCCGCCAAGCTGCGCGCCGAAGCGGCCGCGCTGGCCAACGAGGTGATCGGCGTCATGTGGTCCGACGTCAACAATCTGGGCAGCTACACCAGCGCCAACTGTGCGGCCTACGACCCCTGCAGCGAGTGGCAAGGCAAGGTCTCGCGCCAGTTGCCCGGTGGGGTGGGCGCCGTGCTGAGCGTCAACACCGGCACGGGGCTGGTGACCATCCAGATCCAGTGGAAGCAAGGCTCGTCGGACATCCACGCCTACTCCACCTCCACCAACATCCGCGCGTCCATGTGACGGGGTCCCCCATGCCACAGCGCCCCCACCCCACACCCCACACGCCTGCAGGCCAGGCCGGCTTCACCCTGGTGGAGCTGATGGTGGGCATGACGCTCGCACTGCTGAGCACCGTGATCATCGCGGCCGTGATGCAAAAGGCCGAAGGCAACCGCCGCTCGACCACGGAAGGCAGCGACGCCCAGATCAACGCGGCCCTCAGCCTGTTCTCACTGCAACGCGACATCCAGATGTCGGGCTATGGCCTGATCAACAACGCCGCCACCCTGGGCTGCACCGTGCAGGCCCAGTTCAACGGCCACGCCGCCCGCCCCATGACGCTGGCCCCGGTGATCATCACCGCAGGTGCCAACGCCACCACGTCGGACCAGGTGGTCGTGATCCGCAGCGGCACAACGGGCTACGCGGTGCCCATGTTGACCACCACGGACCACGCCAACACCGACGCGGCGTTCGTCGTGCAAAGCTCGCTGGGGGTGCGCACGGGCGACCTGATGCTGGCCCTGCCGGCCGCCCCCAGCTCGACCCAGTGGTGCACCTTGTTCACCGTGCAAGGCACAGGCGGCAGCGTGTTGACCAGCACCACCATCCCCCATGTGCCCCAGGCCAACACCTGGAACCCGGCGACCACCAACATGCCCAGCACCTACGAAACGGGCACCACGCTGGCCAAGGCCACGGACCTGGTCAGCCGCACCTTCTTCGTTCAGGACGGCAACCTGCAAAGCACCGATTTGGTGGTGGCCAACGACACCACCACCACCAGCACGGTGGGCAACAACGTGGTGCTGATGAAGGCGTTTTACGGCAAGGACACCGATGCCGACGGCACGGTCGACACCTACGACACCACCACCCCGACCACGGCGGCGGGCTGGCGGCAGGTGCGCACCGTGCGCATCGCCGTGGTGGCGCGCAGCCAGCAGCGCGAAAAGGAAGAAGTCACCCAGGCCGACCCCGTCCTGGAAGTGGGCAGCACCGCCTCCGTGACCGGCAGCTCCGAATGCGGCGAGCAAACCTGCTTCAAGTTGCAGGTCAGCCCCGCCACGGGTGCCGACACCGAGTGGAAGCACTACCGCTACAAGGCCTTCGACACCGTCGTGCCCCTGCGCAACGTTCTGTGGTCCTCCTGACATGCGTAACCCCACTCGACTCCAACGCGGCCTGTCGCTGATCTTCGCCTTGCTGGCGCTGGCGGCGCTGTCTCTGGGTGCCGTCGCCCTGCTGCGCTCCATGGACACCGGCAGCCAGGTGCTGGGCAACCTTGGCTTCAAGCAAGACACCACGGCCGCCGCCGACACGGGCACCGAGAACGCAATCAACTGGCTGTCGAGCTACACCGAAACCGGCACCAACAGCAGCACCAGCACCACCCGGGCAGGCGAGCAAGGCTATTACGCCAGCAGCCACGACGGCGTGGACGTGACCGGCCAGCAAGTGGGCGCCACCCGCGAGCTCATCGATTGGGATGGCAACCGTTGTGCCGGCCAAAACGGCCAGTGCACCTTGGCGGCACGCACCGTGGGCAACCAGAACGGCGTGACCACACAGTGGGTGATCTTCCGCCTGTGCAACGCCACCGGCACCATCACCGACGATGCGGCCTGCCTCAAACCGTCTTCCACCACGGGCTCGTCCAACAAGCGCGGCAAGCTCGACTACGGCGACTACGCCCGCTTCACCGGGGCAGCTGGCCCTTACTACCGGATCGTGGTGCGCGCCCGCAGCGACGCCCGCGAGACCACCAGCTTCACCGAAACCATCGTGCATTTCTGAGGCCCGGCCCGACACAGGGCGAAGGGGGACCACCATGACGTCCAAGACCACCACCCGCGCACAACAGCTGGCGCTCGGCTTCGGCCTGGCTGCCCTGTCGTCGATGCAAGCGTTGTACGCCACCGAGCTGGCCAACGCGCCGCTGTCGAACGCGACCACGGGCACCAAACACAACCTCCTGTTCATCCTCGACGATTCCGGCTCGATGCGCTCGGCGCACATGCCTGATGAAGCGTCGGTGTCGTCTTCGCGCGCCACGCAATACCTGGGCTACTACAGCGCGCACTGCAATGGCCTGGCCTACAAGTACAGCGACGGCACCAGCAGCCCGGTCAAGCCTTACAACTACACGCCGCCGCCCACGCCGGCCGCCCCCGTGTCGCCGGCCACCGTGGTCCAGTACCCGGCCATGTCTTTCCGCGCCGCCCTGGACGACGGCTACCAACCCAAATCGAACACGGCCAACGCCCCCGGCCTGATCAGCAGCACCACGCTGAGCATGGACGTCAGCGCCACTGACACCAGCAAGACGCTGACCATCACCAGCTCCTTCGGCACGGCCAAGACATCTTCGATCCGGGACGACATCAAGAAGTACGCGCTCGACCAGGAGGTCTACCTGCTGAGCTACGACGCCGACAGCGGCAGCACCGCCGGCTCGCCCGCCCACTGGATGAAGGGCAAGGTCACGGCGCTGGGCAACTCGACCGTGTCGGTCAACGTCACCTTCTCCACGGTCGACGCCAACCAGAGCTACTCGCGCTGGGTGGTCGCGCTGCCGCAGACCACCGACCTCTCCTCCCTGTACTTCTACAAGTACACGGGCAGCCAGAAGGACATGGCCTGGAAGTACGACCGCTCGACCGGCGCCTTGGTCAGCGACACCTTTGCCCAGGAATGCCGGGCCACGACCTCCACGGTGCTCACCAAGGTGGAAGCCAGCTCACTGAGCGACGAAGAAAAGGTCAACTACGCGAACTGGTACAGCTACTACCGCACCCGCATCATGTCGATGCGCGGGGCGGCCGGCACGTCGTTCGTGGCCATGGACGACGGCTACCGCCTGGGCACCACCGTCATCAGCGACACCGACGCGGTGGCCGACAAGAACGGCTTCCTGGCGGTGTCTGACTTCAACCAGGCCCAGCGCATCAAATTCTTCAACAACATCTACTCGGCCACGCCCAGCAGCTCCACCCCCTTGCGTGCGGCCTTGAGCAAGGCCGGTCGCTACTTCGCCAACCAGGCCCGCGGCCAAACGGGCAAGCTGGTCTCCGGCCAGACCACGGCCACGCCAGACCCGGTGCAAAGCAGCTGCCAGCGCAACTACACGCTGCTGTCGACCGACGGCTACTGGAACACCGGCGACGAAGACAGCAGCAAGGGCTATGGCCCCTACAAGCTCGACGGCACGACCGCCGTGGGGCAGCAGGATGCGGCTGAAGTCGCCCCGCAACAAGACGGCAGCGTGGTGCGCCGCGTGGAGACCTATTCGGTGACGTCGAGGTACACCGAAACCAAGAGCTACCAGCGCGAAGCCACCACCGACACCACCTACAAGCGCATCACCCTGTCGTTTGCGCGGGTGCCGGTGAGCACCGAATACAAGTACACCGAGTCGCTCAAGGTGGAAACCTTGGGCAAGACCCGGACCCAGGTCTACACCCACACCGAAGAGGTGCCCTATGTGGCCACCCAGACCCGCACCGTGACCTACGACGCGGCGGGCGCCATCATCAGCGACGTCTACAACCCCACCTTGCCCAACTACGTGGCAGGCACCAAGACCGTCGGGGCCGAAACCCTGGTGGAGACGCGCACGCCGGACTACAGCGTCACGGCCACGGCCAACCAGTCGGCCACCTGCACCACCAAATCAACCGGCCGCTCTCGCGAATCGTGCACCTCGGCCAACGGCTACACCACCAACGCCAGCGGCAACATCACGGCGAGCTCTTCGGTGAACTTCGTGACGGGCTACGCCAGCTACGCCACCCCCAATGTGACCTCGCTCGCCCCCACCACGGGCAGCACCAACGCCGGGGTCAACACGGTGACCGGCAGTTCGTCCACCACGGTGGCCGTCAGCAGCACGCAAACCAGCGTGACCAACACCACGACCGGCGGCTCGACCAGCTCGCTGGCCGATGTGGCCGAGTACTACTACGTCACCCCCTTCCGCACCTCTTCCACCGTCAACTGCCTGCTCACCCCCAAAGACAGCGCCTGCTCCGGCAGCCTGACCCCGGTGGGCATCGACACCGCCAGCTACCAGCACATGACCACGTTCACGCTGGGCCTGGGCGTCAACGGTCAGCTGAAGTACGACCCCGACTACCTCAGCAAGGACACCGGCGACTTCGCAGACTTGTCTTTGCCCGCTGACCCGAACCAGCCCAACGGCCCGCGCAAAGCGGTCTGGCCTGCCGCCTACAACCCGTCGAACATCGACAGCGACGTGGCCGGCAAGATCGACGACCTGTGGCACGCCGCCGTCAACGGTCGTGGGCAGTACTACTCGGCGTCCACCCCGGAAAGCATGGCCGCCTCGATCCGCGACGTGCTCAATGGCCTGCGCAAGGTCTCCGGCTATGGCGGCTCGGCCGCGGCGAGCTCGCTGCGCCCGGTGCTGGGCACCGACCTGGTCTACCTGGCTTCCTTCATGCACACCCAGGACGACTGGTGGGGCGACCTGGTGGCCAAGGTGCTCAAGGAAAACGCCAACAAGGAAGTCGTGCCCGTTGAAGAGAAGTGGAGCGCAGGCGCGGCCCTCACCGAGCGCGACTACACCACGCGCACGATCTACTACTCGGGCATCGAGCCCGGCGCCACCGGCCGCACGCTGCGCAACTTCAACTACACCAACCTCAATGCCGATGGCTATGGCGGGCTGTTCACCAGTGTGTGCAGCAAGAGCCCCATGCCCAGCCAGTGCAGCACCTTGTCTGACACCTTGAAGACGGTGGCCAACAGTGGCACCAACGTGGTGGACTTCCTGCGCGGCGACCGCACCAACGAGGCCACCACCGCCAAGCCTGCCAACGCCTTCCGCCAACGCACCAGCGTGCTGGGCGACATCGTCAACGCCTCGCCCGTGTTCGTCGGCCCCCCGCCCTTCCTGTATGTCGACGAAGGCTACAGCCAGTACAAGACCGACCAGGCCAGCCGCACCAAGGTGGTCTATGCCGCGGCCAACGACGGCATGCTGCACGCCTTCCGTGCGGATGCCGCAGGCGGCGGTGCCGAGCTGTGGGCGTTCGTGCCCACGGCCGTGCTGCCCAACCTCTACCGCCTGGTGGACACCCATTACGGCGCTTCGCACCAGTACTACGTCGATGGCTCGCCCATGGTGGGCGATGTCTACGACACAGCCACTTCGACATGGCGCACCATCCTGGTCGGCGGCCTCAACAAGGGTGGCAAGAGCTACTACGCCCTCGACATCACCAACCCGACCTCGCCCAAGTTGCTGTGGGAAGTGAACAATGGCACCGCCGGCTTCGCCAACCTGGGCTACAGCTACGGCAACCCGGTGATCACCAAGGTCAAGAACCCCACCGACAGCACCAAGTGGGTGTGGGCCGTGGCCTTCGCTTCGGGCTACAACAACACCGAAGGCGGCGGCGACGGCAACGGCAGCCTCTTCGTGGTCAACGCCATGACCGGCGCCCTGCTGCGCAAGATCGACACCACTTACACCAACAGCCGCGGTGTGGTCACCAACATCGGCACCGTCGATGCCCCCAGTGGCCTGGCCAAGGTCAACGCCTGGATCACCTCGGAAAACAACAACCAGGCCGAACGCTTCTATGCGGGCGACTTGCTGGGCAACCTCTGGCGCTTCGACGTCAATGGCTCGGTGGCGCCCAACTTCAGCGCCCTGCGCCTGGCACAGCTGCAAAGCACGTCCGCGTCCACCGACGCCCAGCCCATCCAGGTGCGGCCCGAGCTGGTCGAGGTGACCGACGCCGGCGTCAAGTACCCGGTGGTGCTCGTGGGCACAGGCCGTTACCTGGGTGCTGGCGACCTCACCGCACCGGACGGCAGCACCGCCTCGAAGCAATCGATCTACGCCATCAAGGACACCCTGGGCAACACCGGCTGGGGCCCGATCCGGGGCAACGAGCTGTTGGTGTCCCAAAGCCTGGTGACCGACGCCACGGGGCTCAAGCGCACCATCGCCTCGCCCAAGCAGAAGGTGGACTGGGCCAGCAAGATCGGCTGGACGGTGACCCTGCCCACCAACAGCGAGCGCGTGGCCATCGACATGAACCTGCAACTCGACACCCTGGGCGTCATCAGCTATGTGCCCGTGGGCACCGCCTGCTCGCCTTCGGGCAGCTCGTGGCTGTACTTCCTGAGCGTCAAGGACGGCGCTGCCGCCACCGCTGAAACGGCCGTGGGCACGCTCATCCCGGGCCTGGGCACCGGCATCACCTGGTTCGACATGGGCAATGGCGCCTCCACCGTGCTGGTGCCCGACGACAAGCTGAGCGTGCACTCCCGCGTGCCGCCCACCGACCCCACCGGCACCACGGGCAAGGTCAAGCGCGTGTCGTGGCGTGAACTGGTGAACTGAGCGGCGAGGCCGGCATGATCAAGCTCCTCCCCGCCGTCCTGGCTGCGTCTGCGCTGCACGCGGCGGTGTGGGTGGGCTTCATGCAGCGCTCGGGCAGCGCGCCCAACGCGGCCCCCAGCGCCAGCCAGGTGCGCGCCCCCATGCAGTGGGTGCGGGTGGTGTCGCGCGCGCCCAGCCTGCCCGCCGTGGCCCCAGCCGTGGGCCCGACACCACCCCCGATGCT
The DNA here is from genome assembly GCA_041169085.1 of Pseudomonadota bacterium. Lineage (GTDB taxonomy): Bacteria > Pseudomonadota > Gammaproteobacteria > Burkholderiales > Burkholderiaceae_C > Aquabacterium. The sequence goes on along the minus strand of JBEEJT010000083.1, from coordinate 1,799 downwards.
CGACGCGGCGCCCAGCCCTCAGCCGACGCCGCAGCCCACCGAGCCGCCCCCCGAAGCCATGCCTCCTCAGGCCCCGGCCGAAGGCGAGGTGACCTGGTGGCCCCGGCCCCAACTCACCCAGCCACCGGTGCCCCAAACCCTGGTGTCGCTGGACTTCCCGCCTGACGACCCGGAGACCGGGCGCCACCGCGTGGTGCTCAACGTCTACATCGACGAAGCCGGCCACGTGCAACGGGTGCAGCTCGCCCCCGACAGCGAGCCGGTGCCGAGCGACTACTTCAACGCGGCGCGCGACGCCTTCCTGGCCACGCGCTTCGCGCCCGGCGAAATCCAGGGCCAGGTCGTGAAGTCACTGATCCGTATGGAAGTGGTCTTTGACCAGCGCGTTGAGTCGTCTGTCGTCAGCCGGGGCCAGGTCGGCGCCCACTGAGCTCAGCGGCTCAAGGCCTCGTCCAGGACTTCGATCCAGTGCTTGACCGGCGTGCGGGTGCCGCCTTGCAGGTGCACGATGCACCCGATGTTGGCGCTGGTCACCACGGCGGCGTCCAACGCGCCGAGGTGCTTGAGCTTCTCGTCGCGCAGGCGCATGGACAGGTCCGGCTGCAAGAGGCTGTAGGCCCCGCCCGCGCCACAGCATTGGTGGCTGTCGGTGGTCGCCAGTTGCACGTTGAACCCCAGGTCGCGCAGGCCTTGCTCCACCGGGCCTGGCTTGGCCGCGCTGCTGAGCTTTTGCGCGTGGCTCAGGCTGCAGGGCGGGTGGAAGGCCACCGGACCGAACTGCGCCGCCACCTGGCCTTTGCGCTGCAACTTGCGCTGCAACAGCGGCACCCACGCCGGCAACAACTCCCCCGGGTCGCGCACCAGCGCGGCCACCCGGCGGGCTTTGTCGGCATAAGCCGGGTCGTCGGCCAGCAGCTGGTCGTAATCCTTCACCCAGGCGCCACAGCCTGATGCGTTGACGACGATGGCCTCGACCGGCGTGGCCGTTTCGATGTGCGGCCACCAGGCGTCGATGTTGCGCCGTGCCCGCGCCTTGGCGCCAGCCACGTCGCCCATGTGCCCCTGGATCGCACCGCAACAGCCGCTGGCGGGCACGTCCACGCGCACGCCCACGGCGTCGAGCACCCGGGCGGTGGCTGCGTCGATGTGGGGCCGCAAGCCCGGCTGCACGCAACCGGCAGGCATCAACATGCGGCGGGCATGCAGGCTTTGCAGCGGGTCGGGCCAGGCCGGGGGGGCCAGGGGTGGCGCGGTGGGCACGCGCTGGCGCCAAGCCGCCGGCAACAGCGGCCGCACGGCCTGCCCCAGGCGCAAAGCCGGCTTGAACAAGGGCGAAGGCATCAGCCAGCGCACCCCCGCACGCAGCCAGCGCTCTTGCCAGGGGCGCGCCACCTGCTCGTCGACCACCGCCTGCCCCACCGCCAGCAGCTCGTGGTACTGGACACCCGAAGGGCAGGTGCTTTCACAGTGGCGACAGCCGATGCAACGGTCGAGGTGGCTTTGCGTGGTGCGCGTGGGCGCCTGGCCCTCGAACACCTGCTTCATCAGGTAGATGCGGCCACGCGGCCCGTCGAGCTCGTCGCCGGTCATGCGGTAAGTGGGGCACGTGGCGTTGCAAAAGCCACAGTGCACGCACTGGCGCAACACCGCTTCGGCCTGCTGGCCGCGCGCGCTGCCCTGGTGTTCGGGAGACAGTTGGGTCTGCATGGGCTCGGGACTTCCTCAATGCGCCGCCGCCGGACCCGGCACGGCCAAGCCGGCCAGCCGAGCGGCCTGCTGCAGGCCTGTGCGGTCGGTGT